>NZ_CP022390.1:2652863-2984471 GCF_003076515.1 Alcaligenes aquatilis | reverse complement strand
GCCACACGTACACACGGCTGCCCAGCTGTGTTCTGGCGGCATAAGGACCGGATCCCTGCGATCATCGGTCGGACGTCCCTTCCTTCCTCCTGGCCCGTTCTGGGCACCTTGTCTCCCTTCTTCTTCTGTACGGCTTACTCGTGTCTGCTTCGGCTTGCCCCTCGGGTAGCTCCGCCGCGTAGCATCCGGTGCTGCTAATACAGGTCGGAGCCTTCAGCCTCACCTTCCTTCCTTCTTCTGTACGGCTGTTGTCCGCCCCTTCTTCTCGGCTTGCCTCGGGTAGTTACGTGGATTGGCATCCAGTGAGCCAAGAAAGCCTGTGGTTTGATCGAGCTGATGGTCTATCGGCTGGGGGGACGCTGGATCTTCCCCATTCTTCTTCTACAACACCCCTCCATCCCACCCGTAAAAACTCATTCCGGGCGCTTCTTAACCTACCTTCCTTCCTCTGTTCGCTTACCCACCGTCGCTTCTATCGTCATGGTGCTTGCCTAACTCTGGCTGCGTGGGGTGTTTGTTGTTGATAGCTCTGCACACCTGCATCACCATCAGCCCGTTTCGGTTACTGATCTTCCTTCCTGCTGTACGGCTGTTACCCGCCATTGCTTCCATCGTCATGGTGCTTGCCTGACTCTAGCTGCGTGGAGCGTCTATTGTTGATAGCTCTGCACACCTGCATCACCATCAGCCCGTTTCGGTTACCGATCCTCCTCTGGTCTCGGAGCTGTCAGGCCTGATAGGTGGATTGCGCTTATTCAGCATTTAAGAAGATGTGGGTAACGCGCTTGTTTCAATCAATTCTGCCATCTCATATTCCTTACCTCTAACATGGTCAAATTTGACCGCTTCTTGCTTGGATCTGTTCTTAAGTCATGTTGAACTAACCGTTCTGACAGCCTTTTACTTTCTCCTGAATGCCTCGATTTATCCGTTTGACGTGTATCAATCAGGCGCCGAGCGAATCTGAACAAGAGGGAAAGGAGTGTGTCAGTCTAGCAATGGTTCTATTGGTTTATGGAAAAGATATGGCGGTTCAAGACACAGCCTCACCGGCAAGCAATGAAGATTTATCAGACACCAAGCTAGCGCAGGGGGAAGGGCCTGGCCGTTGGAAACGCATACAGGCTCAATTGGCTCATCTGCCCATATTCAAGGAGTTGCCCTCAGAGCAGTTGGAGCCTATCGCTAAAGGCACTCAGGAAGTGCACGCTTTGCGTGGAACGACTTTATTTCACAGCGGCGACCCTTGTTTGGGCTTTCATATGCTGGTCTATGGTCGGGTGAAACTAGTATTTGTATCGTCCACGGGGGCCGAGCGTGTTGTACGTTTGGTAGGCCCAGGTGAGGGATTTGGAGAGGCGTTGATGTTCATGGGGCGCAATTACATTGTGACGGCCCAGACATTAGTGGATTCTCTGTTATTGCATATCAACCGCGACACTCTGATGGAGCAGTTGGGCAAAGGCAGTGACGTTGCTCGTCTGATGCTGGCTGGCTTAAGTGAGCGACTTTACCGTTTGATGGGAGAGCTGGAGGCTTATACCTTGCAAAATGGTGTGCAGCGTTTAGTCAGTTATCTTTTGCAAGAGTGGCCGGGCGAAGAAGGCGTGCCTTTCAAGATAGAGGTAGGCAAGTCTGTGATTGCTTCCCGCCTGAATCTAACCCCGGAGCATTTGTCACGTACTTTGCGTGATTTGATGGACCGGGATCTGATTCGGGTTCAGCGGCGTAATTTTACGATTCTGGACAGTGCGGCTTTGCGGCAATATGGTGCTCTGCCTGATATGCGCGGATAGCATGTAGGCTATTGCGGTAGCGCTGCCAGGCTGTCCAGAGATTCCACGACAAGATCGCAAAGGACAGTAGCAAGGCAGGTGCGGCTATCCACGTGAAAGATTCGATACCCAAGCTTGCACCGGTCCAAAGCGCCAGGCTTAGGCTATGCAAAGCCCAGTGAGCTCGGGCGGTGGATGCGGGGATGTAGTTGGCAGTCTTGGGGATGAAGCGCAAGAGGGCGCGTGTGTGCTCGGTATTATCGGTGTCCATGCTGACATGCTTTTGTGCCTCGCGCCAAAGCAGAAAGGGTACGATGGTATAGAGCATTCCACACACTACGGAACCTAAGGCTCCCATAATAAGCAACACTCCTATCGCCAGTTCTGTGTTGGAAGCGGCGGGGTTGTGAGTCCAGAAGTTCAGAAGTACAGCAATCAACAGGCTGCTTAAGGAGCTATACCAGAACAAGGTGCTGGCTCCTGCTGTTGGACGCTTGCGTTGCCAGAGCCGCGCCCAAGTGATCACTGCCCATAAACCGTAGCTTAGGAAGATCAGGTAGGTGACCAGATCACGCACAGGTAGCCAGGAGCCAGGCAAAGAGGCCAAGGCCCACTGCGCGATCAGCAACGCGCTGACAACCCAAGGTAGCCAACGCACCAAGGGGGCAGGGTAAAGCTCGGTGATTTGAAAAATGGGCAGCAACTGGAATGACATGGCAAGCAGTAGTAAGCCTGCCCAGGCGGCCAGACCCATCATCATGTGCAGGTTCAGTAGATTGGCGACGGCTTGTTCGCTTGCCAGCGCAACCAGCATGGCCAGTCCGGTCAAGACAGTCAGCAACAGCCCCAGCAAAGCCAGTCGGATAGGGGCGACGATCTCTTTGGCTCCGCGAAAGACGTCGCGCCGAGAGTGCCACAAGGCCAGCATGACCGTCAGCAGATAGCCTCCCAGAGCAAGAGCCAGGCAAATGCCCGCCAGCTTGTATGTCCAGCTTTGCCAGCTAAGGAAGCCTGTCATCAGGAGCAGTGTGCCGACGCTGAGCAAGCTCCAGAAAACCAGAGCCCGACCGCTTGATACCTGAATACGCACATTACAGGCCACCGCCAAAATATGCGTCAAAGAGGCAAACATGGCGCTGCCCACGATCCCCAAGGTCCAGGCGTGGGTCAAGGCCAAGGTAGCCGGGTGCCAGCGGGAGTTGAACAATTCCGGTCCGCTATAGAGCGCCAGCAAGGCAGCCAGCAGTCCAAAAAAAGGGACGTTCGCAAACAGGGGCAAGGTCAGGGACAAAGAGGGCGATTGATCCAGCGATAAAGCGCGTTGCATAGATTTAGTTCCTGCGGATGATGAGCCGAAAGCCGTTTTCTTGGTGTGTGCCTTGATACTTGAAGCCACTGCGCCGCAGAATTTCATATAAAGGGAAGGGCTCTCTATCCAGCCACATGAGCAAAGCCTGGGTGGGGGCCAGTTCGGCCAGGGCTTCCAGGCAATGCTCCATGGGCTCGGGTGCGGGCAGGCCGCGAGTATCCAGTGTGATCTCAGTCTGTGTCATCAAAACTCCAGCACGAAAGGCTTGAAAAGCATTGTGGACTATTCTGACCGCCGATGGCGCAGGCAAAGTGGGACTTGTTTGCCGAGGGTCAGGAGGTGGGAAGAATTTGATATGCGTTAAGGCCCCTTCATTTCAGAGCAGGCATAGTGGTGGTCTTGTCGAGCCAGGATTCGCCCTGGCCAGATTGCTGATCGGGGAATGTCATGAATACTGCGTCCACGGCTTTAGCCGCGTCCGATAACCCGCAGATGGAATTGGTTTGTCCTGCAGGCAGCCTGCCTGCCTTGAAAGCGGCGATTGATAACGGCGCCGATAGTGTTTACTTGGGGTTTCGGGATGCCACCAATGCCCGGAATTTCGCCGGGCTTAATTTTGATGCGCAGGCGATTGCACAAGGGATCGATTACGCACATCAGCGCGGCCGCAAGGTTTTGCTGGCTCTTAATACCTATCCGCAACCCAATGCCTGGCAGCAGTGGCGCGACGCGGTGGACCGGGCTGCCCAGGCTCAGGTCGATGCAGTCATCATGGCAGACCCTGGTTTGATGGCGTATGCCAGCCAGACACATCCTAATTTGCGCTTGCACTTGTCGGTGCAAGGCTCAGCCACCAACCCGGAAGCCATCAAGTATTACCACCAGAACTTTGGTATTCAGCGTGTGGTCTTGCCGCGTGTCTTGTCCATGGCCCAAGTGGAACAGGTCTGTGAGCAGGTCCCTGTTCAGGTTGAAGTTTTTGGTTTTGGCAGCTTGTGCGTGATGGTGGAGGGCCGTTGTGCCTTGTCCTCCTATGCCACCGGTGAATCGCCCAATACGCATGGAGTCTGTTCTCCCGCCGGGCATGTGCGTTGGGAACAAACTGATCAGGGCCTGGAATCACGTTTGAATGGTGTGTTGATCGACCGTTATCAGGATGGCGAGAACGCGGCTTACCCTACTTTATGCAAAGGGCGCTTTGATGTGGCGGGCGAAAACTATTACGCCCTGGAAGAGCCCACCAGTCTGAATACCTTGTCCTTGTTGCCACAGTTGCTGGCGGCGGGTGTTAGCGCAATCAAGATTGAAGGCCGACAGCGCAGCCCGGCTTATGTGGCTCAAGTTACCCAGGTTTGGCGTCAAGCCATTGACTCGGCCAAATCCACGCCAGCCCGTTATTCCGTTCATCCAGCCTGGATGGGGGCTTTGAACAAATTGGCCGAAGGGCAGCAACATACGCTGGGTGCCTATTCTCGGCCCTGGAAGTAGAGCATGGGAGGCTCAAACATGAAATTATCTTTAGGCCCCTTGCAGTACTACTGGTCCCGTGTTGCCACCATGCAGTTTTATGAGTCGGCCTGCGATTGGCCGGTAGAGGTGGTGTATCTGGGCGAAACCGTATGTTCACGCCGTCACGAGCTACGACTGGATGATTGGCTGGATATTGCCCAGATGCTGGCCCAGGCCGGCAAAGTGCCGGTTCTGTCCAGCCAGGTTCTGCTGGAGTCCGGGCGGGACGTGAATACGCTACGCAAGGTCACCGAGCAGGCCGATTATCTGGTCGAAGCCAATGATATGGGTGCAGTACGTTTGATGCAGGGCCGGGACTTTGTCGCCGGCCCTTTTTTGAATGTTTATAACGGGCCGGTGCTGGATTTGATTGCCTCTCAAGGCGCTGTGCGCTGGGTGATGCCCCTGGAAATGGGGCGTGCGGGATTGGCACAACTGCAGCAAGACAGGCCTGCTGGTTTGGAAACCGAAGTCTTCGCCTTCGGGCGTTTACCTCTGGCTTTTTCGGCTCGTTGCTTTGCCGCACGTAACCGCAACTTGCCTAAGGATAATTGCCAGTACGTGTGCATGGACTATCCCGATGGCCTGTTGCTGGAAACCCGTGAAGGGCAGGGATTCTTGACGATCAACGGTATTCAGACTCAATCTGCCTGGGTGTACACCTTGCTGGAGCAGATACAGGATTTGCGCGACTTGGGTGTGGACATGCTGCGCTTGAGTCCGCAGTCTCAACATATGGATGCGGTGGTGCATTTGTTTAAGGATGTCGTGCAAGGACGTATCCAAGCGGCGGATGCCCACGAGGACATGCTGCCTTTACTGCCCGCTAAAGCCTGCAACGGTTTCTGGCATGGTCGTCCCGGTCTTGAATGGGTGGCGCCGGTGTCCGAGCGTTTTTAAGGGAAGGATGCAAGAGTGAATGAAATGACGACTCCTCGTTTGCCCGCTGTGGTGGCTGGTGTTTTAAGCCGCTTGCCCCCTTGGCCCGGCTCCCGCTTGTTTTGTACGGGTTTGAACGTGCTGATGCGTCCGCACTTGCCTGCTGATATTGCGGAGCGACTGGAAGGCCGGGCTTTACGCATACAAGTGGCGGATGCTGGTTTGGCGTTTGACTACACCTGGCGTCAGGGCGCTTTTTACCCTTTGTCTGCGCGCGCGCAGAGTCCGGATCTGATTCTGAAAGCAGATCTTTGGGCGTTTTATCAGCTTTTACAGCGGCAGGAAGATCCGGATACCTTGTTCTTCAATCGACGTTTATCGATTGAAGGTGATACGGAGCTGGGCCTGATGGTGAAAAACACTCTGGACGCCTTGGACCCCGACATTCTGCATCCGCGTGCGGTGATTAAGCAGGGGAAAGCGGCTTTACAGGATGTGCTGCGCCGCCCGATTCGTACGCCTGCCTCTTCATAACTCTCTCTTAAGAGCGCCGCACTTCAAAATGCGGAAACAGCTTCTGCAGGTTTTGCAAGACCTCTGTTCCTGGGTAGGCCTGAGAGGCCTGCCCAGTTTCATTCAGGAAATCATCATTACAGCCTTGCTTGCGGAAAATCTGTACGGCATAGCGCTGTACGCCCAAATCATGCAAGTGTTGCCCCAAAGCCAGTACCGATACTGGACTATGCAGCTGGGGGTGAATGGTGCTGCGGCATTCAAACAGGACATCCTCGTTTAGCAGCAACTGCAAGCTGCGTAGCGGCGCCGCCGCACTATTACTGCGTTGCGTGATGGCGTCGTAGTGTTGAAACTCGGCTTTGATATCCAGACCTATCCAGTCTACCCACGGCAGGACTTCCAGCAACCTGGCTGGATGTGTGCCTGCTGTGTGTAAACCGATTTTGAAACCTAGTCTACGCACTGCGCGTATAGCGGAACCCAGGGCTAGGTCCAGTGTGGGTTCGCCACCGCTAAAGACCACGGCATCCAGCAGGCCGACGCGGCGATTCAGAAAATCCAGCAAGGCGTTCCAATCAATAGCACTGTTTGGCCTGCGGTCTTGCAAGTGAGGGTTATGGCAGTAGCCACAGTGCCAGGGACAGCCTTGCACAAAGATGACAGCGGCTAACTGGCCGGGGTAATCCGTAGCCGAGAAAGGGGTGCAGCCGCCCACTTTCAATGCCTCTTTGCGAGCAGGCTTGGCCGGGTAAAGATGGCGCGTGGCGTAAATCATGTCACTTAACCAGATTTTTACAGATTGGGGCCAGTGCTGCTTACAGAGGCGCTGGCTTCGGTGAAGTAGCGGCGCTCATGAAATTCGCCTTGCTTGCCAATATTGAAGGATGACATGGGGCGGTGATAGCCCATGACGCGTGTCCAGATTTCGCAGGGCTGGCGTTCGCAATCTTCAAGAGTGATGGTGTCGGTGTTCATGAGTAACTCCCTGGATAAAAAGGGCCGTCACGCTAAGCGGATGTGACTAGCCAAGGTGTGTGCCAAGAGGTGGGTTGTGTAGATACATGCTGAGGAAAGTGAAGAATCTGGCTTTCGCTGAGCTAAGTGGGTTGGGTTTAGCTGGTCTTGGCAAAAAGGATCTGTTCGAAGAGATCGGATTTAATGGATTGGTGTCGGTGTCGGTGTCGGTGTCGGTGTCGGTGTCGGTGTCGGTGTTGCTGCCTGCGACCGCATTGAGGTTTCCGCGCCCGCGTCGTTTTGAGCGTCAGTTTCGACCCTGGCCTGAGCTATCTTGTTAGCCAGCAATTCGCTGTCGCAATGCGGGCAAAACTCATGTTTTCCAGACAGATAGCCATGTTTAGGGCAGATGGAAAAAGTAGGTGTGACGGTGATGTAGGGTAAGGAAAAGCGGTTCAAGGCTCGTTGCACCAGATTACGGCAGGCATCGGTGCTGGACAGGGCCTCGGTCATGTACAGGTGCAGCACGGTGCCGCCGGTGTATTTGCCTTGCAACTCGTCTTGTCGTTCCAATGCCTCGAAGGGGTCTTCGGTAAAGCCTACCGGCAACTGTGAGGAGTTGGTGTAGTAGGGCATGTGCTCGGTGCCTGCTTGCAGAATGTCGGGCCAGCGGGCGCGGTCCTCTTTGGCAAAGCGGTAGGTGGTGCCCTCGGCAGGGGTGGCTTCCAGGTTGTACAGGTGGCCGGTACTTTCCTGAAATTCCACCATGCGCGCCCGAATGTGATCCAGCAAACGCAGGGCAAAGCGGTGTCCCCACGGCGTGCAAAGATTCTGCTTGTCCTGGGTAAAGTTGCGGATCATCTCGTTAATGCCGTTCACTCCCAGTGTGGAGAAGTGATTACGCAAGGTGCCCAGATAGCGGCGTGTGTAGGGAAACAGCCCTTGGTCCATATGCTGCTGAATCACGGTACGCTTGATTTCCAGGCTGTCGCGGCCCATTTCCAGCAGTTCATCCAAGCGGGCAAACAGGCCTGCTTCATCACCTGGATACTGATACCCCAGGCGGGCGCAGTTCAGGGTGACCACTCCCAGGGAGCCGGTCTGCTCGGCAGAGCCAAACAAACCATTGCCGCGTTTGAGTAGTTCACGCAGATCCAGTTGCAGGCGGCAGCACATGGAGCGGATCATATTGGGTTCCAGTTCAGAGTTAATGAAGTTCTGGAAGTAGGGCAGGCCATATTTGGCCGTCATGGCAAACAGGCGCTCGGCATTGGGGCTGTGCCAGTCAAAATCCCGGGTGATGTTGTAGGTGGGGATCGGGAAGGTGAAGGCACGGCCACGGGCATCGCCCTCGCTCATGACTTCGATATAGGCCTGATTGATCATGTCCATTTCGGCTTGCAGATCCCCGTAGCAAAACGGCATTTCTACGCCACCGATTTGCGGCACTTGCTCGCGCAGGTCGTCCGGACATACCCAGTCAAAGGTCAGATTGGTAAAGGGCGTCTGCGTACCCCAGCGTGAGGGTACGTTCAGGTTGTAGATCAGCTCCTGCATGCATTGGCGCACCTGCTTGTAGTTCAGGTCGTCCTTGCGGATGAAGGGTGCCATATAGGTATCAAAGGAGCTGAAAGCCTGGGCGCCAGCCCATTCGTTTTGCAGGGTGCCCAGAAAATTGACGACCTGGCCAACTGCACTGCTTAGATGCTGCGGTGGGCCGGATTCGATTTTTCCGGGTACGCCATTGAGCCCTTCATTCAGGAAAGTGCGCAAGGACCAGCCGGCGCAGTAGCCCGAGAGCATGTCCAGATCGTGGATATGCAGGTCGGCCTGACGGTGTGCCTGGCCGATGGCTTCGGGGTACACATGGCTGAGCCAGTAGTTGGCAATCATCTTGCCCGAGCTGTTCAGAATCAGTCCGCCCAGCGAGTAACCCTGGTTGGCATTGGCCTGGACGCGCCAGTCCTGGCGGTCCAGATATTCAGTAATGGAGCGGATGATATCCAGCTGAGCAGTTGGACGCGATGCGGTTTCCTGGGTAGCCATATTTTTCGCCAAAAACTATATGTAGTGATTTTTAGGATTTACGACACTATATATGGTGGTTTTTGGTGGGGCCAGACGATTGTCGCCTAGGCTTGATCTAGGTTAATTCTGTGCTTGAAGTGACAAGAGCAGCGATCTTGTCGGAAGGAGGTTGCAGGACGCGGCTTGCCCGTATCGTTCTGATGTGGAGGGTGTGTGACGGCGAGAAGGCCGGGCTCTCAAGCGCAAAGAGGTGGCTATGACCATGCCAAGCAAGCAGTTTATGTGGTTTGCGAGTAAGTAGCGCAAGAGCAGGCTTGCTCTTGTCGGTGCAATAACGCGTCAGTGCGCCTTATGGATGGGCGGCGTGCTTGCCAGTTATTGTGCGCCGTCTCTTTTTTTGGGGAGGCACAAAAATACCCGCTGCCTTTTCATAGGCCAGCGGGTACTTCTTGAATAGCGGGTTTAGTGCTTGAATCGTGCTTTTAGCGCAGTACACAGTGCCTGCTGATACTGGCTGACTTGCTCAAGCAGGCGTTCTTCGTGGGAAGCCCAGCCTTGTTTTTGTTCTTCTGTGCGTGCGGGGGCGGGCGACCAGGCCGAGTCCGGAAAGAAAGGGTCGTCCGTCCAGCGTGGGATGATGTGCCAGTGCAGATGCGGCACCTGATTCCCGAATTGGGCCAGATTGATCTTGGTGACTCCCAACTGCTCGCGTTGTGTCTGTTCAACTACATAGACCGCCGCCATAAGGTGCTGCCGCTGCGCGTCAGACAGATCTGTCATTTCAGCCACGTGATCTTGCCAGATCACCCGTGTATAGCCGGGAAACGGGCTGTCTGAGACAGCCAGCACCTGCAGCCCTGCACCCGACCATAACAATTGATCGGGTTTCAAGGCGCACAGAGGGCAAGCGGTGGAGCTCATGCAGGTTGACCGAAGAACAGGTTTTGCAGGGCGACGCCCGGATCAGGTTCACGCATGAAAGCTTCACCCACTAGGAAGGCTTGCACCTGGTTTTCACGCATCAGGGCCACGTCTTCAATAGTGTGGATACCGCTTTCGGTCACAACGCGTTTTTCGCTAGGAATGAAGGGCAGCAGGTCCAGGGTATTCTGAGTGCTGGTTTCAAAGGTGCGCAGATTACGGTTATTGATACCCAGCAGGCTGGTTTTCATTTGCAAGGCAATATCCAGCTCGGCGCGGTCATGCACTTCAACCAGTACGTCCATGCCCAGTTCGTGGGCCATTTCTTCGTATTCCATCAGTTGATCCTGCTCCAGCGCGGCGACGATCAGCAAGATGCAGTCGGCACCCATGGCGCGGGCATGGATGATCTGGTAGGGGTCAATAATGAAATCTTTGCGCAGTACGGGCAGCGCGCATACCGCGCGGGCCTGACGCAGGTGGTCGTAAGAACCCTGGAAATATTGAATATCGGTCAGCACCGACAGGCAGGCCGCGCCGTGGGCGGCGTAGCTGGAAGCAATTTCCGTGGGGTTGAAGTCGGCACGGATCACACCCTTGGACGGGGAGGCCTTTTTGACTTCCGCAATAATGGCAGGCTTGCCTTGAGCAATTTTGTCTTCAATGGCGCTGGCAAAGCCGCGCAGGTCGTTCCGGTTCTTCGCTTCGCGCAGCAGATCGGACTCGCTACGCAGTTGGCGGGCGGTGACGACTTCAGCTCTTTTGGTGTCGAGGATCTTGGCCAGAATGTCGTTCATGGATGTAAATTCCTTGTATAGGCACGGAATTGTTCGAGTTTTTCGCGTGCGGCACCGTTGGCAATGGCCTCAAAAGCCATGCGCAGGCCTTGTTCAATGGAGTCAGCGTGGTTGGCGGCATAGATGGCCAAACCAGCGTTGAGGCCCACGATATCACGAGCCGTCCCCTCTTGGTTATTGAGGGCTTCCATAATCATGACGGCGGATTCCTCTTTGCTGGAGACGCGAATGCTGCGGTTGGAGGTCATCGCCATACCAAAGTCTTCGGGGTGAATTTCGTATTCACTCACCTGGCCGTCTTTCAGTTCGCCTACCAGGGTGGCCGCACCCAGAGAGGCTTCATCCATGCCGTCCTTGCCGTGTACGATCAATACGTGTTTGGCGCCCAGGCGTTGCATGACGCGGACCTGAATCCCCACCAGGTCGGGGTGAAAGACGCCCATCAGCTGGTTGGTTGCTCCGGCCGGGTTGGTCAGGGGGCCCAGAATATTGAAAATGGTGCGCACGCCCAGTTCTTTGCGCACGGCGGCCACGTTTTTCATGGCTCCGTGGTGAGCAGGGGCAAACATAAAGCCGATATTGGTGTCGGCAATACTTTGCGCCACTTGCTCGGGCGAGAAAGTCAGGTTCACCCCCAGGGCTTCCAGCACGTCTGCACTGCCGGACGAGGAAGACGCACTGCGGTTGCCGTGCTTGGCTACTTTCACCCCTACGGAGGCAGCCACAAACATGGAAGCCGTGGAGATGTTGAAGGTATTGGAGCCGTCGCCACCTGTCCCGCACATATCCAGCAGTTCGTCCGGGTTCGGTGTAATGACGGGGGTGGCAAATTCGCGCATCACCTGGGCGGCGGCAGAAATCTCACCGACGCTTTCTTTTTTTACGCGCAGGCCCATCAGCAAGGCAGCCGAGATCTGGGGCGACATTTCGCCGCGCATCAGCATGCGCATCAAATGCAGCATTTCGTCGTGGAAGATTTCCCGGTGTTCGATACAGCGCACCAGTGCTTCGGTAGGAGTGATGGTGTTCATGATTTAAAGGTCCAGAAAGTTCTTCAGTAAGGCGTGGCCATGCTCGCTGAGCACCGATTCGGGGTGAAACTGCACGCCATAAATAGGCAATTCACGGTGACGTATGCCCATGATTTCGCCGTCTTCGGTTTGCGCGGTGACTTCCAGGCAATCGGGCAGGCTGTTGCGCTCGATGGCCAGGGAGTGGTAGCGGGTGACGTTAAAGGGCGAGGGCAAGTTGCCAAATACGTCCGTGCCATGGTGGGTAATCGGGGAGACTTTCCCATGCATGATTTGCTGCGCACGAATAATGCGGGCACCAAAAGCATGCCCGATTGCTTGGTGACCCAGGCAGACGCCCAGAATCGGTAGCTTGCCGGCAAAGTGCTGGATCAGTGCAACCGACAGGCCCGCATCCGCAGGGGATTTGGGGCCGGGCGAGACGCACAGATGGCTGGGATTCAGGGCTTCAATTTCTTCAAGAGTGACTTGGTCGTTGCGTCGTACCACTACCTCCTGACCCAGTTCTCCAAAATACTGGACCAGGTTGTAGGTAAACGAGTCATAGTTATCGAGCATGAACAGCATGGGAATACTCCGGCAAGAAAGGGGGGCAGTCAGGCGATTAAATAGGTTCGTCCAGACCGAATTGCACTTGTTCGGCCGCGCGGATAACCGCACGTGCCTTGGCCTCGGTCTCTTGCCATTCTTTTTCGGGATCGGAGTCGGCTACAACACCGGCAGCGGCTTGCACATAGAGCATGCCGTCCTTGATGACGCCGGTGCGGATCGCAATAGCCAGATCCATCTCGCCTGAGTAGCTCAAGTAGCCGGCCGCACCACCGTATACACCACGGCGTACGGGCTCCAGTTCATCAATCACTTCCATGGCACGCACCTTGGGGGCACCGGTCAGGGTGCCAGCGGGAAAGGAGGCACGCAGTACATCCATTTGGCTCATGCCGTCTTGCAGTTCACCGCAGACGTTGGAGACCAGGTGCTGCACGTGCGAGTAACGTTCGATCGCCATGGTGTCCGTTACTTGAACCGTGCCGGTTTTGGCGATGCGGCCAATATCGTTACGGGCCAGATCGATCAGCATCAGGTGTTCAGCGCGCTCTTTGGGATC
Organism: Alcaligenes aquatilis; assembly: GCF_003076515.1. NCBI lineage: Bacteria > Pseudomonadati > Pseudomonadota > Betaproteobacteria > Burkholderiales > Alcaligenaceae > Alcaligenes > Alcaligenes aquatilis. The sequence continues at coordinate 2,971,644 of NZ_CP022390.1, read as the reverse complement.
GGACTTGAGCTCGGCGGCCAGCGCGGCATCGGCTTCAGGTGTGGCTCCGCGCTTGCGGGTGCCGGCCAGAGGACGAATCGTGACGCGCTCATGGTTGCGACCATCCTGGCGGTGTTCTTCCTGACGCACCAGGATTTCTGGCGATGCGCCCACAACCTGGAAGTCGTCGAAGTTCCAGAAGTACATGTAGGGCGATGGGTTCAGCGAACGCAGGGCGCGATACAGGGACAGGGGCGAGTCGCGGAAAGGCTTGGTGATGACCTGGCCGATCTGCACTTGCATCAGATCCCCTGCCGCAATGTAGTCCTTGGCGCGGGCGACAGCCTTCAGGTAATCCTCTTTGTTGAAGTCGCGCTCGCATTCGGTTTGCATGCTGGCGTAGGCGTAAGGGATCACCACGGGTGAGCGCAGCTTTTCACGCAGCTCTTTCAGACGGCGCTTGGCCAGTACGTAGGCTTCGGGCTGGGCCGGGTCCGCGTAGACCAGCAGGTAAGTGCGGCCAGCCAGATTATCCACAATCACCAGCTCGTCCACTTGCAGCAACATGATGTCCGGCACGCCTTCTTCCTGATCGGCAGGGAAGGGTTTATGGTTCGGGCCCAGAGACGGTTCGATGTGGCGCACGGTGTCGTAGCCGAAGTAACCGGCCAGGCCACCTGCAAAGCGGGGCAGGCCAGGGCGCAGGGCGACTTTGAAACGAGCCTGAAATTGCTCGATAAATTCCAGTGGATCGCCTTCGGCTGTTTCGACAACCTTGCCATCGTGCAGCACTTGGGTATGGCGGCCATAGCTGCGGATCACGGTACGGGCGGGCAAGCCAATAAAGGAATAGCGACCGAATTGCTCGCCGCCCACAACCGATTCCATCAGGCAACTGTAACGCCCCCCTTCAGGGCCGTTGTGCGCCAGTTTCAGATAAATCGACAGGGGCGTATCCAGGTCGGCGTAGGTTTCCGCAATCAGGGGAATGCGGTTAAAGCCTTCTGCTGCTAGGGCATTGAATTCTATTTCTGTCATTGGGATCTCGAGGGTCAGTGGGTACGACGAGCCGGACAGAAACAAAAAAAAGCCCGGTCGTTGTGATTACCGGGCTTATTTTCCTGGAGGCGGTCCGCTGTGTACTACTTTGCAGGGACGCCAGACTTCAAGGTTATATCTACCCGATACACGAACGCCACCAGCGCCAATAAGCGCCGTAGATTGTGGATGCGTGAGTGCGAGTAGACATGAATTTTATGACGTAAATATGGGGTTGCTTTTGTTGCGCAGCCAAATGGCGGCGTCGGCAATAGAGGCAACTATACCATCGGAATCCAGGGTTTGCACATCCTTGCCTTCGTTATAGCCGTAGGGCACCAACAGTACGGGGATATGCGCTGCGCGTGCTGCCTGGGCATCATTCATGGAGTCCCCAATGACCAAAGCTTGTTCAGCAGCGAGTTTCATTTGCTCGCAGGCGTATAGAAAAGGCATGGGATCGGGCTTTTTGCGCGGGCAGGTATCGCCGCCCACAATCAGCTCGAAATAGGGACTTAAGCCAGTTTGTTCCAGCAAGGGGCGCGCAAATTGTTCAGGCTTGTTGGTGACGACAGCCAGACGCAACTCCTGGCTTTTAAAGTCGTTCAATCCTTCTAGTACACCGGGATACAGGCGGCTGTGTTGGCCATTACACAATTGGTAATGGTAATAAAATGATTCCAATGCCTGGGTGTAGTGGGCGGGGGGATTTGGCAGGTCTGTCAAGGCGCGCCGGACCAGATTTTCCGAGCCTTTACCCACGAAAGTGGCGATACGCTCCTCGGGGAGCGCAGGCAAACCCAGGTCAATGCGCATGGCATTACATGCCGAGGCCAAATCAGGAATGGTGTCCAGAAGGGTGCCATCCAAATCAAACAGTACAGAGCAAATATTCATCTTTTTGTAGCGAGCTTGTGACAAAATATTGTCAAATTCCTGTTAAGGTCGAGCAGAAATAGTTTCCGGAAAATCGAGTTTTCATTTCGTTTGATTCATCATGTTAAAGCTCCTTACTGCGCGCGGGCTTATCAATTTAGTGAGCAAACCGTATTTTGGTACAAGATTGGCTTTCGATGGTCTGTTCAGAAAGGCCCTAGGAGCGGAAGAATGATGTTCGAGACATTTCATCAGATTCTCTTAGAAAAACAAGTTACGCCCGTGTTTCAGCCTATTGTAGATCTGCAGTCTGGCTTGATTCTGGGTTACGAGGGTTTGATTCGAGGTCCGAAGGACACCAGTTTTTATTCGCCCCTAGCCTTGTTTGACGCTGCCCGACAGTGCGGGCGCTTATGGGATCTGGAAGAGCTATGTTGCCATACTTTGGTCAATAGCTTTAACCAGCAGGGTTTGGCCGGCAAACTGTTTCTGAATTCCAGTCCGGATGTCGTGATGGGGCTGTTGCCCTCGGCCCGCATTGAACCGCGTACAGGCATGCCACAACTCGATGGTATTGATTGGAGCCGCGTGGTGGTCGAGCTGACCGAGTCCGAGCGCACCGACAGCTACGATTATTTGAATCAGGCAATTGAGCTATATCGAAAAGAAGGCCTGCAGTTTGCGATTGATGATCTGGGCGAAGGTTATGCCTCGCTGCGTTTGTGGTCCGAGTTGCGGCCCGAATACGTCAAAATCGACAAATATTTTGTGCGCGATATTGATACCGATGTGCTCAAGCAGCAGTTGGTGCGCTCCATTTGCGATATTGCCAATCACGCGCACTCTATTGTGATTGCCGAAGGAATTGAAACTGGGGCGGAATTGCGCACCTTGCGTTATTTGGGTGTGACCTGCGGCCAAGGTTATTTGCTGTGTCGGCCCCAACCCAACCCTCCCCCTCAATTGGAACCGGCCCAGGCTGCTTTGTTTGGCCCTTCCACCGTGCGGGCCCAGCGCCAAGTGCAGGGCCGGGATTCGATGAGTGTGCGGCGTTTGCTGCGTGCGGCGCCGGCTGTTCCGGACCACACTCCGACCAATCGCGTTTATGAACTCTTTCAAAGCCGCCCTGATTTGAGTGCGGTGGCTTTGTTGCGGGGCGACAGGCCAACGGGGATTTTGCGTCGTAGTCAGCTTTACGACCAATTGGCACGTCCTTATCACCGCGAACTGTATGGTAATAAGCCATGCTCCTTGTTTATTGAAACGCCGCCATTGATTGTGGACTGCGATACCAGTCTGCTGGAGCTGGGCACCTTGATGACGCAGGGCGAGGGCGAGGCCCTGAGTGATGGGTTCATCATCACCGGTGCGGATGAATATTTGGGCCTGGGCTCCAGTGTGGAGCTCATGCGTGAAATTACGCAGATTCAGATTATGACGGCCCGCTATGCCAATCCATTGACGCAATTGCCGGGCAATGTGCCCATTGATGAGCATATAGAGGGTTTGTTGCGTAATCGACAGAGCTTTGCCGTATGTTACGCGGACCTGGACCATTTCAAACCCTATAACGACTTATACGGCTATCGCAAAGGAGATGAGTTACTGCGTTCCATGGCAGAGCTCTTTACTCGATATGCCGTTGCGCGCATGGACTTTGTGGGTCATGTGGGGGGAGATGATTTTATTTTGGTGTTTACCAGCCCGGATTGGGCTGAGCGCTGCCAAGGTATTTTGGACGAGCTGGAAAAAGAGCTGGAGTCCTTGTATCGAATGGAGCACCGGCAAGCAGGCGGTTATTTGGCTGAGAACCGCCAGGGTGTGCTGGTGTTTCACCCGCTTGTGAGCCTGTCTTTAGGTGTCGTTACTGTTGAAGAGCCCGAATTGTATTCGGGCTCTTTAATTGCGGAGCTGGCCAGTTCAGCCAAGGCGCAGGCCAAACGGGTGCAGGGTAATGCCTTGTTTGTGGAGCGCCGTCGGCCAGACAATACGATGCAGCAAGGCTGCTACAACCGCAGTACGATGCTGCAGTAGATAAGGTGGCTGGGATTTGCAGCGGCCCTGCCTGTTGGCGGGCCGGGCATTGCACTTAAGCTTGCTCTGCCAAAGCGATTTGAGCACGCATGTCGCGGATGACCTGAGCGTAGTCGGGCTGGCCAAAAATAGCGGAACCGGCCACAAAGGTGTCAGCACCGGCAGCACGAATGGCCCCGATATTGTCCACTTTCACACCGCCGTCGATTTGCAGCAGGATGGGTTGGCCACCTTCTGCCGTCCAGGCATCAATGCGGGCGCGGGCCTGGCGCAGCTTGTCCATGGCGCTGGGGATGAAAGCCTGGCCACCAAAGCCAGGGTTAACGGACATCAGCAAGACCAGATCCAACTTGTCCATCAAATGATCCATCCAGTTCAGCGGGGTGGCCGGGTTGAACACCAGGCCGGCCTTACAGCCGTGGTCACGGATCAGCGATAACGTGCGATCCACGTGGCGCGAGGCTTCGGGGTGAAAACTGATGTAGTCGGCACCCGCCTTGGCAAATTCAGGGATAAGTGCGTCTACGGGTTCTACCATCAGGTGTACGTCGATGGGAGCGGTGGTGTGGGGGCGCAGCGCAGCACAGACCATGGGACCGAAAGTCAGGTTGGGTACAAAGTGGTTGTCCATGATGTCGCAATGAACCCAGTCGGCTCCGGCGGCAATGACATTGCGGACTTCTTCTCCCAGACGGGCGAAGTCAGCCGATAAAATACTGGGAGCGATACGTGTGGTGCTGGCTTGGGACATAATAGGTGCCGTAAAGATTAGACATCACGAAAATCGTGGCCATATGTCATCATTATAGTTTCAAGCGGGGGGCTGTGCAGCGCCCCGTATTTGTACAGCCGTAACCTGGAATCCATCATGAAGCCTGACGATATTGAGGTGCAAATCACGCCCCAGTACCTGCCTGAGCAATCCGAGCCCGAGAGTAACCAATACGTGTTTGCCTATACCGTACGGATTACCAACAATGGACAGCAGACGGCCCAGATTATCAGTCGTCACTGGATCATTACGGACGACAATCAGCAGGTTCAGGAAGTGCGTGGCCTGGGTGTTGTGGGACAACAGCCGGTGCTCGCTCCCGGCGAGACCTTCGAGTACACCAGTGGCTGTCCCTTAAATACACCGTTTGGCACCATGCGTGGCAGCTATCAATGTGTAGGTGAAAATGGTGTGCCCTTTGAGGTCCTCATCCAGGAGTTCATCCTTTCCTCCCCCCGTACCTTGCACTAAGGGCCAAATCCAGCCATGAAGTTAATTTATTGCGTGCCAGCCGTACTGCTGGCATTAAGCGCCTGTTCAACCACGCCTGTGGATCAGGGCTCTTCGTCAACGGCTCCGGGCACCGCAGACAGTGGTCCTGATATCGCCTTGCAGCCTTTGCAGGTGCCGTCCTTGTCGGCTTTGCCGGAAACCCCGGCGCGGGCGCTGGCGGGGCGCTATCAGGCCGTGAACTGGTCAACCTTGCCAGGCTGGCAGGCCGATTCGCTGGATCATGTCTGGAAAGGCTTTATCAATAACTGCAAGGGTTTGATGCGTCCGGTCAGTGGATCATTGGCTATGCCTGCTCGTGCCAACCCTCGTGCCTGGCAGCCTGTCTGCCAAGCTGCGGCGGCTGCGGGCCTGAACGCTGACACCAAAGATACGGCGGCTGTACGCAATTTTCTACAGCAACAGTTGCAGCCCTGGCGCTTGTTGACAGGCGATGGCAAGGTGGCTCAAAACACCGTCACAGGCTATTACGAGCCTTTGCTCCAGGCTTCCCGTACTCGCAGCGCTGGCTATCAGTGGCCGCTGTTCGCTGCGCCGGATGATTTGTTGACGATTGATCTGGGCAGTTTATATCCCGAGCTGGCTGGCAAGCGTATTCGTGGCAAGCAAGTGGGCAAACGCGTTGTGCCGTACGATACGCGCGAACAGATCATGGCCCAGTCGGAGCGCCAGCCGCCCGTGATTGTGTACGCGAAAGACCCGGTAGAAGGTTTTTTCTTGCAGATTCAAGGTTCGGGCCGTGCCGTACTGCCTGATGGCAGTGCCGTACGCCTGGCCTATGCCGATCATAACGGACGCCCTTACGCTTCCGTAGGCCAATGGCTGGCCAAGCAGGGCGAGATGCCTTTGGCCCAGACCTCCATGCAAAACATCAAAGCCTGGGCCAAGCGCAATCCGCACCGTGTTCAGGAAATGATGAATGTAAATACGGCCATGGTTTTCTTTCGTGAAGAGGCCATTGTGGACCCGGAACTGGGGCCTAAAGGCGCTTATGGCATTCCTTTGATTGGCCTGCGCTCCGTTGCTATTGACCCCACTTATGTACCCTTGGGTACGCCGGTGTATCTGGCCACTTCGCAACCTGCAACTAAGCAGCCTTTGCAGCGGCTGGTCTTTGCCCAGGACACGGGTGCGGCCATCAAGGGGCCTGCACGTACCGACTTGTACTGGGGTACGGGCGATCAGGCGGGTGCACAGGCCGGACGCATGAAGCAGCAGGGGCAAATGTGGCTGCTGTGGCCACGTCAGGCAGGAGAACCGAGCGCGCGATGAATAAAGAACGGATTGTGGTGTGTGGTGGGGCCTTGGCCGGTATGGCCAGCGCCCTGGGTTTACGCAAGGCCGGGTTTGATGTCAGCATCTTGTCCCCCGCCTACAAGCCTATGGAGCTGGCGGGCGGGCAGTATCACCCCCGTGTCTATGCTGTCTCGGTGGCCAGTCAGCGTTTTTTGGCGCAACTGGGTGTCTGGAACTTGATGTCAGCCCAGCGCATTTCGCCGGTGCAGGCCATGGAAGTGCATGGTGATGGCGGTGCTTGTCTGAATTTGCATGCCTGGCAGGATGCGCAGGACTATTTGGCCTGGATTGTTGAGTCCGGTCAGATGGAGCAGGCGTTGTATCAGGCACTGCAAGTATTTGGAGTGCCCTGGATTGAAGACCGCTTCGAGCGTTTGGAAGGCAATACCATTGTGACTGCCGGGCAAAAACGCATCACTGCGGACTTGTTTGTAGGTGCGGATGGGGCTCGATCGGGACTGCGTACTGCAGCCGGAATTGAGCACCACGGACGTGAATATGGCGATGCCGGTTTGGTGGCCCACTTCAATGTAGAGCGGCCACATCAGCAAGTTGCCTTGCAGTGGTTTACCGGCGATTCGATTCTTGCCCTGTTGCCTATGCCGGATGTGGATGGCAAGCCGCAAGTCTCCATGGTCTGGTCTGTGCCGCAAGCGCAGGCCGACAAAGTGTTGGCCATGCCCTCAGAGGAGCAGGCGCAATATCTGCAAAACAGCTTGTTCTCCTTATCGAATGGCCGTTTGGGGCAGTTAAGCTTGCGTAGCCCGGTACACGGTTTCCCTTTGACCTTTGAGCGTAGTGGCCTGGTGTCGCCCGGCGTGGCCTTGGTCGGTGATGCGGCGCATCGCGTGCATCCTTTGGCCGGTCAGGGATTGAATCTGGGTCTGGGCGATATCGAAGCTCTGATCAAGGTGTTGTCCGAGCGCGGCCCGCATTATTCGGTAGGTGATATGCGTGTGCTCAATCGCTACAAGCGCGCTCGCGCTGAACCGATTGCGGCCATGCGCGCTGCCACCGATGGTCTGTACCGTCTGTTTGCGGCACCGGGGGCTCCGATCTCCATGTTGCGTAATGCTGGTATGCAAGTGGTGGACCGCCTGCCTTGGGTCAAACGCCGCCTGATTGCTCATGCGGCTGGAATCAAACCAGGCGCTCTCCTGTTCTAAGGCCGCTAGAGCCTTGTTGATTAGCAAAGGAAGTACGTCATGATGTTGCACCTTCGTTCTGTCTTGGCCCTGGCCCTGTTGTCGCTGTGTGGCCTGGCTCAGGCAGCCGGCCCTGCCAAAATAGACACGCGTTTCGAGGCTACTCGCCAAGCGTTTGAGGCGGTTTTTCCGGGCGTGACGGTGGATGGTATTCGTGCCACACCGTTTCCCAATCTGCTGGAAGTGGAGGTAGGCGGAACCTTGCTTTATACCGATCCGCAGGCCAATTTTGTGATGCAGGGTTCTTTGCTGGATAGTAAAAATCGAATTGACTTGACCGAGCGACGCATGCAGGAGCTCAGCCGTGTTTCACTGAATGACTTACCGCTGGATAAAGCCATTAAGCTGGTGAAAGGCGATGGGAGTCGCCAAATGGTGGTTTTTGAAGATCCCAATTGTGGTTATTGCAAACGTCTGCATACCACTTTGCAGGAGATCGACAATATTACGGTTTATAGCCTGATGTTCCCCATCCTGGGCCCCGATAGCCGCCGTAAAGCCGAGGATATCTGGTGTGCACAGAACCCGGCTAAAACTCTGAGCGACTGGATGGGGGGTGGAGCTCGGCCCGAGAAAGCCTCGTGTGAACATCCCTTGGATCAAATACTGGCCGCTGGGCAGAAACTGCGCATCCAAGGTACACCGGCTATTTATTTTGCTGATGGCAGTCGTGTGGATGGCTGGTTACCTGTTGACCAGCTGCAGTCCCGTCTGCAGGCCGCTGTCCAATAACTATTCCAGCCAGTCTTGAGCTAGAGCAACCCGCTTTCGAGCGGGTTTTTTATACCCGTGTGTTATGAAAACTATAATTATTTGTGAGATGGGTATTTTAAGAAATCAGTGTTGGAAAATAATCCCGATCTGGTTCATAGGGTAAGGCTGGCGTTATTTTGAAGACAAAAAATTTCAAAAGCCACATTTGACCATTCTTTACTTTGTGCTCTGTATTCTAGAAGTGATAATTCCAACTATTGATAAAAAATAGTATTGTCGGCCTGCACTTGGATCATCGCAGCGCTGGCAATAATTAAATAGTAGGCGCTTATGGAACATGCACGCTGCGTGTTGATTGTTTTGGAAGAAGGCGAGGGCTTGCACTACTGGCTGGAGCAACTGCGGGTTTTCGGTACCAAAACAAGCGTTGTCAGCTCCTTGGAGCAGGTCGCCGAGGCACGCCTGAGCCAGGCTGATCTGCTGTTGTTCCCCGTTGAGGCGGGCTACGTGCCGTTGATGGTGGCCAAATTGCGCAATGACTTTGGCTCTTTGGGTATTGTGGCCGTTCAGTCCGGCCTGTCTGCCAGTGCGCGAGTACAGTTGTTGCTGACGGGGGCGGATGCCTGTCTGGCACTGGATGTGCAAGTTCCCGAGTTGATGGCCTGGTGCCATGCCGTGCGCCGCCGTAATGTTTATGCTGCCGTGAGTGCCTCCCAGGCGATGCAAGAGGTTCAGGAACATAGCGGGCAGCAGGAGTGGATCCTGCGTGATAAGGGCTGGACCCTGGTAGCTCCTAATGGTGTGGGCCTGGAGCTGACGCATAGCGAGCGTCAATTAATGGATGCATTTATACGGCATGCGGATGCCCGTTTCAGCCGTGAAGACCTGATGCGTGACAAGGGTCTGGCTGCTAGCGACAGCCGTGCCGTGGATTCTTTGATCAGCCGTTTGCGCCGCAAGGCCAGCCAGGCGGGTGTGGCTTTGCCGATCAAGTCGGTGCATGGTTGGGGTTATACCTTTACGGGTAAATTAATCGCCCAGCAAGAGCTGCAAGACACCGAAATTATGGAGTTTTACACTCCGCGCATCGAGCAGGAAGCGTCCCAGCCTACGCCGCTGGAACTGTTGCACGCGCTGGAAACGTTGGATGTGCTCGATCCTCAGGTTAGTGAAGCGCTGTCTTTTTCTTATCAGTTGCGTGTGGCCACGAGTACTGGCCAGTACAGTGGCGTGGATGCCCAGGTGTTCTGGACAGCGCCCACCGGTCTGCGCCTGTCCTCGGATCTGGTGCTGCGTCATATGCTGGACTCGATTCACCGCCAGGCCTTGTGTGAATGGATGCTGCGCACTTTGATGGCCGATGTGCGTCGCTGGTGGCAAGACTATTCGCTGCGCGCCAGCCATATTGGCCTGAAACTGCCTATCGATATGGTGCTTCCTATCTATAAGCGCATGCCGGCTATGTTGCGTCAGTTTGAGTTACAGCCTTGCTGCGTGGAGCTGGATTTGTTCAGCGACCAGGAGCTGGAAGAAACGCCGGAACTGATCCAGGCCTTGCAGTTCCTGAAAGAGCAGGACATTCAGGTCTGGCTGACCAGCACTGACATTGAAAACCATAAGCTTAGCCGCTTGCGGGGCTGGCCGATTAGTGGCGTCAAGCTGGAAGCTGAGGTCATTCAGCGCGCCTGCCGTGAGTCCACCTTCAAGGCTTTGCTGGAAACCGGGTGCCATTTGCTGAGCGAACAGGGTTTTGAGCTGGTCATTAAAGGCGTCGATAACCTAGAGCAGCGTGATCTGGCGCTGAGTCTGGAGTTGGGCCATTACCAGGGTCGCCTGACCTCGGAGTTAATGTCTGAAGACGGTTTCTTGCTGACTTTAGCCAGCAGTGAGCCCTCTTTTGGTCAAGGTCACGATGCTTCCCGACGTTTGAGCGGTAGTGTTTTGTAAGCCGCCTTAGTATCAATTATCTCCATATGTAACTTTAGTTAAGTATTTTAAGCCCGAGGCCGTTACCCAGCTTGTTCGATGGGGCCTCCTGGCAGGCCGACCGTTTTGACACGGTCGGTTTTTGCATACCTGGGACCTGTCTTTTCAGTGCTGCTCGGGGAATATGATGCGTTTGGGTTTGAGACAGAAATTGTGGTTGCCATTGATCTTGTGTTTGATGGCTTTGGCGGCGGTTTTTACGTTTGTGAACTACCAGCTCTATCAGGCACAGATGCAAGAGCGAAAAAGCAGTTTGCAGCATATCGTCAATATTGCCGTGAGCATTACGCAGGACTACCAGCAACTGGTCAGCAAAGGCATACTCAGCAAGGAAGAGGCGCAAAAACAGGCGCTGCAACGCATTGGCAGTATTCGCTTTGGACAGGAAGGTTATGTGTCGGTTTTATCGACTGACGTTGTGTCCATCATGAACCCCACCCGACCGGATCTCGATGGCCAGGACGTCAGTGCCGTGGTCGATAGCAATGGGGTACACCCCTTTGCCGAGATGAGCCGTATTGCCCGCAATGGCGGCGAAGGATTTCTGGAGTATCACTGGCCCAAACTCACTGACAAAAGCAATGCGCCCAAACTGGCCTATGGCAAAGGGGTGGCCCAGTGGGACTGGGTGCTGACCTCGGGCGTGTATATCGATAACATCAAGGACAGTTTTCTAAGCCGCCTGTTCAGTTCCTCGGTGGTGTTTTTGTTGATTATTGTGCTGGTGTCGGCAGTGACGGTGTTTCTGGCGCGCCAGATTTTGGCCGAGTTGGGTGCCGAACCCACCGTTTTACATGGCGCTGCCCAAGCAATTGCCGATGGTGATTTGCGGGTTACCCATTCCCTGCGTTCGATTCCGGACAATAGCGTGATGGCGTCCATCGAGCAGATGCGTTTGAAGCTAAATGACGTCATGCGCACCTTGCAGCACAGCAGCGGAGTGATTGCGGACGATACCTCGCAACTGTCCGCTGGCAATCTGGAGCTGTCCAGCCGCACCACTCAGCAGGCGGCGGCCTTGCAGGAAACGGCATCGGCCATGGAAGAGATGACCGGCACAGTGCGTATGAGCGAAGAGAACGCCATGCGTGCCGAGGAAGTCTCCAGCCAGGTGCAGAAAACCGCTCAGCATGGTGGTCAGATGGTCAGCGAGCTGGTGGACCGCATGGATGCGATTCGTGACTCCAGCGGCAAGGTGGCAGACATTACGACTGTGATTAACTCGATTGCTTTCCAGACCAATATTCTGGCTTTGAATGCGGCTGTGGAAGCGGCACGGGCCGGTGAGCAAGGTCGAGGCTTTGCGGTGGTGGCCGGTGAGGTGCGTGCCTTGGCGCAGCGCACCACGGCCTCTGCTCAGGAGATCGCTCAATTGGTGGAAGCGTCCTCCGACAGTACTCGGGAAGGGGCCAGATTGATGGGGCAGGTGGGTGAGGTGATCGATGAGATGGTCACGGGTAGTTCGCAAGTGATGACGATTGTGCATGAGATTGCCGCTTCTACCCGCGAGCAAACGATTGGTATCGAGCAGATTAACGTGGCTGTGGGGCAGCTGGATTCTGCTACTCAACAAAACGCGGAGATGGTGAACCAGGTGGCACACACCTCCAGTGAATTGCAGGACCAGGTGCAAGAGCTGGATCGTTTGATTCAGGCTTTCCGCCTGGAGTGATCAATGGCGCCATCTCGCGTCAGCCAAGGGGGGCGCTGATTATTTTTGATCGTATACTGCTTCTTGGTACTGGGATTGTCCTGCGGCAAACCGGCGTTTAGGAGGATGTATGTTGCGCGCACCTGTTGTTGCTGTATTGATGGTGGGAATGCTCGGGTCGGCTTGGGCGGCTACGCTGCCCTCGGCTCAGGGTGAGGTTCAGCCGCACGAACATCATGAACGCATACTGAGCTTGCAGCACAATGATCTGGTGCAAGGCAGTTGGCAGCACAGTGGTGATGTGATGCTGGAGCTGTTCGGCCCGGATGGCAAGGCGATTCGTCATTGGGCGGATGCCCCGGAGCGAGGTGGTCCTTTTGGTTTTATTGCCAGCACGGCGGGCGAGTATCGTTTGCGTGTGCTGGGGCAGGGCGAGTACCAGTGGCAGGTGAAATCCGTCACGGCGCCTCAAGCTCCCGTTCAGGCCGAGCCTTTGCAAGGTGATGTGATCCGTCAGTGGAGCATGCGTTTGCGGGCGGGTGAGTCGTCTCGCGGTTTCTGGGACTATGTGCAGCGTGTCGGCTCGCCTTTGGTGGAACGCTACAGCAATACGCATGATCGCGTCACGTTTGTCTGGCGCGGGGCCCAAAACGAGGTTCGTCTGCATGGTGGACCCTTCTCTTATAGTGATCGCATGCATCGTTTGGGCCAGTCCGATATCTGGTACATCACCTACGATTTGCCGCGTGATGCCCGCTTTGCCTATCGCATGGCACCGGATGTGCCTTATGTAGGCCAGAATCTGGCGCGTGAAGTGTTGCGTGCGGCCTTGCAGCGGGATCCTCACAATTTCAGGGTGTTGCCGGAGAACAGCAAGGATCTGTTTGATGGCGATTCGGTCTTGCGTCTGACGCAGGCACCGGCCCAGGTGGTGAATCTGGAGTCGCAGCAGTTGGGACAGGGGCAATGGCGTACGGAACGCTTGCCCAGTGAGGCTCTGGGTGTGGAGCGGAAGGTGCAGATTTATCAGCCTGCTGGTACTCGGGCTCAGGAAATTGATCACACCTTGATTTTGTTTGATGGCCGTGACTATCGGGATTTGGCGCGCGCGCCTGCCATGCTGGATTCCTTGATTGCGCAGGGGCGTGTGGCGCCGATGTGGTTGGTCCTGGTGGACAATCCAGGCATGGCGGAGCGTGCACGCGAGTTGCCGCCGAATGAGGCTTATATTCAGTTTCTGGAAAAGGAGCTGATGCCTTGGTTGAGTGCTCAGGGTGTGCAATCGACAGCAGATAAGGCGGCGATTGGTGGTTCCAGTTATGGTGGTTTGGCTGCCATGCATGCGGCCTGGCGATTGCCGCAGTTGTTTGGCAATGTTTTGAGCATGTCAGGCTCGTTCTGGTGGGCTCCCGCCGGTCAGGCGCGCGGGCAGTGGCTGACGCGGCAGATGGCGGACTCGCCTGCTGTGCCAGTGAAGATTTACATGAGTGCTGGGGTATTTGAGTCCTCTGGCTCCAGCCGGGATGTCAGCCTGGTGCAGGCTAATCGCCATTTGGATGATGTGCTGCGGGCGCGAGGGTATGACGTGCGTTACGTGGAAAGTGCGACGGCACATGATTTTGTGGCTTGGCGGGATGCGTTGGCGTTGGGGCTGGAGCATTTGTTTGGGATTGAGCAGGGTGAGGTTCCGGCTGAGGAGAAGAAGTAGCTGCACCTGGACTTAAGCTGTGAGGGACGGGCTACATACAGACAGGCTCAGGAGAGTGGACCGGGGGCTGTTCGGGTCGGGGCAGGCTCCGGCTGGGCTGAGCGCCTGCTGGTGCTGCGCACCAGTTTCCTTGGCCTGAGATTGCTACGGGCGGGGCCTGAACTCGCCAGGTACTTGGTCCCCCGGGCCAAGTACAAGCGCCTGGCTCAAACAGCAGGCCCCTTGCATCCCTACGCAATTTCAGGCCCGCGGCAAGCACTCTGATCCGCCCCGCCTGAGCCTGCCCCGACCCGAACAGCATGGCAGCCGTGCTCTTGAGTGGACCGGCTTTCAACAGTTGTTGGTGGGGCGTTTGGAATACTGGAGTTGCTCGATCTACTGCAGAAGATTTGACTGGGTTAGGGGATGGTGCCGTAGGGTGTTGTCAGTAATGTGGGCTAATCTGATGCTGACCTGACCTGACCTGACCTGACCTGACCTGACCTGACCTGACCTGACCTGACCTGACCTGACCTGACCTGATTTGATCCGATTTGATCCGAATTTGTTCTGACTGAGCCTGGCTTCATTTAGCCATGCTCAAGATGATTCGGTTTTCTTGTGTTTTTTTCTTGGTTTGGCTTTATGTGGTCAGTTCTTATCAGCGAGGTCACTAATGTGAGTGTACGTAGGCTTTTATCTGGGGTTTTCCGGTGGGGAGTTTAAAAGCCAGACGCGTAATGACCTTGGCGACTTCGGACTCTTTGCCCTAATTGATTCTTTTCCGATAGGGGAAAAAGTGTCAACGTAGCTCAGGACGGGGCAGGGCAATAAAAAAAGGGCGGAGAAGCCGCCCTTTTTTGCGTCTGGCTGTTTAGCCTTGGTCCAGTGTGGCACCGCCGTCTACCCGCAAGTCAGATAGGGTGATGTGGCTGGCGCGGTCCGAGAGCAGGAACAGCACGGCTTCAGCAATTTCTTCGGGAGTGGCAATTTTCTGCAGGGGGATGCCCAGACGGTAGTTCTCGCCGGAGCCTGCGATGACAGTTTCGCGCGAGCTACCTTGCGCCCACAAGGCTTGTTGCATGGGGGTGTCGGTGGAGCCGGGGGAGATGATGTTCACCCGGATACCGTGTGGGGCCAGTTCCAGGCCCAGGCAGCGGCTCAGTTGGGTGACGGCAGCTTTGGAGGCGGCATAGGCGCCCATGGCGATGCGGGGAGTGGCGGCGGAGTTAGAGCTGACGTTGACGATGGCGCCTTGTTTGCGCTCTATCATGCCTTTGGCCACGTTGCGACAGACGTTAAAGACGCCGGTGGTGTTGATGGCGAAAGTGCGGTCCCATTGCTCGTTACTCAGTTCGGTGATGCGGCCCATTTGCAGGACGCCCGCGACACAGGCCAGGCGCTGGATGGGGCCCAGTTTTTCCTGGCCTTGGGCCAGCGCTGCATCAACGGCATCGGCCTGGCTGATGTCGACCAGGTGGCAGGAAACCCGATCACTGTATTCGGATTGGCTCAGTTGGGTCAGACCTTCTACGTCCAGGTCCAGGGCGATGACGCTGGCGCCTCGCTCCAGCAGCAGTTTGGTCACAGAGGCGCCGATGCCACGGGCCGCGCCCGTGACGGCAACGCATTCACCTGCAAATTCTTGTGTGCTCATGTGTACTCTCTGTTTAGCGTTGCAGGCTGTCCTGGATTTCGGCGCAGGTCAGGCTGACGCCGCAGCGTTGCGAGACGTGGCGGATGGCCATGTGGTGTTCTTGCAGCGAGAAGTCGGCAACGCCGTCAATGGCCAGGAAGGGTTGTACGTCTTGCATGAAGGCTTCCAAGGCAGTGGTCATGCAGCCGATGTGGGCGTAAACGCCGGTGATGATCAGCTGGTCGCGGCCCAGATTGCGCAGTTGCTCACGCAGGTTGGAGCGCTGGAAGGCGCTGTAGCGCCATTTGGTCAGCATGATGTCCTGCTCGGCCGGTGTCAGCTCGGGCACGACGGCTTGCTGGGTGTGAAATTCGGTGGCGGTCAGGCCTGGACCCCAGAAATCGTTCAGCAAGGCACGGTCTTTCTCGGGCTGCTCGGTAGGCTGGGCGGTGTAGAACACGGGAATGCCCAGCGTGTGGCAGACCTCGCGCAGGGCCGCGATGCGTTCGATCAACATGGGGATCGGAGCCTGGCTCATATCGTATTTCTGCAGAAAGTAGGTCTGCATATCGTGAATGAGCAGGGCGGCACGATTGGCCTGAGGCCGCCAATTGACGCGGTTGGCTACGGGGGTTTGAGGCAGCTCGTAGCTGGGCAAGGCGTGAATCGTCATGAATCGTGTCTCCGTTAAAGAGTGATGTCTTGTGCCAGACCCAGGGAGTTGATCAGGGTCATGAGTTTATTGCCGGTTTCCTGACGCTCCAGGGCAGGGACGGAGCCGTCCACAATGCCAGCGCCAGCCGATAAGGTCAGATTTTGCCGGGTGTAGTGGCCGCAGCGGATGGCCACGGCCCATTCGCCGTTGCCTTCGTGATCGTTCCAGCCTATGGCACCCGCAAAGTAGCCACGATCAAAGACTTCGGTGGCTTCGATGGCCTGCATGGCGGGCTGGGTGGGCAAACCGCACACGGCCGGTGTGGGGTGCATGGCCAATGCCAGTTCCAGAGAGGTGACGGATGGGTCGCGCAAACGGCCACTGATACGCGTGGACAGGTGCCACAGGTTGGCGGTGCTGGTCAGGCTGGGGCCGTCGGGCACGTCCAGGCCGTCGCAGAACTGGGACAGGATGCGTACTACATCCTGGATCACGTAGGCATGTTCACGCAGGTCTTTGCTGGACGCCATCAAGGTTTCTGCGCTGGCCTGGTCGCGCTGTGGGTCGGCAAAGCGGGGGGCAGTGCCTGCCAGCGGGTTGACGGTAACCAGATCGCCCTGGCGACGCACCAGCAGCTCGGGGCTGGCTCCAAAAAATAGATCCGGGTCTTGAGTCTTGCCGCCCGGCAGGGGGAGGGCATAGGTATAGCCAGCCGGATTGCTGTGGAGCATATTGCTCAACACAGTCTGACGATCCAGGGCTTCGTTCAGCGTGATGGTCACGGTACGGGCCATCACGGTTTTGGAAATGTCCTGTTCGCGCATCGTTGCCAGGATGCGGCTGACGCTGTCTTCGTAGCCCGCACCGTTGGGCAGCAGACTTTGGCTGGCAATGCTGTTACCGGATTTGGCCAGCGGTGGTCGCTGGACCGGGCGCAGCAAGACGGGATCGCGTCGGTATTCCTTGGGCACGCGCAAATAGGCTTCGCGGGCCGGGTTAAAGGGAATCACACCCAGTAGCAGGGGGGCGTCCAGACCTTGTTGTGCGGCTTGTGACAGCAAGGTCTGGGCATCTGCCAGCAATTGTCCTTGGGCATTATGGGTATGCCGCTCCAGTGCCGTGCCGTGTGCCATCAAACTGACGGTGGGAGAGGCAAATACGCTGCTGTCGGCCCGGTAATGCCTTAACCATTCTTCAATGGTGGCGGGGCGGACTTGGTCGGCTATACGGCTGTTCATAGGAGTCCTTTTTAAGGGCAAGGGTTTTGCCTTTGCGCCCCTTTTTATGAAAGGGGCGCGTTGGGCGGCTTACTTCAGGTGAATACGCGTGATACGGTCAGCGGTCTGGTCATCCTTACCTTTGGATTTGTTGACCAGATAGGCATTGCCTTCGCCATCCAGGGAAACGTGGTTGGGGAAGCTGCCACCGTCCAGGTTGGCAACGATTTCACCTTTGCCGTTCACGGCCGTCACAGTGCCCGCACCGCGGGAGGCCACGTAAGCCAGGGATGTCTTGGGATCAAAGACTACGTTCAAGGCGCCAGCGCCAATCTTGATGTCGTGCTGAACGGCACCGTCTTTGGCGTTGATGATCAGCAGGTTGTCGCTGCCTTGGGCGGCTACGTAGACCTGGTCATTCTTGCTGTCTACCGACACACCAGCCAGACCACGTGCGCCGGGTACGGGGAATACGGTTTGCGCATTGCCGTTTTTCAGGTCAACAATGATCAGCTCGTTGGTGCTGGCGCTGACGGTGTACAGACGGTCTTTTTCAGCGTCCAGGATCAGGCTCATGCTGCCGGGCTTGTTGCGGGTTTTCGATTGCAGTTCGATCGGGTCCAACTGAGTCAGCTTTTTGGTGTCGAACACGGCCAGAGTGTCAGCGCCGGGCGAGGACACGTAAGCACGGTTGGTCTTTTCGTCCACAACCACATCACGTGGGTGGCTGACGACGCCGTCTTCAAACTGTTTGACCAGTTTCAGGTCTTTCTGGCTGTACACAGCGATGGAGCTGCTGCGGGTGTTGGTGACCCAGACATTGCCTTGCTTGTCGTCCACGTCCACACCGTACACGGCTTGAACCTGACCATCGTCACGGCCTTTTTGGGCGGCAGGTGTCACGCTGGCTTCAACGACCAGGGTCTTGGGGTTCACTTTGACCAATTGCGATTGCTTGACGGGGGGACGGCCCACGGCGGAAGTCACGAACAGCACGTTGTTCTTGGGGCTGTAGGCGCTTTGGTACAAGCCGGGCACCAGGTGCTGGGATTGCAGTTCAAATTTGTCCTGGCCGCTCAGCTCAACTTTAGGGGAAACCTTCAGGTTGAAGATGCCAGCGGTCGATGGCTTGCTGACCTGCATGACCACTGGGTGCACTCCAACGGCGGCTTCGGCTGGAATGGCAAGGGTGGTGCTCAGATTGCCGTCTTTATCGGCGACCAGGGCGGCAGGGGTCAGGGTGTGGCCGTTTTGCAGCAGGATCACTTCCTGGCCGGGCGTAAAACCACGGCCTGCCAGTTGGGCTTCGCTGCCTGCATAGACCACGCCAGCGGCATTCATGGAGCCACGGAAGTCAGCATCAGGCTGGTCGAAGGCGGGAGCGGCAAAGGCATTGGCCAGGGACAAGGACAGGACGGCTGCGCTCAGGCCGGCCTTGCGTAGCAGGGCAGCGGGGGTACGACGAATGCAATTGACATTGATTAGCATCTTTTAATCCTAAATAAAAGTTCGGTCGACAAGACGGTCCATGTAGGAGCTCTTTCTACAGGCGTGTAGCAGGCGTGGGTAGAACAAAATCGAGATGTCAGGCATGGGGTGGGCCATCCTGTTTGCGGGCTGAACGCAGACCTTGATTGAACACGCCGAAACCACCTGCGACCGCAGCGCAAGCCAGACCGCCTACGGCCACAGCGACTGCAGGGCCAAGCAGGCGGGACAGATAGCCCATTTGCATATTGCCCAGGGCCTGGCCCAGGGAGTATTGCGTCATCCACAGGCTGGAAACACGGCCCAGCAGGTAATCGGGGGTGTGGTGCTGAACCAGCGCCATACGCATGATTTTGGAGATGGTGTCGGCTGCGCCCATGATGGCCAGGCAGATCAGTGCCCACCATAAGGTGGTTTGCAGGGACAGGGCGGCAACAGCCAGACCCCAGATCAGTACGGCAAGCACAATGGCGGCACCGGGACGGGACACTTGGCGGCACCAGCCACTGGACAGGGCAGCCAGCGTGGCACCTACCGCCGGGGCGGCGTAGAGATAGCCGGTGGCGGTAGCGCCCATGTTCAGAATGGTGTCGCCCCACTCGGGCATCAAGGCCAAGGGCGTGGCCAAAATCAGGGCGGCCAGATCAATCAGCAATAGGGCGCGCAGCAAAGGGTGGCTGGCTACAAAGGCAAGGCCATCGCGCAGGGATTGGAAGGCGTTTTTCTGGGGCTGCTTGCCCGCTTGCGGAGGCAAGGGCGGCAGAGCGCGCAAGAGCAAAGGGGTGACGATGACACCGCACAGCACGATCACGTAGCAGAAAATCAGGCCAGGGCCGGAGATCAGTACGCCTGCCAGTGCGGGGCCGATAATGCCGCCCAACTGCATGGCCAAACCGGACAGGGCAGCCGCAGCGGCCAGCTTGTCTCGACCGACCAGGGCAGGGGTGGCCGACATCATGGCCGGGACGCTGATCCCGCCTGCCGCACCACCAATGGCAGCGGCCACATAGATCAACCAGACCTGCGGGTTGGGCAGCAGCGTATTGAGCAGGAACAGCACCACGCTGAGGATATAGACACTGCGCGACCAGACCATCAGGCTGCGCCTGTCCATGCGGTCCGACAAGACACCGCCGGCAATCAGTGCCAGCACCATGGGGGTGGCCATGGATACGTTCAGGAAAGCAACGGCCACACTGGATTTGGTCAGCTCATAGAGCTGTACGCTGGCAGCCACCATCAACATGCCGGTAACCAGTACAGTCGCGGCCCGAGCGAAGTAGGCAAAACGGAATGCCCGGCTTTCGATCAGTGGTGAGATATCCAGAAAGAAACGTCTTACAGACATGGCTTATACATCGAGTTCAGGTTGGGCTTGTGCCTGTTCGGCAAAAGCCATGGCCGAGTCCATCAGCGGGGCCATGATGGCCACGGCTTCAGTACCGGTCAAATGCGCGTGTAGGGAGGCAATATCGTGCACGTCCAGCTGCCCTGCATAGGGTTGCCACAAATCGGGATGCAATTGTGTGCCTGCGTGATCCAGAGCGGCGCGGAAATACAGCATGGGGCCGTCATAGGTGTGATGCTCGTACAGACGTACCAGACGGTTATTGTTCTCGACCACCTGGAACACGCGGTCCAGACGCGTGTCGGGCAATTCGGCCAGCGGGTGAGCACTGCGCTTGAGGAAGTCCACCACACCCTGACGGGTCAGGGAAACGTCGGGCAAGCTGTCCGGGTCATGGCCTGCAATATGCAGCAGGGCCTTGTAGATAGCGTTGGGCTCGGGAGGTGGTTCGTTACGCCAGGCGTCGCTGGGATAGGCGTCCAGCAAGGACAACATGCCGACTAATTGACCGCGACGACGCAGCTCGACCGCCATGGCCTGAGCAATAATGCCGCCCACCGACCAGCCGGCCAGATGGTAGGGGCCCTGTGGCTGAACGTGCTCGATACGATCCACATACACCTTGGCCATGGCATCCAGGCTGCCATCCAGACCCAGCGAGGCGTCAGACAGCAAACTGGCTTGCAGGCCGTAGACGGCACGGCCAGGGGGTAGATGACGAGCCAGTGCCCCATAGCACCAGGACAAGCCACCAGCCGGGTGAATCACGAACAGCGCAGGCTGGTCGCTTTGTGCCGGACGCAAGGTGATGATGGGGCCAAAACCATCGGCAGTCGTGCTGCCTGCCTGATCCAGATGCTTGGCCAGACGGGCAATGGTGGGGTACTCAAAAATAGTGCCAATCGAGACGGCCTGACCGCGTGCTTCGCGCAGCAGCAAGGCCAGTTTGGCAGCCAGCAGCGAATGTCCGCCCAGGGCGAAGAAATCGTCGTCGGCGTAAAACGCGTCGCTGCTTTCCAGCACAGTGGCGAAAGCAGCGGCGATTTGATGTTGAGTGGCACCTTCCAGTGGCAAACCAGCAGAGCGTGCTTGCAAGGCCGGTACGGGCAGAGCCTTGCGGTCCAGCTTGCCGTTGGCCGTTACGGGCAAGGTGTCCAGACTGATCCAGGCACTGGGCACCATATAGGACGGCAAGTGCTCGCCGACATACGCGGCCAGCGTGTTGTCCGTGCACTGGCTGCCTGCTTGCGGCACCCAGTAAGCCACAATCGCCATTTGACCGGGTACATCTTCACGGGCAATCACGGCGACGTGGGCCACATCGGGGTGGCGCGCCAGCAAGGCTTCAATTTCGCCCAGCTCGATACGCTGGCCACGCAGCTTGATCTGGTGATCGGAGCGGCCCAGGAAAATAACCGCGCCATCGTCACGCCAGCGGGCTACATCGCCAGTGGCGTACATGCGGTCGCCATGTAGGGCGTAAGGGTCGGGTACAAAGCGTTCTTCAGTCAGGTCCGGGCGGCCCCAGTAGCCTTGCGCCAACTGTCTGCCAGCCAGGTACAGGTGGCCGGCCACGCCCGGCGGTACAGGCTGCAATTGCTCGTCCAGAATGTACAGGGCGGTGTTCCACACAGGGAAGCCGATGGGCACAGGCTGGGATTGGTCCTCGCGCGAAGCCGGCCAGTAGGACACGTCCACGGCAGCTTCGGTTGGGCCGTACAGATTGTGCAGCTCGGCGTTCAGCAGAGAGTGGAAGCGGTCGCGGGTAGCGGCCGATAGTTCCTCACCACTGCAAAACACCAGACGCGGCGCTAGCCCACGAGCCTCAGGCTCATCCAGGAAGGCGCTGAGCATGGAGGGCACGAAGTGCAGCACGGTGATGGACTGTTCGCGCATCAGGCGGGCAATATGGGCTGGGTCCCGATGTGCCTGTGGGGGAGCCACGACCAGGGTCGCACCGGACAGGAAGGGCAGGAAGAACTCCCACACCGACACGTCAAAGGTGGCTGGGGTTTTCTGCAAAATTCGATCACCGGCACCAATGCCGTAATGGGTTTGCATCCATACCAGACGATTGACGATGGCGTCGTGGTTGACCAGCACGCCCTTGGGTGTGCCGGTAGAGCCGGAGGTGTAGATCAGGTAGGAAGGATCGTGCGGACCGGCGGCGGCCCAGTCTGGCGCACTGCAGGTTTGTTCTGGCTGCGGGACCAGCAAAGAGGCATTGAGCGTGCAACCGGGCTGGCCGACCAGCAGACGTGGTTGAGCGGCCTGCAAGATGGTGTTCAGACGATCGGCAGGCTGGTCCAGATCCAGCGGCAAGTAGGCAGCACCAGCACGGTGAATAGCCAGCAAGGACAGCACCAGTTCCAGCGAACGAGGCAGGGCCACGGCAACGATGTCGCCGGTCTGCACACCGGCCAGACGCAGTTGCGCGGCCAGATTGGCGGTTTGCTCGTCGATCTGGGCGTAGCTGAGCTTCTTGCCCTCAAATTCCAGGCCACATTGTTCCGGGTGAGCCTGCAACTGGGCGTGGATCAGTGCCCACAGCGTTGTTTCAGGAACCGGGTGAGCAGTCTGGTTGACGGTCTCAATCCAGTGGTGGTGTTCGGCATCCGTCAAGGTTGGCACGGCAGACAGGGTTTCAGCCTGCAAAGCACGCAGCAGGAACTGTTCCAGCCGGACCAAATGGGTTTGAATCTGCTCGTCGGTGTACAAACGCGGGTTGGCTTCCACTTCCAGACGCAAGCCACTGGCATCGGGTTGGGCGCGGAAGGTGAAGTTCAAGTCTTCCACGGGGCCAGCGCACAGCACGGTCTGGCTGGCGGTCAGGCCCGCCTGTTCGTAGGGGGCATCGAACGGCAGCACGTTGATGATGGGGCCGTGCAGGCGACGCATACCACCGAGCAAACCCAGATCACGACGCAGTTGTTCACTGCGGTAGCGGCCATGGCGACGCGCCTGGCGCAGTGCCTTGGAAACTTGAATCAGGTATTGATTCAACGGCTGGGTTTCGTCGATCTGCAAACGCAGCGGGGCCACATTCATGACGGTGGAGACGATACGGGCGCTGATATGGCCCAGACGTCCCATCCACGGCACACCGACGGTGCATTCGTCCTGGCGGGTGTGACGGCGCACATACGCGGCGGTCAGGCCCGTCAGAATGTCTGGCCAACTGATATCGCTGCTTTGTGCCAATGCTTGCAGGCTGGCTGTCAGCTCGGGCTTGACGGCGCGGCGTGCCAGCAGGAAATGATGGTCGCTCAAGGCCTGGGATTCGCTCAGGCTTTGGGCGGGTTCTGCATCGCTCAAGGTGTCCAGCCAGAACTGTCTGTCCTTGCTGCGGCGCTCGCTCTCCCGATAGCTTTGATCGTCATCCTGCAAGAGGGCGAACGATTCCAGCTCATGGCCATGATCTTCATGGCCATTGAGCAAGGCCTTGTAGAGCTTGACTACCCGCGTCTCGATCAGCGCCATGCCATAGCCGTCAGCGGCCAGGTGATGGATACGCTGATACCAGAGATGGTGCTTGGGCCCGAGCACAAACAGAATGTGCCGTGCCAGCGGTGCAATGGTCGGGTCCAGCGGTGTGCGCAGGTCCGCCATCAACTGGGTTTGGGCTTGTTCGGCACCGTCTGCGTGGGCAGACAGGTCCACAACTTCCAGCTGAATCGGCTCTTGCGGGCGCAGGTACTGGGCCGGGCCGTCGGGCGTGTCCACCATGCGCAAGGTCAAGGCATCGGCTTCGGTCAGCGTCAGATTGATGGCCTGTGCAAACAGCGCGGTGTCCAGCGCCGAGTGGATGTGGGTGCAATGCCCGGTGTTGAAAATCGGGTTGAGCGGGTCCAAACGCTGGGCGTACCACAGACCTTCTTGTGCTTCGGTCAGGGGGCGCAATGGCAGTTCGGAAGGGGAGCTAAACATAAGCGTGTTGCAGTAAGAAAATCAGCGGCCGTTTTGTTGGGCACGCTCGATCAGCGACCACCATTGGCCCAGGGTGACAACCGAGGCCATTTCGGAAAACTCGATAGGAGCGCCGGCCTCGCGCCAGCGGGTGGCCAGGGTCATGACGCGCATGGAGTCCAGGCCCAGATCGATCAGGTTGTCATCGTCCAGAATGTCTTGCGGGTCTTCATGCAGCATGGCGGCAATGTCTTGCCGCATGCGTTCCAGGGTAAGGGGAGTACTCATGATGATTCTTGCGTTGTGTTTTCTAATTGCTCGCGCAACTGGGCGCGCAGTTCTTTGCGGCTGATCTTCAAGGCCGCCGTTTCCATGAAACGGTCTACAAACACGATTTGGTCCGGTACTTTGAAGTCGGCCAGACCACGGCTGCGTATCCATTTCTTCAGTTCAATCGCGCGCGGCTTGTCATCCTTGGGGATGATGAAAGCGCAGCTGCGCTCGCCCAGAAACTCGTCTGGCACCGATACCACGGCAGCGTCAAAGACCTGCGGGTGGGCCAGCAGATGATCTTCAATTTCCTCGGCGGAGATTTTTTCGCCAGCGCGGTTGATGTGGTCAGTGGCACGGCCCTGAACCATCAAATAGCCTTCGGGCGTCATGCGTACCACGTCGCCTGTGCGGTAAAAACCGTCCTCGGTAAAGGAGCGGGCATTGGCCGACGGGTTGTTGTGATACGCGCGGATTGTGTAAGGGCCACGTGTCAGCAGGTAGCCGGTTTCGCCAGGGGCGACCGGGTTGCCGTTGTCGTCCACGATCAGGATTTCATCGTCCGGGCTGATAGGGCGGCCCTGGGTGTTGATGATGATGTCCTCGGGGTCGTCCAGGCGGGTGTAGTTCACCAGGCCTTCGGCCATGCCAAACACCTGCTGCAAGGTCACACCCAGCGTGGGGCGCACGCGCTTGGCGGCTTCGGCGTTCAGCTTGGCTCCGCCGACCTGGATCACTTGCAGCGACTCCAGATTGGCATGGGTCTTGGTGGCCGCATCCATCCACAGCATCAGCAGTGGGGGGACCAGGCTGGTGTCGGTCACGCCTTCGCGCTCGATCAGCTCAAAGCAAACGTCCGGGCTGGGGGCGGGACTGAGCACCACTTTGGCACCGGCGTACAGCGCACCCAGAAAACCGGGTGAACTCATGGGGAAGTTGTGGGCAATGGGCAAGGCGCCCAGGAACACGCTGTTTTCGTTCAGACCGGCAATCTTGGCGCTTTCACGCAAGGTGTAGATGTAGTCGTCGTGCGTGCGGGGAATCAGCTTGGACAAGCCTGTGCTGCCACCTGAAATTTGTAGGAAAGCCACGTCAGAAGGCTGGGCTGCCGATACGGGCACGTCTACGTCGGCGGCGCTGCTTTGCAACAGGGCCAGGGAGGTGAACTCTTGTGCATCGCCCACGATGTAAACCTGTTCTACATGCGGACAGCGTTCACGCAGCTCGCGCACCAAAGGCAGATAGTCAAAGCCGGCATGCGTATCGACACCGATATAGGCGCGTGCCTGGGCGGTATTGGCAAAATGTTCGACTTCGGTAATGCGGTGCGCTGGCAGGGCGTACACGGGCAGGAGACCAGCACGGAACAGGCCAAAGATCACGCTGACAAATTCAGGGATGTTGGGCAGGTGGACCAGAACCCGATCACCCTTGCGCAGACCAGCTTGCAGCAGGCCCGCTGCGATTTGGCTGGCGTACTGATCCAGCGCGCCATAGGTCCAGCGTTGGGTGCCGCCAACAAGGGCTTCACGTTCCGGGTGGTTTTGTGCGCGCGCGCGCAGCAAAGCGCCAAACGTTTCCCCTTGCCAGTGTCCAGCATCGCGGTATCGCTGGGCAAAGGCGTCAGGCCAAATTTGTTCAACAGGAATAGATTTCATCATGGTAATGAGAACTATTACATAAATAAGTAGGCTTGTCAGATTTACTCGTGCTAAGTCAGCTTGGTGTCAGGCAGTTCAACACTGTCCAGCAAGCTGACCGTCCACGGAGCAAAAGGGGTGTTCAGGCAGATCGCAGCGGCATAGTTTTCTACTGGCCGGTGACTGTGCACCACCAAATCTTGCAAGATGGGATGGGGGGATTGTACGGTGCATCCGTAATCCGGATGGCCGTTCAAGGATAACTCTTGAGGCTGAATATGAAAACCGGTGCCCGCCTGTTTCAGGGCTGCTTCCTTTCCACACCACAGCGCATAAAAATCCAGATCACATTTTAACCAACTGCGTTCGGACGGCACACTGCAATGTTCGACCAACCCTGGTTTGACGGGCAGGCGCATGGCTTCTATGTCCACGCCGATGATTCGGTCGGCCATGCCAATCAGCACGCGCTCGCCGCTGTGCGACAGGCTAAAGTGCAGATCGGTATCGTCCAGATCCAGCACCGGCTTGCCATGTTCCAGCGTAGTAATGGGGACGGCGCGTGGCGTACACCCCAGCAAAGGCGCCAGAAAATGGCGCAGGGCACCGTGGGCCAGCAGGCTTAAGTGCTGATCTGACTGACGCTTGCGGCGGGCAATCACGGCCAGGGTGCTGTCCGGGATCTGGCTTCGTAACCAGGATTCCATACCTGCAGGCAGGGGAAGCGACAAGCTGTACACAGCCAGCATGTCAAAGTCCCAAATGGCGTTGCAAAAGGGCGGCGTCCTGGCGCAACTGTTCGGCAGGGCCGTCGTAAACCAACTGACCATTGCCCAGCAACAAGGCTCGATCCGCCAATTGCAGAGCCAGGCTTAAATTCTGTTCGGCAATCAGCACGGTAATGCCCTGCTCGTTTAGCGTTTGCAGCTGCGGCAGCAAGGTGTCCTGAATTGTCATGGGGGCCAGGCCTTCGCTGGGTTCGTCCAGAACAATAATGGAGGACTGTGTCAGCAGGGCGCGGGCCAGTGCCAGCAATTGCCGTTCGCCACCACTCAAGGCGGAGCAGGAGGACTGGCGGCGCTCGTACAGACGCGGCATGGATTCATAAATGCTGTTCAGCGTCCAGCGATCATCCGAGCGTGGACGGCGGGCCAGCCCGGCCAGGCGCAGGCTTTCCTGCACGGTCAGTGTGGGAAAGCGGCCCCGGCCTTGTGGCACCAGCGCCATGCCTAGCAGGGCGATTTTGTGGGTAGGCCAACCCGTAATGTTTTGACCGTGCACATGGATTTGCCCACTCCATTGCGGGCCCATATTGAACAGGCAGTGCAGCAGACTGGTTTTTCCGGCACCGTTGCGGCCCAGCAGGGCCACGCTTTGTCCGACGGGAATATTCAGCGAAATTTCTTGCAAAATGTCGGCCCGATCGTAGCGTGCATGCAGGCCCGAGATGTTCAGCGCTGTGCTCATGCGGTCTCCAAAGCCAGTTCACCCAGATAGGCCTGGCGCGCGCCAGCGTGCTGGCGCACGGCGTCCGGGGTATCGCAGGTCAGCAAGGTGCCGGACGACAGCACGGCGATCCGGTCACATTCCTGGAAAACAATATCGATGTCGTGGCTGATCAGCAGCACGGCGCATTGGCCGCGCATGGCATGGACCAGCGCCATGACTTCACGGGATTCGGATTCGGACAGGCCAGCCGTTGGCTCGTCCAGCAAGAGTACGCGGGGTTGCTGCGCCAGGGCAATCAGCAAATCCAGAATGCGTTGCTCGCCATAGGACAGGGAGCGTGCCAGCAAATGCCCGCTACCGGCCAGGGCGCTGTGCTCCAGCAATGCTTCGGCCGCCTGTTGACTGGCGCTGCGGGCAGACTTGCGGCCCCACCAGTGATAGCCGCAGCCTTTTTTGATGCGCACGGCCAGGGCCAGGTTTTGCAGCAGGCTCAGTTCGGGAAAAATGCGGCTGGTCTGAAAGCTGCGCACCAGACCTTGCCTGGCGCGCTCAATAGGCCCCAGACTGCGCAGGTCCTTGCCTTCCAGCAAAACCTGGCCGCTGGATGGCGTGGCCAAACCGCTGATGATATTGAACAGCGTGGTTTTGCCTGCCCCATTGGGGCCAATCAGCCCCAGGGTTTCGCCTGCACGCAGCTCCAGGCTGACATCTGTCAGGATATCCAGGCCCCCCACATGCAAGGCCAGTTCGCGAGTGCTTAGTAACACGCTCATGAGGACCTCTTGCGCCGCTCAGCCAGACCGTTGGGCATGAACAGAACCGTCAGCACAAAGATCAACCCCACCAGCAACTGCCAACGATCTGTGTAGGAGCTGAGGTAGGTCTGGGCAAACAGATAAAACGTAGCGCCGATGAATGCGCCGCGCCAGGTGCGTATGCCACCGATCACACCCATGATGATGAGCGTGGCCGAGAAACTCCAATGCACTTGTTGTGGGCTGACGTACTGGTTTGCAAAGGGATACAGGCCGCCAGCCGCACCCGCTACCGCACCCGCAATCATGAATGTGTAAAGGCGAATGCGCCATGCTTGATAACCCAGGGCGGCCATGCGCAAGGGCTGGTCGCGCAGGCCGGTCAAGGCCAACCCGATCGGGGCGCGGCTGAAGGAGCGCAGCAACAACCAGCAGACCACCGCCAGCACCAGGGCCAGAATCATCAGGGTGTAGGGGGCGCTCAGGGGCAACTCGCCCAGGCTCAGACGCGGGAAACCGCGCAGGCCGTCTGCACCACCGGTGACGTCACGCCAGCGAAATGCCACTTCCCAGATCAACTGACCGGCAACCAACGTGGCCACCATGAAAAACAGCTCGGAACTGCGCAAGCTGATCAGCGCCATCAACATGGACAGCAGGGTGCCTGCCGCAATGCCGACCAGCAGCATCAAGGGCAAGGATGCGCCCCAGTATTGACTGCTGACGGCAGTGGCGTACGCGGCAAAGCCAAAGACGGCACCGTGGCCCAGAGAGACCAGACCACCGTAACCAATCAAGAGGTTGATGCTAAGGACGGCGCAACCGATCAGCAGGGCTTCGGTGCCAAAGCGCCATAAGAAGGCGTCGCCCCAGAAATAGCTGCTGAGCAAGACCAGGCAGGCCAAAGCGGGCCAAAGTCCAGTGCGTAGCAGGCAGGTGTTGAGCTTGTTCATTTAAACCTGACGCGTAGCGGATTTGCTTAGGCCATTGGGCCAGCAAAGCAGAAGGCCCAGCATGACGGCCAGGGTAGCGGCATTGGCAAAAGCAGGGACCCAGACGCGGGCAAAAGTGGTGACGAAACCCAGAATCAGCGCGCACAGCAAGGTCCCGCGCACTGAGTTCAAGCCACCAATGACCACCACCAGCAAGGCCAGCAAGAGGATTTCTTCATCCAGACCGGGGTAGACCGACAACATGCCTGCGCCCAAGGCGCCACCCAAACCGGCCAGACCGGCGGCCAGCGCCATGCCGATGGCAAACAGGCGACGCGAGTTCAGGCCCAGGGTCTCGACAATCTGGGCGTCTTGTACGCAAGCGCGAATGGCCGCACCCCACAGGGTGCGATCCAGTAGGAACCAGAACAACAAAGCCAGTGTCAGGCCGGTAACGATCAGGAACAGGCGATAGGTGGGGAAAGGCAGGCCCATGATCCACACCCCGCCACGCAGCACTTGCGGCAGCATGGGCGAGAGCGTGTCGGCGCTGAAACCCCAGCGCATCAAATCGGCCAGAATCACGGACAGGCCGTAGGTCAGCAGCACCTGCATCAGGTGAGTGCGTTGATAGAACTGGCGAAAGGGAAAGCGGTCCAGTAACAAGCCCATCAGCCCACACAGTACAAACGCGGCGGGAAAGGCCAGCCACCAGGGCGCGCCAGAGGCCAGCCATTGGACACTGATGTAGCCGCCCAGCAGGAAAAAAGAGCCGTGTGTCAGGTTGATGAAGTTCATCAGGCTGAGCACTAAAGACAGCCCCAGCCCCGCCAACATCAGCAGGGCCGAGAAGGACAGGGCATTGAGGATTTGAAGCAGGTAGTAAGACAAGGTGTGGCTCAAGAACGCGGGCCGGGGTCCTGGATACGCTGGTAAGTATGAACCACGGTGTTAAAGGGGCGACCTTGCGCGTCTTTTTCCACCCGGTTGACGTAAATATCCAGAATGGACTGGTTATTGCGCGGGTCAAACGCCATGGGGCCAAAGGCGGTGTCGATAGGCTTGTCCAGCAGGGCTTGCTTGAAAGCGGCCTTGTTGGACAGATCGCCCTTAACCGCATCCAGACCGGCCTTGATGACCTGGCCGGTCACGTAACCGGAGGTGCTGGCCTCGCCGGGCAAACGGCCACGGCTGGCTTGGTAGGCGGCCACAAAGTCCTGGGCAGCCGGAGCGCCGGGGGACTGGTGGAAGGTACTGACGCCACCCAATGCGGCCTCGCCCACCGCAGTGATCACATCTTCCTGGTCGAACAAGGCACCGGGGCCCACGATCTGGATCTTGCCGTGTAGTTGGTAATCCTGCATTTGCTGGTGGAAACGAACGGCGTCGGCACCAGCCAGGAAGGTGTAGACAAACTTGGGGTTGCTGGCGGCCAGATTCATCAGGATAGGCGCGAAGTCGGGGGTACCCAAGGGAGTCCAGATGCGCTCGCCCAGTGTGCCGCCTTGTTCCTGATAGGTGTTGGCGAAGTCCTCAATGTATTCGCGGCCTGCGGTGTAGTCCGAACCCAGCGTGATACCGCCGGATTTTTCGATCTGCTCGAAGGTCCACAAAGCGCCGGTATGACCCAGCATCCAGCTCGTTTTGGTGGGGCGGAACACGTAGGGGCTGGCGGCTTCACGGGCCAGGCCATTGGCAGCGGCATTGGAAATAAAGGTAGGCAGTTGCGCATCGTGGACGATGTCACGAATGGCCAGCGCGATATTGGCGCTGATAACGCCGCCCAACACATCGATTTTGTCGCGCTCGATCAGCTTGCGCACTTTACGGATGGCTTCGTCCGGTTTGCCGTGGTCGTCCTCGACCAGCAACTGCACCTTGCGTCCGCCCATCTCGTTATTGCACTGTTGCAGCATCAACTCCAGACCGGCGCGCATGCTCTCGCCCAAGGAGGCGAAGGGGCCGGACAAGGATGTCAGCAAGGCAATTTTCAGGGGACCGTCTTGGGCACGAAGCAGGCGGGGTACGCCAAATAGCAAAGGGCTGGCCGCAGCGGCCAGCAAAAGCTGACGACGTCCAGCACGGGTAGGGGAGAGAGTCACGAGAGCTTGTTTCCGTAAGAGAGCCAAGTTCGCCTGGGTAGACATTTCAGGCAGGAGGCTGCACTACTAAATGTTAATCATTATCATTTTATGGTCTTTCCTGATGTAAATAAAGGCTCATCGCCCTTGAATGTCCATTTCAAGCGTGGGCCTTCAAGGGCAGCAGGCCTCGATTGGGGGCAGATTCAGGGGTTGAGGCAGGTCAAAGCGGCCACGTGGACGCTTTGCAGGAAAGGCGCAGGGGCGGGGTGCTTAGCGCCCATCCCCGTTGATATTGGCGCGAATGCGGTTCAAAAACTGCCGTAGCTGGGCCAGTTCCTCAGCCGAAAAGCCCTGAATGGCGCGGTGATGAATATCCAGCGCGGCGGGCAGGACGCGCAAAAAGTGCTGCCGACCTTGCTCATGCAGATGGATCAACACACGACGCTGGTCCAGCGGATCGGGCTGGCGGGACAGGTGGCCCGCGTTTTCCATCACCACCAGGGCGCGTGACAAGGTGGTTTGGTCCACATCGGTATATTGCGCCAGGGTGCTGACGCCCAGTCCATCGGTTTCATTCAGAAAAGCCAGCACGCGCCAATGCAGCAGGGTCAGTTCATGGCTGCGCAGCAAGGTTTGAAAGTCAGCATTTAAGGCCGAGGTACTGCGATTGAGCAGATAGGGAATAAAGGTATCGTGCCCGGTATAGGCGTCGGTCAGAGGGGGGCTGGCCATAGTGAAGCGGCTTCCTTGATGCAGAAAAAAAGCAGGCTACTCGTTCCAGATGATTGAGATAGCCTGCCAAAGCCCGGTCATCGCTGTAAGCAGACCGGGCAAGTGGTGGTTTTTACGGTGAGTGGAACTTAGTTTGCATGATCCACTTTGCGTTGCAAAGCGGCAATGGTCAGGTTCAGTGCGAAGCCCAGCACACAGATCCAGACCAGGGGTACAAACATATCAAGCGTGCGGTAACTGCGAGCGGCGGCGGTCAGCATATGGCCCAGACCGTCGGTGGAGGCAATCATCTCGGCCAGAAAGACCACTACGCAGGCAATCACGCCGGCCACCCGCACACCGGCCAGCACCGTCGGGCTGA
Organism: Alcaligenes aquatilis; assembly: GCF_003076515.1. Lineage (NCBI taxonomy): Bacteria > Pseudomonadati > Pseudomonadota > Betaproteobacteria > Burkholderiales > Alcaligenaceae > Alcaligenes > Alcaligenes aquatilis. Next base: position 2,939,423 of record NZ_CP022390.1, on the reverse strand, counting down.
TGGCGGGCAAAATGATTTTCCATAGGCAGGTACTGCGGGAGGTGCCTGCGGCACGTGCCGACCAGATCAGCTTGCGGTCCACCGTTTGCGCCGCCACCCAACTGGCCATCAGCACAGGGAAAATGGCATCCGAGACCACCAGCGCAATTTTCGATGCGCTTTCAAACCCCATGATCAGGATCAGTGCCGGGTAAAGGGCGATCTTGGGAATGGGGGCCAGCAGACGGATCAGCGCATCCAGTAAAAACGAGCTCCAGCGTGTTAGCTGCGCAATCAATGCCAGGGCTACACCAGCCACACAGGCAATCAGCAAACCGCTGATCAGACGGTAGACGGTGATGCCCAGGTTCTGCCAGAAGTCAGCCTGACCGGCCAGCTCCAATACCCGCATCAAAATGGCAGAAGGGGCAGGCAACAACTGCGGGCTGACCCAGCCCGAGCGGGTACACAGCTCCCAGATAATCAGCAAGATGGCCGGGCTGATGCACAAAGACAGACCGGACAGATCCCGGCGCCTGGCCGGGCGGGTTTCAGTAGAACGCATTGCTTGCCCCGATGAGGCTAAGGTTTTAGTGGTCATCGCGTCATCCTTTGTCCATCAGGCCCTGGGTGGAGTCATGCCAGTGCGTGCAGCGCTTGCGCACGAACTCAAACAAGGCGTCAAAGGCAATGCCCAGGACCGCCAGCAGCATGATGACCGCATACACCGTGGAGTACTGCGCCATATCCATAGAGGTGAACAGCAGATTGCCGATGCCTTCCTGACGCGCAATCATCTCGGAGGACACCATCACGATCAGCGCCATGACCACGCCGACGCGGCAGCCAATCATGACTTCCGGCAAAGAGGCGGGCAGTACGATCTTGCCCAGACGGGCCAGTGGACCCATACCCATGGACTGGGCTACCCAGATCAGCTTGGGCTCGATACGGGTTGCACCGTGATAGCTGTGATAGAGCAAAGGCAGGGACACGCCTAGCGCAATGACCAGAATTTTGGAGAAATCCCCCAGACCGAACCACAGCATCAAGATTGGCATCAAGGCCGCTTTGGGCATGGGATAAGCCAGGGCCACCAAGGGATAGAAGGCGGTATAGACCAGGCGGCTGCGGCCCATGGCCAAACCCAGCGGTACGGCCACGACCAGCGCCAGGGCATAGCCCGTAAACATGCGGCCTACTGACTGCAGGATGGCCGACCAGGCCATCGGGTCGCTGATCAGGGCGGGTAGTTCACCCAGAGCCGCCCAGGGGCTGGGGAAGGAGTCCAGCTCTACCCAACGGGCCAGTCCTGCCCAGGCCAGCAGCACCAGAATGGCCGCCATGACCAAAGAGGCCCAGCGATGTTCATACCAGTGCTGTGGCGTCATGGGTGGGCCTCCGCCATCAAGGATTGCTCCAGACGAATAATGGTTTCCTGATAGACCGGATTGCGCAACAGCTCGCTACGGATGCGGGGGCGGGGCAAGTCAATCTCCACCACTTCCTTGATGCGGCCAGGCGAGCCAGTCATGACAATCACGGTATCGGACAGAAAGACCGCTTCGTCCACGCCGTGTGTCACAAAGACCACGGTATTGCGCAACTGCTCCCACAAGCTGAGCAGTTCCGTTTGCAGGGTGACGCGCGTATGGGCATCCAGCGCCCCGAAGGGTTCGTCCATCAGCAGAATGTCCGGCTCATAGGCCAGGGTGCGGGCAATGGCCGCGCGCTGACGCATGCCGCCGGACAGTTCACGAGGATAGAAGGCGGCGTAAGGCCCCAGCTTGACCTTGTCCAACCATTCGCTGGCGCGTTGTTCGGCCTGGGCTTTAGGCATGCCTTGTTCGCGCATGCCGTAGGCCACGTTTCCCAACACGGTTTTCCAGGGAAACAGAGCATATTCCTGAAACACCGGGCCCCGGTCTGGACCTGGGCCAGTAATGGGCTTGCCCTTGACGCGGATCTGGCCGCTGGAGCAGGACTCAAAGCCCCCTAACATATAGAGCAGGGTGCTTTTGCCGCAACCGCTGGGTCCCAGAATAGACACAAAGCGCCCTGCCGGAATGCTCAGGGCGATGTCTTGCAGGGCCGTATGGCTGTGGCCCTGCCGGGTGTTAAAGGTTTTACCGACACCATCCAGTTCAATCATGGTTTGGCCTCGCGTAAATCAGCCCGGTAAAAATCCTGCACGTTCAAGGCTTCTTTCAGGAAACCGGCCTTGTGGTAGCGGTCATAGGTGCCTTGAATGGACTCCAGATCGGGCTGCATGTCGGGCACACGTGCAAAGTCCTTGTCGGTGAACAGGTATTGGGCCAGCAAGTCCTTGGGGGCGCGGGTGATTTGGGCGGTGACTTCCACGGCCAATGCTGGATCCTTGCTGAGCATGCTCATGGCAGTTTTCAAATCCTGTACGTAGGCGCGTACCACTTCGGGGTTGGCATCGCTATAGGATTTGCTGCAGGCCTCGAAAATTTGTACCGACGGGCTGGCCACTTCGGACAGGGAAAACAGCTTGCGCAAGCCGCCTTTCTTTTCATTCAGCAGGGCAAAGGGTTGGGCCATGGGGCCGGCATCAATGCGGCCACTGCGAATGGCGTCAGCCGCAGGCGGAAAACCGGTTTCAACGATTTTCACATCCTTGTCCGGGTCAATGCCGTTTTGACGCAGCCACAGCAGCATGTCGAAGTACACCCCGGCACCGTAGGCGTTGGTGCCGATGACCTTGCCTTTCAGGTCCGCTGCCGTCTTGATCGGGCTGTCTTCTTTCACGGCCCAATAGACGGAGAAGTGCTTATCGTCCGAGTGCACGTGCTGGGCCACGATATAGGCCTGCAGACCGCTTTCAATCGCGCCATTGGCCAGCGACATGGGGGCCATGGTGGAGCACTCCAGAACGCCAGCGCGCATGGCCTGCACCATGGGTGAGGTGCCCTGGAACTGGGTCCACTGGATTTGATATTTCTTGCCCAATTGCGGGAACAGCTCGGGGCGCTTGGCCATCAGATACTTGGCTTCCTCACCCGGAATGGTCCAACCTACCCGCAGGGTGGGGACTTCTTGAGCCTGGCTCAGACCGTGACAGCTCATCAGGGCAAACAACAATGCAGCGGTTTTTTTCATCGCCGGGCCGCTCCAGGATGAAAGGCGCCCTCTTGGAGGGCAGCAAGCCGAAGGCGCAGCGTGGGTGTCTTTTTTCATTCCTGTGTCTCCTTGGCAAGGTGTTCGGCGCGGGCAGGGGCCAGGCCGATGTGATCGAGCATTCCCAGTACGCGGGCCAGCACATCTCGGCGGTATGCCTGTTGCTGGTCCACTGGGTATTCGTGAAAGCCCTGTCCGCTACGCAGACCGTTGCGCCCACTTTCCATATAGCGGGTGATGATGTCGGGTACGGCGTAGCGTTCCGGGTCCAGGTTCTGCGACAAGTACTGTCCGGCGTGATACAGAATGTCGTTGCCGCCGTAATCGATGAACTCCAGCACGCCGATGCTGGCAAAGCGAAAGCCCAGGCCGTAGCGGGTGGCTTTATCAATATCCGCCGCGCTGGCCACGCCTTCTTCCACCATGCGAGCGGCCTCGTTCATGATCAGGGTTTGCAGACGCGGGACGATGAAACCGGGGTGGCAGCCACAGACTACGGGCACTTTGCCGATGGACTCCAGATTGCTTTGCAGACGGTTCAAGGTCTGCTCGCTGGTGCCGGGGTGGGCGCTGATTTCAACCAGCGGAATCAGGAAGGCCGGGTTGAGCCAGTGCGCGTTCAGGAAACGCTCGGGATGGCTCAACATGGGGGCCAGATCCGAGGCCAGCATGGTGGAGGTGGTGGAGGCGATCAGCGCATCGGGCTGGGCCAGTTCACCGATACGACCCAGAGCGTCGGTCTTGGCTGCTAGGGTTTCGGGCACGCCTTCGTAAATCAGATCTGCCTGGCCCAACACGTGGGCAGCATCACTTAAAGGGGCAACACCGATGCAGGCCAGATAGCCGTCGATCTGCTCGGCGGCGAACATGCCCAGGTCGGCCAACTGTTCCAGCGTGGCACGTAACTCCTGACGTATTTCGGCTTCCAGACGGGCGCTATCGGCAGGCTGCCGGGGTTTGAAATCCAGTAAGGTCACGGCTTGGCCGCGCAGCGCATAGGCCAGGGCAATGCCCCGCCCCATGCGACCTGCGCCCACCGCAACGATACGTTTGATCGGGGCGGGCGTGCTCATCAGGCTCTCCCGGCGTGCAGCATCTCTTGCAATTGCTCGCGGCTCATCGTGTCCAGACCCAGGCTGGCCAGTGTGCGTTGGCCCTGGCGCAGATCTTCACCCACGATGGCACCGGCAATCGCCAGCAAGCCCTTGGTGACGGGGGCGTCCACACCGGCCCAGTCGGCTACGGAAGCGAAGAAGGCCAGACCCAGCATGGTGTCTTCACGCATGTAGCGGTGCTCGTGCAGGTCGATCTTCTCGCGCCAGTCGCCGCTTTTTACCAGCTTGGAGTGCGAGGAACGGTCGCCATACATCCACTGGTCGTTTTCGTAGTGGTCGGACAGGGGGAAGTGCGGGGCACCGTAGCCCAGCGCTTCACGAATGCGCATGCGCTCATTGTCCAACTGTGTGGTCACGGCACGTACCGAGGGCTGAGTGCCTTCGTTATGAATATCCCAGGCCGGGAAATGCTCCAGCGGGCCTGCGTTCATCATGATCAGCGGGGGGTGGATGATGGGGCCGGCATTCATCAAGGCGCCAGACAGGGCGTCTTCGCAGCGCTCCACGCTGGGGAACACTTTGCCAATCACCTCCAGGGCGTGATCGGTATTGCGCGCCGGGTACACGCCGGTAGGCAGGCGGGTGGCGCGGGTGGTGATGTTGATGACGGTATCGCCATGCTTGCGGGCCAGCCAGGGCAGGGTGCCGGTTTCGGCCCAACTGACATCGGCCTTGTTGCCGGTGCCGCGCACGATCTCGCTCATGATGAAGGAGCCAAAGGTGCCCGGTGGCAGGAACACGACCTGGCCGTCTGTTAGGTGAGGGGCCATGACGCGGGCAATATCGGTTTGTGCAATGGCGGGCGAAGGGATCAGTACCAGATCGGCACCGGCGATGGCCTCGCCAATATCCGCGCAGACCTTGGCAATGGGGATGTCGCGCTCACCTGCTTCGTCTTTCAGTGTCATGACTGGGCGGTCCAGCAAGGGCTGCAGCTGAGCCGTATCACGGCGCCACAAACGTACTTCGTGGCCCTGCTCGCTCAAGTCTGCCGCTGCTGCATAACAACCGTGCCCGCCACCTAATACCGCTACCTTCATATTCGTCTCCAATCTCTTTTTTTGATTTCTATGCACTTGCATATAAATACAGACTAAAAGAAGTTGAGGCCTAAAACAAGAGGACGAATGGGGGGAGTTACCCTAGGGCGGGAAAACTTGGATACGAAGTGAAAAGGCACCCAGTGCCCGCAAGAAAAAATCGGCTAAGCCGCGCCGCAGGCCAGTTCCAGCGCACGCAGGGTGGCTTGTGCCAGCACATGGCCGTGACCGGCTCCGGGCAGAACATGCAACTTGGCTTGCATGCCTTGGGCTTGCAGGTGCGCTTGCAGTTTTTGCATGGTGGGCAGGGTAGGCACGCCATTTTTGCGTCCGTCCGGCCCTGCCGCCTGAGCGCTAAGCGGATACCAGGCCTCGGAGGCACCGGCCAGAATATCTACCTGCACCGGCTTGCCCAATTGCTCCAGCAAGGTCCAGATCAGGGGATCGCGCCACCACAAAGAAGGGCTGGCGCACAGGTAATGATGAATGGGTAGGCTGTGCTGGCTAAGGGCATACAGCACGAATAAGCCGGCGTAGGAATGACCGTACAGGCTGATACGCGAACGGGTTAGTGCGGGTTCTACCCTTTGGGCCAATGCCAGCGCCATGCGTACTTGTTCGATCATGGCTGGGGCGCCACCGGCTTGCCACTGAGGGACGCGCGGGTCTTCCCATAAACCACCGTCCGGGCCGGGCGGGGTGTAATCCAGAGCGCGATAGCGGGTGATCTGATCGCGTTCGCCTTGATAGCCCAGCGACAAAATGGCGCAGCGTTCCAGGGCGGGGTGACCGCTTTCTTCCAGCAAGGGCAAGGTCCACTGACCATCGAGCAGGCACAGCAAAGGCAGAGGGCCTTGTTCGGGCTTGCCGTCCGGCAGGCGCAGCAAGACGTGATGGGGATGGCCGCCCGCAGGCGGCAGCTCTAGTGGAATCAGGCGCGACATGAAGGCTTAGGAGGCGGGCTTCAGATCAATCATGTAGGTGCCTTCCATCGGCACGGTCAGGAAACGCTGATTCACTTCCTCTAGTGTTTTCAGGGCCGAGACACCTTCAAAACGATCCGGGTGAATCCAGCTTGCCAGTGCTTCGATAAAGATCATGTGCAAAGGCGAATCGTTAAAGGCGTGCCAGATACCGTGGCTATTGCCGCTGCGTACGGCAGGCAAGGCCTGCAGACGGTTGCCGTCGATAATGGCTTGCAGGCTTTTACGAGCCTGCTCTTTGCTGACGCCCGTGCCAATGGTCAGGCCACCGGAGGTCGTGCGCTTGCCTGCGCCTGTGCCGGTGGCCACATAGACCACCGGGGCACGGGAATGGATGTATTCAAAGTTCAGCTTGCCAGTGGCGCTTTTCAGGACATCGGCGCCAATATTGTGGCCGCCTGCATAGGTGATCATGTCGTTGAAGGTGCCTGCGCCGGGCGAGTTGCAGCAGTCTGTGCTGCCAGCATGGGCATGGACAAAAACGGGCGGGTGATCTTCCTTGGGCAGATCGGCCAGTCGCTGGGCTACGTCTTGCATGTGTTCTTCGTAAAACTGGATGAAATCGTCGGTGCGCTCTTTTTCACCCACGGCGTAGCCCAATGCGCGCAGGCTGGGTACGGTGTTCTCCAGTGGATTGACAAAGAAGTCAATGACGATGACGGGCACTTTGGCGGCAGTAAGGCGCTGGATCAGCGCCGAGTCGCGTGTGTCCTGGCCGGGTGTCAGGCCCGCAAAGGCGGCGGTCAGTACCACCAGATCGGGGCGCAGAGCCAAGGCTTGCTCGACCGAGAAGGTATCAGCGGTATGGCGGCCCACAATAGGAATATTGGCCAGTTGTGGGTAGCGTTTCAGGTAGGTGTTGTATTCGTTGGAGAAGGAGGTCTTGAATTCGTCCGACCAACCGGCAATCAGCGTGGCGGGTTCGGGGTGGACCAAAGCCAATACCGGAAAATGGCGCGCCTGGGTCAGCACAATACGTTTGGCCGGGCCGGGCAGGGTAACGGTACGACCCATGGCATCGGTAACGTCGATGGGCTGGGCCTGCACGCCCAAAGGCAAGAGCAAGGTCAGCGACAACAGCAGGTGGCGCAGGATGTTCATGGGTTCTCCGAAGGTCACAGCACAGGCTCTTGCAGCCCGTCGATAATGATTTGCAGGGTGCCTTGCGAGCAGCTTTCCACGCGGGCACGTACGCCATAAGCCTGGGCCAGCGAGTTGGGGGTAATGACCTTGGCAGGCTCACCTTGCGCCAGCAGACCACCGCCTTCAATCATCAGGGCATAGTCGCTGTGGCGCAGAGCCACGTTCAGGTCATGCAGCACGATCAGAGTGATCAGATTGTTGTCGTGGGTTTCCTGGGCCAGCAAATCCATGACGTGGAATTGATAGTTCAGGTCCAGAGCAGACAAAGGCTCATCGAGCAGCAGCAAAGTGGGTTTGCGGATCAAGGCTTGTGCCAGGCCCACCAACTGTTTCTGGCCACCGGAGAGCTGGTCCAGATAGTGCATGGACAGGTGTGCAATGCCCAGGCGTTGCAGGATGTGCATGATGTGTTCGTGGTCCACATCGCGGGCGTGGCCGCCGGGGGCTGAGGCATTGGCCGCTACCAGCACGGATTCAAATACACGCAGGTGGACCGAGGCCGGTAGGGACTGGGGCAGATACACCACTTTTTGGGCACGCTGCTCGAAGCTGATGCCGCTCAGTTCCTGACCGTCCAGCAAAATCTTGCCGGTCGTGGGCTTGAGCAGTCCCGCCAAAGACTTGAGCAGGGTAGATTTACCGCTGCCATTGGGGCCCAGCAACGCCACCAACTGACCGGGCTGCAAGGGCTCGATGGTTAGCTTGGACAGGATTTCGCGTTTGCCGTAAGACAGGCTCAGATCGTGGACTTCAAGCATGGTTCACTTTATTTGGCGGCGCAGCACAACGCCCAGGAAGAAGGGCACACCCACCAGCGAGGTGACAATGCCGACCGGGATGATGATGCCCGGCACAATGTTTTTTGAGGCAATCGAGGCCAGCGACAGAATCACCCCCCCGACCAGCGCACTGCCGGGCAGGTAGAAACGGTGATCTTCACCAAATAGACGGCGGGCAATATGCGGGGCAATCAGGCCCACAAAGCCGATGGTGCCCACAAAGGATACAGCCAGCGCGGCCAGCAAGCTGATGCGCAGCAGGGACACCAGACGCAGGCGCGAGACGTTGATACCAAAGCTGGTGGCGCGGTCTTCACCCAGACGCAAAGCGGTCAGCTTCCAGGTATCACGCAGGGACAGCGGCAGGATCAGCGCAAACACCGCCAGCATGATACCGACCTTGCCCCAGGACGAGCGTGACAGGCTACCCATGGTCCAGAACACCAGCCCCTGCAGGGCCTCGGCGCTGGCCACAAATTGCACCAGCGAGACCAACGCGTTAAAGGAGAACACCAGTGCAATGCCAAACAGCACCAGGTTGGCGGTGCTCATGGCGCCCCAGCGGGCCACTGCATCGAGCAAAAAGGCGGACAGCAAGGCAAAAATAAAGGCGTTGGCGGCAATGGTCCAGGCTTGCGGAATGCCAGGAATCGACAAGTCCAGCACAATGGCCAAGGACGCGCCAAAGGCCGCCGCCGAGGAAATCCCCAAGGTAAAGGGGCTGGCCAGCGGGTTATTCAGGATGGTCTGCATTTCCGCGCCGGACAGCCCCAGCGCTAAACCAATGGCCATGGCCATCAGGGCGTAAGGCAGGCGGATTTCCCAGACGATGACGCGGGTGGTTGGGTCGGACTGTTCCGGATAGAACAGAGCGTGGCTTAGCTCACCCAAGCTAAGGCCCGACGGCCCCAACATGAAGTCGGCCACAATCGAGGCCAAAATCACAAGGACCAGCGCACCTACCAGGAGCCAGCGACGTCTGAGGATATGTTGATAGTCGGCCAGGGCAGGGGCCGGAACAGCGGATGTGGACATTAAGAGTCTGAATGATAACCGTTTACATAGAAAGAAAGTATAGTTCATTGGCTAGGGTCTGTTAACACTAAAAGCAGCCCGCTTCGGGCCGGCTGTTTGTGCTTGTAGACCGAAGCCTTTAACGTGCTGACCGCGATTCATTTATGCAGCTTGAACACCTGGATTTTCTTTCCCCATTGGGCCGACAGTATCGTCTGACTTTGGCCTGGCCGGACACGCCAGCGCCTGCGGATGGCTGGCCATTGCTGTGTGTGCTTGATCTACCGCAATTTGATGCGGTGCTGGCCACCTGTGAAAAGCAGGCTCCACAAGCCTGTGCGGTGTTGGGGATCGGTTATGGCGGGCAGGTCTGGCGCGACCAGGACTTCACGCCCGCGCTAAATGGAGAAGCGGGCCACGCGCCGGATTTTCTGGCCATGATGCAAGACGTGTTCTTGCCTTGGGCCTACGCACAAGCGCCCTTGAATGTGCAACGGCGTTTGCTTGGCGGTCATTCTCTGGGAGGCCTGTTTGCTTTGCAACTGCTGTATCAGCAGCCGGAATTGTTCGATGCGCTGGTGGTGTCCAGCCCCTCGGTCTGGTGGGGGGAGGGCTATCTGGCTCGACTGCTTGCTCAACCCTTGCCCAAAGCCGCTTTGACGATGCCTGTGCAGTTCTCCGTTGGCGAGTTCGAGCAAAGCCTGGGCCCGGCAGAGAAAGCCATGCCCGAGGACAAGCGCGAGCTGCGTCGCTTGCGTTTGCAAGCGCGCCGCATGGTCGATGGCACACGCGAACTGGCGCAGGCTTTGGCGCAACAACAAGGTGGTGAACCGCGTTTTCGCATCGTGCCGGGCTGCAATCACAGTCAGTCCGGTTTGGTCGCCTTGCCGCAAGGCTGTCTGGAATGGTTGGCTGATTAGTGGTATCGCTGGCTTTGTTTAGATGTGTCGCTGTTTTGCTACCGCGCTAGGCGATGGGGCCGTCTCTGACGCCTTGGGCGACCTTTTATCCCGACTTGGTTGGACACGCCGCTGCGGTTGCGTCGAGGCTGACCGCGTATGTGATGGGCTCTGAGCCATCCGATGCGGCTTTGGTTTACTTTTTCTGCCTGCGTTGACTCGCTTCCTTCTTGATCGTGTGCTGGGATGGCCCGGTTTCTTTCTGTCCACCAAGACGTTCAGCACGGTGATGGCATGTATCCTCTGACCGTACCGGAGCAGACCCGTATAATGCTGCTCATGCTGGCTTGAACCGGCTTTTCTGCCCTTCTCGTTCTCCTCTTCCCGTATTTTCAGGTCCCCGCCCTATGGCTGCGCGTCGCGCTTCGTCTGTTTCCGATTCCCCCGTCCCCACTCAAGCGGGTTTGCTGCTCCATCCCCAATGGCTGGATTATCCGCGTCTGGAGGGAGTGGCTCGTCAGGTCGCCAAAAAAGCGCGTTATCAGGACCGGGCAGGCATACGACGCCTGTGGCTGAAAGCCTGGCGCTTGCCGCAGGATGCCGCTTTTTTCAATCAGATCATTGCTGCTGAACTGGGTTTGAAGGATGCGGACCAGCGCCTGCAGTCCCAAGGGGTGCCTGAGGTCGTGATTCGTACCCTGCGTCTGCTCTATCAAATGAGTGCAGACAAGCTGGGGGCGGATGTGTATGAAGCCTTGCGCGAGCAACTGCTTGAACAGCGCGGGCAATTGGCCGGAGCGATTGCTTCCCAGTCTTTGCCTTTAAGCGAGAACTGGCCCGACGCCGAACGCGGGCCGCGCTTGCAGGCTTTGGTACAGGCCTGGCAGTCCTTGCCTTTGGCGCAAACCTATTTGTGGCAGTTGCAGGCCGAACAGCGCGATCGCGATCAACGTGCCCAGCGCTGGGAGCAGGCTCAGAAAGAACGTGAGCAAGCCCGTCAAAAAGAACAAAACGACAAGCAGCGCAAGTTCGATCAAGCCCAGGCGCGGTTGACCGCCTGGCTGAAAGAGCAGGGTTGCGAGCCGCAGCGCATCACCCTGGAGGCCTTTGAGGGCCTGCAAGCCGGTGAACCTGCCCACTGGTTCATGACCGTGTATGGCCGCAATGCCAGTGCCGCTGTCTTGACTCAAGAGTTCAAGCTGGATGCCGAGCAGCAGGAGTTTCTGTTGCAGGCCCAAGCACAACGTCAGGAACGTCAGCGCGAGCAACGCCAGCAGCGTTGGGCCTGGGAGCAGGAGTGCATCGGTTCGGAAGAAACCATGGCCTTGCTGGGTATTACCCGTCAGGAATATGAGTTGTGGCTGGCTGATCGCCGCTTGCCCAGCACCAAGCTGGAAGTGCGTGGCGGAGCCGCTGGCGGGCGTGATCGTATTGCCCATCATCCGGATTTGCTGGTGGCCATTGACCAGAACCAGATTGAGCAATGGCGCGATCAGCACGCCAGCACCTTGAGCAATCGTGAACGTGTGCAGTATCAGCGCGCTGCTGACCGTGCTCGCACGCAATGGCGTCAGCAACAAGTGCTGAATCAGATCAAGACGCAAGAGGCATGCGATTACGACATTGATCCGGAAGATCCGCAGCGCCTGTGGTGGCACAAGGATTTGTGGCTGGCCGTGAATGTGTCAGTGGCGGGGGAGCGCCAGCACTGGCGTGCCAATGTGCGTATGCAGGCTGCCGTGCCTTTGCCACGTACCGGCTCGGAGCTGGACAGATTACCCGCCCGTGTCACGGTCTTGTTCAATACGGCGGCTCAAAACCGTCTGTCCCAGCGCTTGGAAGATTCGCTGGAGGCATTTTTGCAAACGCAGCGCCCCTTGATTGATGGCTCGTCCTTCCTGGAGCTGGCCAAAGCCTTGCGCATGGCTCTGGAAGAGGGCATCGAGCAAAAGGAAATTGAAGCTGGAGATTTTGAGAAACGCCTGCTCAATGGCCCGGTGCGTCGCATTCTGGAAAGCGTGGAGCAGCAACGTGCCCAGGATTTGATGCGCCTGGGCGATTTCCCGGAAATGTTCAGCCTGGCCCGTGGCATACGGCGTCATCTTGTGTTCCGTTTGGGGCCGACCAACTCGGGCAAGACGCACGAGGCCTTGGAAGCCCTGATGGAAGCCCGGTCCGGCGTGTATTTGGCGCCGTTGCGACTGCTGGCCATGGAAGTGCGCGACCGCTTGATGAATGCTGGTATCCCCTGCAATCTGGTGACGGGTGAAGAGCGCGTGATGGTGCCCGGTGCCCAGCACACTGCCTGCACGGTCGAGATGATGGACCCCACGATGGAAGTGCGTGTGGCCGTCCTGGACGAGATTCAAATGCTGCAAGACGAGCAGCGTGGCTGGGCCTGGACGGCCGCCTTGGTCGGTGTGCCAGCCCGTACTTTGTTTGTCTGTGGTGACGCATCGGTTTTGCGTCCGTGCGAGCGTCTGGTGCGCTCCATGCAAGAGACCATGGAGCTGGAGTTTACCGAACGCAAAACTCCGCTGGAAGTCATGCCTTATCCGGTAGACCCGCCGCGTGCGACGGGCAAGCAAGGGCGTCAGGAAGCGCCGTGGCGGGGTCGTAAAGACCGTCAACGCGAGGCTCAGGGCGTGTCCAAGGGCGATGCGGTGGTGGCCTTTACCCGTAAGGACGTATTGACGCTAAGCGCCCGTTACCGCGCCCAAGGCTGGAAAGTTGCCACGATTTATGGCGCGCTGGCTCCTGAAGTGCGCCGTACCGAGTCCGAACGCTTTTCCCAAGGCGAGGCCGATGTGCTGGTGGCGACCGATGCGATTGGCATGGGCTTGAACCTGCCGATTCGCCGCGTCTTGTTCTCGACGGTGCACAAGTTCGATGGCCGCTCCATGCGTGCCCTGAACGCAACGGAAGTGCGCCAGATTGCCGGACGGGCAGGCCGCTACGGTCTGTACCCCAAAGGCTATGTGGGGGCGATGGACAAGCAGGACCTGAATCATATTCGCACCCAATTGCAGAGCGAAGCCCCCAGCGTGGATTTGCGCTTGCCTATTGCACCCAGCCCTGAGCACGTGCAGGCGCTGGCGTCTTTATTGGATAACAACAATATTGGCGCAGTGCTCCAATATTTTGCGCAAAAAGTGGCCTCTGACAGCCCCTTGTTCCAGACAGCAGGCTTGAAAGACGCTATTGAACTGGGCTTTTGTGTAGACCGTCTGGCACCCAAGCTGGATCTGCGTGAGAAGTTTACCTTTGCGTGTGCGCCGGTGTCTGTGGATAAAGATACCGAGCTGGATTACTTCAAGCGTTGCCTGTCCGCCTATGTGGCACAACGCCCCATGGCCTTGCCACCGGCTCCGTCCTGGCTGAAATCTGCCAGCCCCTCCCGTCTGGAAGATGCCGAATTGTTGAGCAAGCAGATCAGCCTTTATGCCTGGTTCAGCATGAAGTTCCCGCAAGTGTTTGACCAGGGTCCGTGGTTGCCGGAAGTGCGCTCTCAAGTCAGCCGCTTTATTGAACGCAGCCTGCTGCATCAAAGCGGTTTTGGGCAGACCAGCCGCGAGGCTTATGGGACACCGTCGCCGGGCAGACGCTGAGTTGTCTTAGTCCTTACCGAGCGAGAGCAGAAACAGGCGGGCTTAATCCAGCTTATATCGTTTGATACACTACGCCTTGTGCGGATATGTCCGTACGGTCCGGTTAAGGGGTACCATGCCCCTATCCCTGCGCCAGTTCTGGCGCCCTCCTGTTTTCCAAAGCTATCTATGAATTACCGCAAGCTGACCTTGGTGTTGGCGGCGTTGGCGATGCTGGGGCCTTTTGCTACCGATGCCTATCTGCCGTCATTTCACCGTATCGGTGTTGAATTTTCCGTTGACCAGTCAATGGTTCAGCAGACCTTAAGTCTGTATCTGTTTGGTTTTGCCTTCATGAGCCTGTTCTGGGGCATGTTGTCCGACAGTTTCGGGCGGCGTCCCGTGATTCTGGCCTCCCTGATCCTGTTCTTGATCGGGTCCGTGGGCTCGGCGCTGGCCCCTAGCTTTTCCTGGCTGTTGTTCTTCCGTTTGATCCAGGGCTGTTCGGCTGGTGCGGGGCGGGTCGTCGGTCAGGCCCTGGCGCGCGACTGTGTACAAGGGGTGCAGGCCCAGCGTTTGTTTGCCCACATCACCATGGTGTTCAGTTTGGCGCCCGCTCTTGCTCCGGTAATGGGAGGCTATTTAAGCAGCTATTCGGGCTGGCGTTCCGTGTTCTGGATGCTGACGGTACTGAGCATCGGCCTGATTGCGCTGTGTTGGCGACAACTACCTGAAACCTTGCCTGTGGCATCGCGCCAGCCCTTGAAACTGTGGGTCATTTTGGCCAATTATGCACGCGCCTTGAGCAATGGCCGGTTTGTGCTGGCCATCTCGGCCATTGCATTCGCTTTTGGTGGTTTTGCCTTGTACATTTCGTCAGCGGCCAGCTTTGTGATTGGTGTGCTGGGTCTGACAGAAACCGCCTTTGCCTGGCTGTTCCTGCCCTTTATTGGGGGTATGTTGGGCGGCTCCATTCTGAATGCTCGCTTTGCCGAAAAATTGGCCCCGGCACGCATGATTCGTCTGGGCTTGTCCATCATGCTGGCTGGTGCAACCTTTAACACCGTGTATAACCTGCTGTTCCAGGCTGAAGTGCCTTGGGCGGTGATGCCTATTTTTGTGTACGCCTTTGGCATGTCGATGGCCTTGCCAGGCATGACGGTGGTGACCTTGGGCACCTTCCCCACCATGCGCGGTCTGGCTTCCTCGGTACAAAGTGCCTGGCAAATGCTCTTGTTTGCCACTGTTTCTGGTGTAGTGGCTCCGCTGTTGTTCGACAGCGGCCTGTTGCTGGCCTTGGGCATGTTGTGTGCGGCTGCCTTGTCGGCCGGGTTCTGGTGGGGCAGCCAGTTCCGCTCCAAATCGACCAAGGCTTGCACCTAAGCGGGCTCAAGAGCGGGTGCTGCTTTTAGCGCCTGCACGGTGAGCAAGACTTGGATTGCCTCGCTGAGCGCCACTGTGATCCGCAGTGGCGCTTTCATTTTCAGCCGCTGCAGGCACGGATGGCGTAAACCATTGCACCAAGCCCATGCCAGCCAGAATCAGCAGCACGCCCACGATGCGTCCCATATGGACAGGGCGCGGGGTCAGGCCCATCAAGCCGTAGTGGTCGATCAGCATGGAGCTGAGCATTTGCCCGGCTACCACACAGACAATAAAGCTGGCCGCGCCCATGCGTGGCGTCAGGATCAGGGCGGCGCTGATGTAAATCACCCCGCCAATACCACCTGTCCATACCCACCAGGGGGCATGTGCCAGTTGTGCAGTCAGGGGAGCGGGGGCGCGCATCAGCCAGATTGTTGGCAGCACCAGCGCCGCACTGATACAGAGTGAGACCAGTGTTGCCCATAGCGGATGCCCCAGGACTTTACCCAGAACGGCATTGCTGGCGGCTTGAAACGGCACAGCCGATCCGGCAAAGACAGCCACCAACATACTGAATAAAACGGTACCCGGCATAAGCGCATCTCCCTAAGAATCAAAGCTCTATCTTGCACTATTCGTAATTCTTATTGAAATTAATAGTGTGCACAGTCATTATTCGTTCTATGAATGAGCTACGCCGTATAGACTTGAATTTAATGCTGAGCCTGCATGCCTTGTTGACCGAACAGCATGTGACGCGGGCTGCCAGGCGTTTGCATAAAAGTCAGCCCGCCGTCAGTCATGCTTTGGCGCATCTGCGCCAAGTGTTCAACGATCCTTTGCTGATACGTCGGGGTTCCCGCTTGGAACCAACCGCGCTGGCCTTGCAATTGCAGCGCCCGCTGGAACAGGCTTTAGAGCAATTAAATGGTTTGCTGGATACGGGCGGTTTTGACCCGGCCAGCGAACAACGTGAATTCCGTCTTGCCATGTCGGATTACGGTGCACAAATCGTTTTGCCTCCCTTGATGCGCTGCCTACGGCAAGAAGCGCCGGGGATTCGCTTGGCGGTCAGCCAGGCCAGCCGGGAAGCCATGTTGGCGCAGTTGCACGATGGCGAGATTGATCTGGCCCTGGGGGTGTTTTCGGAAATCCCGGCCAGTCTGCAGGCGCAGACCTTGTTTGAGGAACATCTGATCTGTATTGCGGATCGGGCCAGCCTGGCTGAGGGGCAAGCGCCCGCTTTGGCAGAATGGTTACAGCGCCCGCATGTACTGCTGGCCATGCGTCCGGGAGGGGAAAGTGAAGTCGACAATGTCTTGAATCGATGCGGTCTTAAACGGCAAATCGTGTTGTCTTTGCCGCATTGGAGTGCTGCCGCTCAAGTACTGGCTGGCACGGACCTGATTTTGACAGTGTCCAGCCGCAGTGCCGAGCATCTGCGCGAGCAGGCCGAACTGGTGTTTTTCCAGCCGCCGCTGCCTATTCCCTCGGTATTGTTTCAGCAAGTCTGGCATAGCCGTCGCCATGCCGACCCGGGCCATGCCTGGCTGCGTCGGCAGATGATGCAGTGCTGTTAGCACTGGACTTTACCCTTTATGACTGCCTGTGGCTTGACGGTAGGGCCTGCAGTTTCCGACAATTTACGCTTGCCCTTGAAATTTAATTTTTATCCGTTTAAACGGATAGGCAAAACGTTTTGGATTGCGATTTTCAGTCCTTGTGTCGTGCTTTTTGAATTGATTTGTTGATGAACCCTGCTAATGCCGTGAATCTGGATGAAGACACCTTGCACAAGGAGGCACGAGCCTGGGTCAGCCGCCTGAAAACGTCCTCGCTGACCTCTCGTCAGGCTCGGGAGTTGCGTCGTTGGTGTGGGCGCAGCCCGTCTCATGCGGCCGCTTTCGCCCACGCGCGCGAAATGTGGGATGCCACACCTCAAGACCGTGAACAATGGCTGCGCGAGGCCAAGTTGATGAAAAAACGCGGTCATCAGCCTTTGCGCCGTGCCTTGCTGGGTGGTTTGCTAGTGGGGGGTGGACTGTATTTGCTCGCCAAACCCCCTTTGCAACTGTGGCCCTCCTTGGCCGATTTACGTGCTGACTATCGCACGGGTGCAGGCGAGCAGCGGCGCGTCCAACTGATGGACCATGTTTGGCTGGATATGAATACCCGCAGTCGTTTGAATGTCAGTGACGACCCACATTTGGGCAGGGTTGTGGCCCTGCTGGATGGAGAGGTGGAGGTGCGTCAGTCCGAGCGGTCGGCCTCGGTAGCTACGGTGTTCGCTGGCGCAGGCTCCATTCAGACTTTTAATGGCCGTACCAATATTCGCTATCTGAATGGCCAAACTCAGGTGACCTGTTTGTCCGGCAGTGCGCAGGTGGACGTTGGCGGGCAAGGCTATCGTTTGGGGGCCGGAGAGCAGTTGGTGTATGGACGCCATGCCATCAGTTCGGTGCAGACGGTTGCAGCGGAGAACTTGCCGTCCTGGCGGCAGGGCCGATTGGCTTTTCATGAGCAGCCCTTGTCACAGGTGCTGGCTGAGCTGAACCGCTATTGGGCAGGACATTTGATTTTGCGAGACGCCACGTTGGGCTCTGTATTGGTCAGCTTTGCGGTCAGTCTGGATAACTTGCCCGAGGTGCTGGAGGTCTTGCAGCAGGTATACGGCGTACAGGTGATGTGTTTGCCGGGTGGAATTGCTCTTTTGAGCCGTGCCTGATTGAAAATGGCCCGCTGTGAAGCGGGCCATTTCTTTACTCTTGTGTCTGCGCGGGTGTTTGCAAACGGCTGACGTGTACCGTTGCAATACGACGCTGGCTGACTTCGGTGATCTCAAAGCGCAAGCCTTCGGCCTCAACAACGGTCCTTACCGTAGGTAGGGAATCCAGACGCTCCAGCAAGAAGCCGGCTACGGAGTTGAAGTTGCTGTCTTTCAAGAGCAAATCGTCTGCCTCTACCGCCTGGGCCAGCAAGAGCAAGTCGGTGCTGCCGTCCACCTGCCACAGATTGGGGCCAATTTGCTGAATGGCGGGCTGTTCGTCCTCGTCGGGGAACTCACCGGCAATGGCCTCGAGAATGTCGATAGGGGTCAGCAGACCTTCAATTGCCCCGTACTCGTCAGTGACCAGCACGAACTGGCCATTGGACTGCTTGAGCATGGCAATCGCGCTAAGGACATCCGTGTGCTCGTGCACGATGATGGGTTCGCGCAAGTCTGGCCACACTTTCACCTCGGGGTAGTTGTCCAGATCGGCCAGCAAGTCCTTGGCGCGGGCCACACCCACTACCTGGTCCAGATCGCCCTGACACACCGGCAGGAAGCTGTGCGGAGTCGCGCGCAATTGCTGGCGCAAGGTGTCGGTGGAGTCCTCGATATTGAGCCAGGTAATTTCCTGGCGAGGAGTCATCAAGGAGCGGATCGGGCGTTCTGCCAGACTGAGCACACCGCTGACCATATTGCGTTCTTCGGTGCGGAAAGTCTGCTCATTGAGTTCCAGTTGGCCGTCACTACCGCCGTCGTCCTTGTCTTGATTCTTGCGGTTGCTGAGCATGCGCAGCACGGCTTCAGCCGTACGGTCTCGCAAAGGGCGGCGCGATTGTGAGCGCAGCAGGCTGCGGTGGGCAATCTGGTTGAAGAACTCGATCAGAATAGAAAAACCAATGGCCGCGTACAAATAGCCCTTGGGAATCTTGAAGCCCAGGCCTTCGGCGGTCAGTGTCAGACCAATCATCAGCAAAAAGCTCAGGCACAGTACCACCACGGTGGGATGGTTGTTCACGAAGGTGGTGAGCGGTTTGGAGGCCCAGATCATCAAGGCGATGGAGATGATCACGGCCGTCATCATCACGGGCAGTTCGTCTACCATACCCACGGCGGTAATGACCGCATCCAGGGAGAACACGGCATCCAGGACCACAATTTGCGCCACGACCACACCAAAGCTGGCGTAAGCCTTATTGGTGCTGGCGTGGTGGCTGCCGCCTTCCAGGCGTTCGTGCAGTTCGCTGGTGGCTTTGAACAGCAGGAACAGACCGCCCAGCAGCAAGATCAGGTCCCGGCCTGAAAAGCTGAGTGGTCCGATAGAGAACAGCGGCGTAGTCAGGGTGACCAGCCAGGAGACGATGGTAAGCAGACCCAGGCGCATGATGAGCGCCAGAGACAGACCGATCAGGCGAGCACGGTCGCGCTGATGCGGAGGGAGCTTATCGGCCAGAATTGCGATAAAGATCAGGTTGTCGATGCCGAGAACAATCTCCAGCACCACCAACGTTAATAAGCCGACCCAGATGCTGGGATCGAGTAGCCATTCCATGATGTTGTCCTGTTAGACAGATAAATAAGTGCAAAAAAGCAAAAGAGCAGCGCGCGCAGGCACCTCAGAGATCAGAGGCGCGGTGGGCGATGCTCGGGGGCGAATTCGCAGCAAATAGTGGGTAGGGAATAAGCTGGGCAAGCCGTCGGCCAGGCATGCAGCCAAAAAGACTGAACCGGATAAGGCAAAGGCGTGTCTGCATGATCGGCGTACTGTTGCATGGGCGTATGCGCCAGAATGGCGCTGAGCTGCTGCAAGGGATGATTCCCGGAGGAGACGCGATGTTCCACAGACTCGGCTGCATCGGATTCGTGTTGAACGAATAAAGCCGATTGACCACCTTGCACGGTTGCGTGGTAGTGGGAGCTGTAAGCCTGCAGGGGAAGGATAAGAAGTAAGACGACGACGAACCAGCGTCTCATAGTGTCTAAAGGAAGTCGGTGACGAGTCAGTATATCGTATGCGGGCAGGTTCAAGACAAGTGCCTGATCAAGTTCTGTGTCCCCGAAGGGCGCGTTCAGTCTATCAGGCTCTGGAGAAATCCCGTTATGATTAATCTGGGCTGGCGCACGGTGGTATCACAAGGGTGGGCAGTCCAAATGTGAGCAATTAGTAACCAAATTAACAAACGTAATCGTTCTGAGCGCGCTAGCATGAGCGCACTTTGTTACGTAGAGAGTGGAATGGGGCAGGCTTTTCAGGCCTTGAACGTCTGGCAGGTCATGGGCGTGGGCTTATTGTTTTTCGGCGGCATTTATTTGCTGTTCGCATTGGGCACTTTGGCGCTGACGCGTTGGCTTTGTCCTGCCTTGGGGTGGGGACGTCCCTTGGACACACGTCCTTTGCGCCCTGGGCAACTGCGCCGGGAACTGAAGCAATCCGGTACGGCCATTCTGATCTTCGGCACAGGCATGATTTTTCCCTGGGGCTTCTTGCAACTGGGCTGGGCGCATTTGACGCCCGATGCCAGCGCGACCCGTATTGCCCTGGAAATTCTGGCTCTGGTGATCTGGAACGATGTGCACTTCTGGATCAATCACCGCCTCCTGCATACCCGTTGGTTGCGCCGGTATCATGGCCCGCACCATTCTTCCGTTGTGGTGACGCCGTTCTCTACCTACAGTTTTCACCCGCTGGAGTCGCTCATGCTGGGCAATGTGATCTTGCTGCCCATGGTGGTGCATGACTTCAGTTTTTGGTCGCTCTTGTCCGTGCCTTTGTTCAGCCTGTTTTTCAACAGCATCGGCCACTCCAATTACGACTTTTTCCCCCATGTCTCCAGCCGCAACTGGCTGGCAGCCAGCCGTCGTCACCAGCGCCATCACGCGCAGTACAACGGCAATTATGGCTTTCAATTCAGCTTTATGGACCGCCTTTTTGGCACCCGCTTGCCCGATCGCCCCCAGGAGGCGCGCGGATGAGTGTTGCCTGGCGTTTGCGTCACCCGCGTGATTGGCAAAGCCTGTTGTACCTGATTGCCTACCCTGTGCTGGTGGTCGCGCTGTGGCGGGGCGGTTTCTCCTGGATGCTGTACGGCGTGCTGCTGTTTCTGACGCTGGGCATAGGCGTTATCAACCACAACCATCACCATTTGCGCATGTGGCGCGGCCGTCTCCCCAATCGCTTGACGGATTTCTGGCTGACTCTGGTACAAGGCCACCCCGCTTGCGTGTTCTGGCCTGCGCATGGACGCAACCACCATCGCTACAAGCATGGTGAAAAAGATGTGGCCCGCACCTACCGTTTCTGGCGGGGGGACACCAACGACACGTTGGGCTGGCTGATGCACCCCTTTGAGGCTGTGCCTGCGCTGTACCCCACGATTTTTAGCTGGCTGGGCAGCTTGCGCCGGCATTGGCCGGGCGTCTGGGCCTATTGCATGGCGCAATACGGTGTGTGGCTGGCGAGCTGGACGCTGGCCTTGGCGCTGGATCCGTGGAAAGGTTTTTTGTACGTCATCGTGCCGCAGTTGCATGGTTTGCACTGGCTGCTGACCACCAATTATCTGCAGCATGCCCATGCTGACGGCAGTCATGAGGGTCGACATGGCGAACAGTTGGCCTATGCCCGCAATTTCGAGGGCCTGGTCAACCCCTTGCTCTTTAATATCGGCCTGCATGTGGCCCACCATGAACATCCGCGCACGCACTGGTCCGAGTTGACCGGGCTGCACGACACTGAATACCGAGCCCGCACCCCGGACGTCTTGAACGAAGGGGGACTGGTGCCTTATATGCTGCGTGTTTTTGTGCTGGGCCTGTTTGTGCCTCGCTACCGCAGCCAATCCTTGAACGCCGTGGACCAGACAGAGTGTCGGCGTGATTGCGTGTAATCAGGAGTATTTCTATGCCCGTGGCCTTTGAGCACGTTGTTATCCATCAGGCCCAGTGGTTTATGCCCGGCGAGCCGGTCGATAACACCGCCATGGATAACTTTATTGCCCCCTTGAATCGTATTTCGGGGCGTATCAAGCAGCGCATTCTGGCCGAGAACGGCATTCAACAGCGCTACTACGCCATTGGTGAAGATGGCAGTACGCGTTGGAGCAATACGGCTATGGCCGCTAATGCCATTCGCCGTTGCCTGGAGCAGGCGGGTTTGAGCATGAGCGACATTGGCCTGCTGGCCAGCGGCTCATCAGGGGGGGATTTGCTGATGCCCGGTTTTGCTAATGCGATTCAAGGGGAACTGGCGGCCCCCCCGCTGGAAGTGCATTCCGTACACGGGATTTGCGCCGCAGGAGTCACGGCTTTGCAGACGGTTGCCCAAGGTATCGAGTTGGGGGCGCATCGCCATGGCATGGCGGTGGCCAGCGAAATGCCTTCGCGCCTGTTTCGCCGCTCGCGTTTTGCATCACAAGATTATCAGGCAGACTTCGACGCGCATTTTTTGCGCTGGATGCTGTCCGATGGCGCCGGTGCGGCTTTGCTTAGCCACCAGGATCAGGTGCTGCCTACCACCCAGCCCGGCGTGCGTTTGCGTCTGCGCTGGATTCATCAAAAATCCTTCTCGGGTGATTACCCCGTTTGCATGCAGCTAGGTGCCGCCCGCGACTCCACGCGTAGCCATCTGGATTACGACTCCTGGGCCGACGCTGAGCAGGCCGGTGCCTTGTCCCTGCGCCAGGACATTCGACTGCTGCCGCACTTGTTTGACATCGGCATTCACGAGTACGTGAAGCTGGTGCGCGATGGCTGGGTCGACCCCGAGCGCATCAGCCACTTCCTGTGCCATTACTCGTCCGAAAAATTCATGCCTGTAGTGGCCGATTTGCTGGAGCAGGCTGGCCTGGGTATCCCGGCCGAACGTTGGTACAGCAATCTGCGCTGGCGCGGCAATACAGGAGCCGCATCCATTCTGATCATGCTGGCCGAGTTCATGCGTGATCGGACCTTGACGCCCGGCGAGCAAATCCTGTGTTACGTGCCCGAGTCGGGCCGCTTCATGACGGCCTACATGCTGCTGGAAGTGGAAGCCTGCGATGCGCCGGCCCCAACCGTGTCCTACCCGTCTGCCAAGCAAGCGGTAGCTGCGTCCTGCGAGCAGGTGGATATTGCTCCCCCGCACGATCCGGCCACGGCCCCGCAAGGCTTGCGCGATTTGCTGACGCAATTGGCCCCCATCTGGCATGACTATCGTTCCCAAGTGTGGCGTACGCCTTTGCTGCGCAGCCTGCATGATGGCTCGATTCGCATGCAGGACTATCAAAAGTGGATGGCAGACTGGATTCCCCAAGTGCGTGAAGGGGCCAAGTGGATGCGCGAAGCCTGCGACTCCTTGTCGCCCACTTACGCACCGCTGGCCGAGCTGATTCGTCTGCACGCAGGCGAAGAGCAGGACGACTTCAAGATTCTGTTCGAGGATTATCAATATGCGGGTGGCACCGCGACCGAGATCGAGCAACTGACTCGTAATCCCGGTGGTCAGGCTCTGAATTCTTACCTGCATGCCTTGGCGGCCAGTCAGGACCCGATTGGTTTGCTGGGGGCGATTTATATTATTGAAGGCACAGGCCAACGCATTGTGCCCGCTTTGTTGCCCCTGCTGAAATCCTCGCTGTCGCTGGAACCGAATATGTACCGTTTCCTGCACTATCACGGCATGAACGACGAGCATCACCTGGCCCGTTGGCTGGTGGCGGTGGAATTGGCTCTGGATTGCGATGAAACAGGCCGCGCCGAGCAGATTATTATTGAAACCGCACGTCGCACTGCCGCCCTGTACCTGATGCAGTTCCAATACGCGAAAGAGTGTTAAGTCATGGATCAAATCCCGGATTTTTTAAGCAAACCGCATGACCCGCAGGATCCCAATCCCTGGCGGGCCCTATATCTGGATCGCAGCACGCCCCTGCCTGACGAGGTCAAGCAGGCCTGGCTGACCGACTCCAGTTCCTCATCGCGTCAGTATCTGCTGCCGTTCTTGCGGCCATTGGCACGCCTGATGATTGTGCTGATTCAAGTCGTTAAAACCTTTTTGCCACGCAAATGGTCGCACTCGGGCCTGCTGCACCGCATTCTGGTGTGGGGCCTGAAGCGTTTTGTCTCGCCACAGGCCAACTGGCTGATTCTGCGCCACTTCCATCTGGGTTCACAGGTGCTAGCCTTTATCGCCGCCAACTCGCCCACCCAGGTGCCGACTTCGCCGCTCACGCCCATGAACATCGACGAATTGCGTGATCACACTTTTGTGAAGCACGATTTGAATCTGTTCAATTTCGTGATCCGGCTCAATCAGTCCTTGCGGGACAATAATCAGGAAATCGGCCCGCCGGAGCGGGTGGATTTTTCCATGATTCAGCCCGTGCCCCTGGCGCTGGACGATATGCCGCGAGGCCCGCTGAACAAGATGGACCTGCAAAGTGCCATCGAACTGTTCACGCCCTTGTATCAGTTGCTGCTGACCGATAACGACTTCTGGCGTGCGGCCAATTCCTTGCAGTTGGACGAGACGATCGGGATTTATGCTGCCAAGATCCTGCAGGCGCCCGAGCACCTGATTCTGCTCAACAATGGCCATCCTTTGGTGCCTATGTCGACCTTGCGAGCAGGCTACCGCTTGGTGCTGCACGGCTTGTCGACCGAGATGCTGCATAGCCTGCTCAATCAGATGAAGCAGGCACAAGCGCAAGCAGAAGGGGACCAAGCGCCGGATTTGGGGCAGGGCGATAGCCCGGTTTCTCCCGTCGTATAAAAATAAAAACGGCTCAATAATGAGCCGTTTTTCATTGGGCGCACTGCCTATTTTTCAGTAATGTAGGTGGCCGCTTGGCTACCTCTTGAGACTTAGTTGCGCTCGGTATAAGCCATGTACAGCTCGCGAGCACGGGTCTCAACCGGGCCGTGCGCATAGTGGCGATCGTCAATGCGATTGCAGTGCAGGACCTTGCCGTAATTGCCGGTACTGAATATCTCGTCCGCATCCAGCACGTCTTGCGGTGTCAGGCTGACTTCACGTACGTCAAGGCCATCGTCGCGCAGCAGTTGCATGACACGTCGGCGGGTAATGCCGTTCAGGAATGTGCCGTTTAGTTCGGGCGTCAGCACGACGCCGTCACGCACAATCCACAAGTTGGCGACGGCAAACTCGGCTACCTTGCCTTTGGAGTCCAGCACGATGGCGTTGTCAAAACCCCGTGCGCTGGCATCGCGCAAGATACGTTGGGTGTTGGGGTACAGGCAGGACGCCTTGGCATCGGTGGGAGCCATGGAGGGGTCTGGGCGCAGGAATTCGCTGAACGTGGCGCTAAAGCCGCTGTCTTCCGGCATGGGGGATTCAAAAATATGAATGGCCAATTGGCTGGTGGCTGGATCGGGCTGGATGAAACCGCCGGGCGCGAAATATAGCAGCTTGATGTAGTAATCCGTGGAGTGGGATAGTTTTTTCAGGCCCTCATGCACCAGGTCCACGGTTTGCTGGGGCGTCATCACGG
This sequence comes from Alcaligenes aquatilis, assembly GCF_003076515.1. Classification (NCBI taxonomy): domain Bacteria; kingdom Pseudomonadati; phylum Pseudomonadota; class Betaproteobacteria; order Burkholderiales; family Alcaligenaceae; genus Alcaligenes; species Alcaligenes aquatilis. The sequence goes on along the minus strand of NZ_CP022390.1, from coordinate 2,914,127 downwards.
GTTCCATACCCAGGGTGATGGCCGAGCGGTTCAGGCGCTCACAGTGCAGATCCAGATCCGGAGTATGGCCGTGGATGGAACGGGCACCGTCAAATACGGTCGTGGCCATCCAGAAAGCATGATCTGTGGCGCCAATCAAAGGCGCGCTGGTGTCGCTCCATTGGCCATTGGACCAAGTGATTTCATTGTTACTCATGGGACATCACTCCTGATTTTATTGTGGCGTAGTGGCAATTCATTTTTGCCGTCCTCGTATTTCCAGTACACATAATAGAGAGCAAAAAACGATTTGGGGTGGTGTCAGCGTGCTATCTGATTTTTTGGGCACCGTAGGTGATGCGTCGTAGCACCGCTTCCAGCGGGCCGCGCCCCCAGTGCTGGGCAATCAGGCCCGTCAAAATCATGGCCAGCAGAGCCAGTGCAATGGCGATTGGCAATAGTGCGGCATTGCCAAAAACATCAAACAGATTCAGGCCATAGCTGCTAAAAATCAGCCCGGCCAAAATGCCTTGGGTCACATAGGCGCTCAGCGAATTGCGGCCTGCTTCAATCAAGACATTGGGCAGTCTGAACCATTGCCCGCAGCGCAGCAATAGATAGAGATACACGGCTGACAGCATGGGGGCACCTATCGCAATGCTGAGCAGGCCAATCAGTCCCATCAGGTTGGTTTCGTAGGCCACCAGGGCGCTAAAACAATTGATGGCCAAAGCCAGCGGCAAGAGCCAGGGCAGGGCGCGTCCCAGCTTGTGTTGTCCTGCACTACGATGTGTAAAGAAATTGCTTTTGGCTGCAGCCAGTCCCAGCAACATGGCTCCGAACGCCAAAGGGCCTTGATACAGGAACATGAAAGCGAAGGCATTCGGCCATTCTTTCAGGCGCGCCAGCGTGGCTTCGGAGAAGGCTCCACCCAGGGAGTAAACCGGGGCCATGTCCTCTGTACTGGAGAGCAGGTAAACGATCAGTCCAATACTGATAATTTCTATCAGCACCATCAGCAAGGCGACCTTGACCAGCCCACGCGCAGAGAGCGTGCGCAGCGGCCAGATCAGCACACCCAACACCGAGTAAAGCAGCAGGATATCGCCAGTAAATACCAGGGTTGCGTGCAAGCAACCCAGCACGGCCAGGCCGAGCATGCGACGAAAATAACGGCGGCTCAGGGGAACGCCAGCACGTTCGGCAGAGCGTGCCTGGATTTCGATGCCCCAGCCAAAAATCAGCGAGAACAATAGGAAAAATTTGCCCTGAAACAGGAATTCGATCAGGAAGGCAGCGGTATGGTCATAGGTGGTGGAGATGTTTATCGGGTCACTGTCGCTCAGTGCCAGATAGGGCAGGTTCACGACACAAATGCCAATCAGGGCAGCGGTGCGAATCAGGTCGATGGAGGAGTTGCGAGAGGCCGAAGACATAGGTGTTTATTGTTTGAGCGCTTGTTCAATGTCATAATATTGAGCGATTGCTCAATGTGTCAATAGGGGACAGGTGATGAGTGAAAAAGAAGACAGTGCCACGCGAATTCGACAGGCCGCTGTCCAGATTTTGATGGAAGTGGGGGTACGTGCTGCGACCACCCGCATGGTGACCGAGCGGGCGGGGGTTGGCCGTGGGCTGTTAAACCATTACTTTCGTTGGTCCGAATTACGGGCTGATGCCTGGGGTGAGATTTTTGACCAGTTGCTGGATCAGGAGGCGCAAGCCTCGCAAGAACCGCAGGCCTTGATGGAAAGTTACCTGAACAGTGCCTTTGAACAGAACAATCGCATTTACTGGTTCTTGTGGCTGGAGGCTGCCGACCTGGCCAAAACCGATGCGGCACTGGCGGTGGTGATGACACGGGTACAACGCCGGATGCTGGAACAGTTGGCCTCCTACCTGAGACTCGGGACCGAACAAGGACTGTGGCAAGCGCCCGATCCTGAAGGTACCGCGTTGCGGCTGTCCGCCTTGTATGACGGCCTAGCCAATATGTTGCTGACCCAGTCCACGCAACTGAGCCCGGAACAAGCCGAGCAGCATTTGCGGCGTCTGTTTTTTCTGGAAACCCGGCCGATTTCGGTGAGCAGCGCAGGCCAGGCAGAGCCAGTGCGTGGTTGTTAGGCGTGATCCCCCTGCTGTGAAAACCAGATGGACCCGAAAAGGGAAAGATGATGAATATTCGCCATTCGCGCCCGGAGGACGGGCAACGTGCTGTTGAAATCTGGCGCAAGGCCGTTGATGCTACACACGACTTTTTATCCGCTCAGGATCGTCAGGACATTGATGAACTGGTCTGTGGTTTTCTGCCCCAGGCCAGCTTGTGGTTGGCGGTGGACGAGGCCGACTACCCGCTGGCTTTCATGCTGATTGACGAAGGCCATATGCAGGCCTTGTTTGTGGACCCGGACAGCCGGGGAACGGGTATTGGCAAGGCTTTGGTGCTGCACGGCTTGAGCCTGCATCCCACCATGACCACCGATGTGAATGAACAGAATGGGCAAGCCGTGGGCTTTTACGAAAAAATGGGCTTCAAGCGTACTGGTCGCTCGCCTGTGGACGATCAGGGCAGGCCTTATCCGCTGATTCATCTGCAATATCAGGCTTGATGTGTATCGCATGGTCTGATGCTTGGGTCTTTGTCTCCCAAGGCCCGTCACTATTGGCAAATCGGCTTTGCACGCGGCATTCCCTGCAACAGCAGTGCAGGGCTTGTGCTGCCTGATGAGAGGCTCTGTCAGGCAAAGCCAGCGCCGTTTTGGACGCTGGCTTTGTGCTTTTATGCACAGATAAAGTCCAGCTCACCGATCCCGTGAATGGCGGCCTGAATCCGGTCGCCGGGAGCGGCATACAGCATGGGCAGGCACGTGCCCGTAATGATGACCTGACCCTTTTGCAGCCCGCCAAGATGGTGGCTGCCCTGATTGGCCAGCCAGATCAGCAGCCGTGTCAGCTCGCCGGCCGGATTCTGGTTCGGGCCTTGCAGCGCGGGCTGTTGGCCCACTTGCAGGCGCGCCCATTCAGGTTGCAGCAGTGTCATATCCTGCGCGGCGATCCCTTGCGCCTGATGGACCAGCGCACCGTGGCTGGCCAGGTCGGCCAGGGTGGATAGACGACCCACGGTGTCACGCTGCACAAAACGGGATTCGACAATCTCGACTGCCACACAAACCTGGCTGATCGCCTGCCAGATTTGCTCTAAGGAATAGGGTGTCTGGCCGGGTGGCAAGTCCTGGCCCAGAATCAGGCCGATTTCCACTTCTATGCCTCGCAAAGACAGGCTTTCAGCGGCAGGTGCATTGGGGCTGGCGTAACGAAAGCGTTGGGGCAGGGGGGCGCAGGTAGGCGGGGCTACGCTATTGGCCGCGCCGACTTTCCAGCCACCTAGGGGGCCCAAGGCGTCCATTTGCATGGCTTGAACGCGATAAGCCTGATCAAAAGACACAGGGCGCAGCGCCTCGGGCCAGTCCTCGATAGGGCGATTCTCGTATCGTGCCTGAAGCAGCCGCTGCGCGGTTGCCAGACAGCCGGATTGCAGAGGGGCGTTCATCAAGGTTTACCAGCCTAACAAGCAACGGCCCAAGGCAGCCGCAACAGTGGCCTGCGTAGGCTCCACGACAGCAATGCCCAAAGCCTGTTCCAACGCCTCGCGCTGATTGGCCATACCAGCACAACCCAGCACCACAACGTCGGCGCCGTGCTCATCACGCAGGCGTTGGCCCACTTCCGTCAGGCATTGCAGGGTTTTTTTCTCATCAGCCAGTTCCGACACGCCCATATTGATAGCCAGATCGGCTGCCAAACGGTCCGTCACACCCATCGCGCCAAAGTAACGCAGGTGACGCGGGATGGAGGTCTGCAAAATGGACAGCACGCCAAAGCGTTGGCCCAGCGACAAGGCGGTCAGCACGCCGGTTTCGGCAATGCCCAATACAGGCACATTCACCGTTTCGCGCAAGGTGTACAGGCCGGGGTCGCTAAAGCAGGCCACCACATAGGCAGCGGCGTCTTCTTTGACGCTCAGGGCCTGGGCGCGCAGGTGGGGAATCAATGTGTCGATATCGGTTTGGCTTTGTACACCTGCCGGGCCTTGAGGCAGGCGCAGGCAGGAGATGGCCGGGCCATCAGACAGACGCAAAGGCTGGACAGCACGGTCCAGGCCGTCCGTTACGATCTGGCTGGAATTGGGGTTCAGAACGTAGATATGAGGGCGACGGTTCATGATGTTGTTATGTTTGGGTGGGCGGTGGCCCGTTTGGGTGGCTTAATTTTTCTGACTGAAAGCGGCCCTGCAGGCCGACATACCAGTCAGAACCATGCAGGCGCCCGATCGGGTCGTACGCGTCTATATCAATGCGCCCTTCAGGCGTCAGGATGGTGTTATCGCAGTGCATATGCAGAATTTCGCCAATGACGATATGGCGTAGCGGGCCCAGGTCCAGCGCGGTGTGCAAACGGCACTCAAACTGCACTGGGCATTGGGCGATACGGGGCGGCTGCACCTGCACGCTGGGGGCCAGATCCAGGCCCGCTTGCAGATGCTCGGCCTGCCCGGTCGGGTAGGCAATGCCGCAGATATTCATGGCGTGTGCCAGCTTGGCACTGATCAGGTTCACCACAAACTGGCCGGTGGCCAGAATATTGCGGGTGGTGTCCTTCAGGCCATCGGCAGAGTGCGCATCGTTTTCCAGGCCCAGTGCCAGCACGGCAGGCGCTGAACCCATCACATTGAAAAAGCTGAAAGGGGCCGTGTTCACGCGCCCCTGCTGGTCACAGGTCGTGACCAGGGCAATGGGGCGCGGCAACACGGTGTTGACCAACAAGCGGTAGCGTTCGCGTTCGCTGAGCTGATCACAGGACCAGTCCATGTCAGTTCCTCTGGTCCAACATGACAACGGTCTGATACAGAACCCGCGTACCGTCCAAAAGCTGCTCGGAAGTAATGGATTCTTCGGGGCAATGGCTGCGGCCATTCAGGCAAGGAATGAAGATCATGCCCATGGGGCCGCTGGGTGCCATGTACACCGCATCGTGACCGGCTCCGCTAGGCATGACCATGCTCTGGTATCCCAACGCACTGGCGGCCTGCTCGATAATGTTCATCACATCCGGCGTGCAGTCTGTGGGCTTGGCCAGGCTGACTTGCGCCGCGTCCAGACCCAGGCTCATGGCCTCGATTTCCGGGCGCAGCTGGGCCAGCAGTTCTTCGGTAAAGTTCTGCATCAGCTCCTGACGGTCGCTGCGTACTTCCACCATCATTTCTACGCGTCCGGGAACGGCATTGGAGGCGTTGGGCGTCAGGTTCAGGTTGCCAATGGTAGCGACCAGATAGTCTGGCCCACCCAGCGCACGGCGAGCCTTGCGGTCCACTGCATTGATGATCAGGCTGGCACCGACCAGGGCATCACGGCGGATGTCCATGGGTGTGGTGCCAGCATGGTCTGGACGACCCGTGATGATGATGCGGTGGCGGCAAATGCCCACGATATTGCTGACCACACCAATGGGCAGATTGCGTGATTCCAGCACCGGCCCTTGTTCGATATGCAACTCGACAAAAGCGGCAGTATCACCGGGTGCACGACGGGCCTGGGCCAGTTCCTGGGGGCGGCCACCGATACGGGCAATGCCTTGTGCCAGTGTTTCGCCCTGTGGATTGCGTTCGGCCAGCATGGCCTCGGACAGAACTCCGCCCATGGCGCGGCTGCCTACGCAGGACACGCCATAGTCGCTAGGTTCCTCAGACAGAAAATCCACCACTTCAAAAGGGTGGTCTAGCTGGATGTTCTGCTCGTTCAGGCAACGGGCGACTTCCAGCCCGGCCAGCACGCCGATAATGCCGTCGTAGCGCCCGCCATACATCACGGTGTCGCAGTGCGAGCCGGTCGTAATCGGTGCCAGACCGGGCTTGCGTCCTTCGCGGCGACCGATCAGATTGCCGGCGGCATCCACGCGTACTGTCAGGCCCGCTTCCTCGAACTGTTTCAGCAGCCACTGACGCGATTGCAGAAACAGATCGGAGAAGGCGCGACGGGTCCAGGGCTGGTCGGGTAGCGTGAACGCGGCCAGCTCCTGAGTGCTGCGCCATAGACGCTCCTGGTTCAGCAAGGGCATGGCCAGACTCATGACAGTTCGCCTGCTTTGTGCGGACGGATGAACTGACCGTCGCCCGCCGCGTTACGCACGGTTTTGCCGTCCCAGGCCAGTTGGCCGCGCACATAGGTGGCTTCCACACGTACTTGGAACTCGCGGTCCTCGAAGGAGCTCCAGGTCACGGCGGACAGGCTGTTGGACGGGTCAAAGCGGTAAGTTTCGGGTTTGACGATCACGATGTCGGCATCTGCACCTACATTCAGCGAGCCCTTGCGGTGTTCCAGCAGAAAGTGTTGAGCAGGGCCCCAGCACAACTGTTTGACGACCATGGTGGGAGAAATGCCGTGCTCGGCGCAGCCTGTCCAGAAGGCGGGCAGCAGGGTTTCCAGACCAGGACCACCGGAGGAGTTCTGGAACACATTGTCAAACTGCTTGCGCTCCAGGCCCCAGCTCACGTGGTCGGAGGACACGAAGGTACATTCGTCGTTGGCAATGTGGGTCCAGAGCAGATCCATTTCCGCCTTGGGGCGAATCGGTGGGTAGTGCTTGGTCTTGGCACCGAAGCGGCGGGTGTGCTCTTCGTGGTTCAGCATCAGGTACTGCACGCAGGTTTCAATCGAGGCCTTGTGGCCTGCCTGACGGTACATATTGCAGATTTCAAAACCGCGCGACAGGGACACGTGCACGGCGTGGGCACGGGCACCGGTCTGGGCACCGATTTCGTAAATAGCGCTGGTGGCCAGGTTTTCGATCAACGGTGTGTGGGCGCGCAAGAATGCGTCCCAGCCCGTATCACCAGCTTCGACCATGCGCTTGATGTTCTTGCGAGTCAGTTCCTGGTCCTGGTTGTGCACACCGCAAGCCAGGCCGGAGGGGGCGATCAGGCGGAAGGCTTCCATCAGGATGTCTTCTTCCACGCGCGGGAAGCGGTTGGGGCTGGCTTCAAAGGTAGAGAATTTGAAGCCGCACACGCCGCCTTCAATTAGGCCTGCCGCCGCTTCCAGACCATGCTGGTCGTTCAGGGTGCCGTAGCAGGCCACGTCCACGTGGCAGTCACTTTCAATGCGGGCAATCTTGTCTTCCAGCTGCGGGCGGGAAGCAACAGGTTCAGGATCGTCGTAAGGCATTTCCACCATGGTGGTCACGCCACCGGCGGCGGCCGCACGCGAGGCCCAGCCCAGACCTTCCTGATTGGCTTGGCTGCCGGAGTGCACCTGACCGTCCAGCACGCCGGGCATTACCCACATGCCACGCGCATCCACATGCTCACGGGCCGAAGGAGCCGCGCCAACGCCACGGGCCGCTACTCGGCCTTCACGCACGGCCAACCAGCCGTCAGTGATGATGCGGTCGCGCTCAACAATATTTCCTCGTACTACCAGATCGAAGTCGCTCATTATCTTCCTCCTTGGATGGCTCGGACCCGCGTATGTCGCGTGTCCGTAATCGTGTTCGTTTCTATGATTGAAGCAAATTCAATCATGAATGTCGTATGCCTATTTATCGGTAAAACATAACGTCACGTTAAGTCTTGCTTGGAGTGCGCCCAGCGCTGTACGTGATAGCGGTCATGGCCCAGGCACAGGCAGAAAGAGCCCACCGCCTTGGCCAGTTTTTCCGTGATGTGACGCTTGTCATAGGTGTTGCGCGTGATGCGTTCCTGGGCCTGCTCCACTTGCTGGCGCAGGTGCGGCATATTCACTTGGGTTAACTGTCGGTCGCGCACGGCAAACTGGCCGTCGACCATCACATGGCGCAGCGCCAGGCCGTCTTCCAGATGCACTAATTGGTTGACCGTGTTGTTACGCGGAATCCAGTTGATATGGCCCAGATCCAGAAACACGATGTCGGCCTTGCGGCCCGGTTCCAGACGCCCCAACTGCTCGCCCATGCCCAGACAGCGGGCACTGCCCTCCGTCGCTGCATACAGCGCTTGTTCGGTTGTGACCCAGCGTTCCGTATCCGGGCCGCGCACCTTGGACGAGAAAGAGGCCAGACGCATGGCTTCGTACATGTTCTGGTTATCGCCACTGTTTGAGCCGTCCGTGCCCAGGCCCACGGTAATACCGCGTTCCAGCATGGCGTTTACATCGGCAATCCCATTACCTAAACGCATATTGCTGCCGGGGTTGTGGGCCACCATGGCGCCGCGCGAGGCCAGAATGTCCAGATCGCGTTCGTCCAGCCAGATGGCGTGCGCCAGGGTGAAGCGGGGCGAGATCAGGCCCAGCGTGTCCAGATGCTGAACAATAGTGGTGCCATAACGCTTCATGCCGGTCAGGGCTTGCACATAGGACTCGCCAACGTGGCTGTGCAGGCCGATAGTGCGTTCTGCGCTGATTTCACCGCAGGTTTGCAGGAACTCGTCCGAGCACAGCATGGGAATGGTTGGCGCCAAAGCCACGCGAATGCGCTCGGGGTTGCGCTGCTGGTCCAGAAAGTCTGTCAGACCCGATAGCGTGGCCCGAAACGACTGGGGTGCCAGTTGGGCCACAAACTTCTGCAGTTCTTCCGGCAGGGCGTCGATCAGGCCGGGCACGGATTGGTAAAAAGACAGGTCCGCCATCATGGGGGCGACGGTGGCCCGCATACCGGCATCCATATAGGCCTGGGCGACGGCATTCATGCCTTCCGCCGTGGGGACGGGGACCTCAGAATACAGGTCGTAGCTGGCGGTACAGCCTTTGAGCAGCATTTCTGCCGCGTTTAGCTGCGTGCTCAGGTACTTGTCTTCCAGATGACGGTCGCCATTGATCCAGGGGCCTGCTGTCAACAACAGTTCCAGTGACCAGCGATCCCCCATGGCCTTGGCATAGGTGCCGTGGCCGTGGGTGTGGGCGTTGATCAGGCCGGGATGCAGCAGTTGGTCATCCGCTTGCACTACCGTGGTGTCAAAGGGGGCGGGCAGGCCGGGCGGTCCCATGGCTTCGATCACGCCATTCTTGATCAGAATGTCCAAAAGCTCGGCTTTGGCGTGAGCGTGAGCCAGCACCAGGCCCCCACGGATGACCGTATAAGGGGATGTCATGATCCGCTCCGATTGTCTTTGATTGCCCAAGGGAACAGGATGCGTTCGGCGGCAGAGATCACCTGGAAGAACACAATACCCAGCACCGACAAGATGGCCATGGCGCCAAAGGCCACTGGCGTCTTGAAGAAGGCGGTGGAGGTGGTGATCAGGTAGCCCAGGCCTTGGTCGGCCGCTACAAACTCACCCACCACCGCGCCGACGACGGACAAGGTGATGGCGACCTTCAGGCCCGAGAAAATAAAGGGCACGGCAAAGGGCAGACGGATACGGAAGAACTCTTGCATACGGGTGGCACGGCAGGCACGGACCAGCTCGATCAGCTCGGGCGGGGCGGCCAGCAGGCCAGCGGTCATGGAGATCACCAGCGGGAAAAACGCGACCAAAAAAGTCACCACGACACGCGGCAGCTCAGTAGGTCCAAAGATAATCACCAGAATCGGGGCCAGGGCCACCTTGGGGATGGACTGAGTCAGAATCAGCAGCGGGTAAATCGCCTGCTCGAAAAAACGCGAGTAGGTAATCAGCACGGCCAGCGGGAAGCTCACCACAATGGACAGCAAAAAGCCCAGCATGATGGTGCGCGTGGACACCAGCGTGTGCATCAGCATGGCCTCTTTCATTTGCATGGAATCGGCCCAGATGCGCGAGGGGGCAGGCACCAGGTATTCAGGGATATCAAACAGGCGGCTGGCCAGTTCCCACAGAATGACCACGGCAATCAGGGTGATGGCCGGGACGGTAATTTCATTGAAATCGCGCAGGCGCAGTCGTCGCTTGCGCACGGGCGCGGCGACCAGGGTTTGAGTTTGCTCGCTCATCAAGCCACCTCGTGTTGGAAAATAAGTTCACGCACGGCGGCGGCACAGCGTGTGAATTCCAGCGTGCCCACCAGGGAAAAGTCGCGTTCGCGGGGCAGGTTCACATCCAGAATTTCGCTAATCTGGCCGGGGCGTGGCGACATCACCACAATACGGTGGCCCAGCATGACGGCTTCGGAAATCGAGTGCGTCACAAACACAATGGTTTTGGGGTCTTCGTACCAAAGGCGCAGCAGTTCCAGTGTCATGGTTTCGCGGGTCAGCGCGTCCAGTGCGCCGAAAGGCTCATCCATCAGCACCACTTTGGGGTTGTGGACCAGCGCGCGACAAATGGCCACGCGTTGTTGCATGCCGCCGGACAATTGCTTGGGGTGATGGTGCAGAAAATTGCCCAGACCGGCGGTGGTCAGCAGGCGTGTGGCGCGGCTGCGAGCCTGATCATCCAGCCGCCCCATGATGCTGGAGGGCAAGAGCGTGTTGTTCAGAATATTGGCCCAAGGCACCAGGGTGGGAGCCTGGAACACAATGCCGGTGTCCTGACGAGGGTGGGCAACGATTTCATCATCGATGCTGACGGTGCCGCTGGTGGGCATCAACAAGCCTGCAATCAGGCGCAACAGCGTGGATTTGCCACAGCCCGAGGCGCCGACGATGGCAATGATTTCGTTGTCCTGGATGTCCAGATTGATTTGTTTCAGTGCCTGAGTCTCGCGCTCGGTATGACGACCGTAGATCAGGTTCACGTCTTGAATGCGTATCACAATGCGCTCCTAGGCGCGCGCTGACCCGCCTGGGCCAAGCCAGTGCGCGCGCAAAAATCAGCTCAGGGCTTGGCTGTGCCGTTGGCTTTGACGATGAACTGCGGGTCGTAGGCTTGGTGGTAGTCCCAGGCAGGGTCCAGGCTCTGAGCTTCAACAACGGCCTCGTAGGTGGTTTTCATGCGGCCTTCTTCCAGACTGCCTACCCCGTGCTGGGCACTGAAATCGGTGTAGATATAGCCCAGCACGGCGTTCAGGTTGCCCATGCAATCATCCAGATCAATTTCTGGATTGGCCTTGACGTGGGCCTGGCAGGCGGCGTCCGGATCCTTGCGGGCGGCTTCCCAGGCTTCGATGGTGGCGTTCAGGAAGTTCTGCACCATTTGTGGGCGTTCAGCCAAGGTCTTGTCGGTGGTGAAAACGGACAGGGCGTAGATGTTGAAACCCTGCTCGCTAAAGGGCAGCACCACGATTTCCTTGCCAAAACGCTTGGCCTGCTTGTTCTGGTAGTAGTAGTTGGTGGCCAGGAAGGGAGCGGCGTCCACTTTGCCGTTGATCAGCAAGGGGGCCATAGAGGAGCCGTCTACCGTCACCCATTGGATCTTGTCGGGGTCGGTATTGGCTTTGCGTGCCACCATGGGAAAGTAAAGCTTGTGGCTGTTGCCGGGCGAGACGGCAATTTTCTTGCCCTCCAGGCCGGAGAAGTTGGTGATGCCCGAGTCCTTGAGCACAAACAGGGAGTGGGCCGAGTGCGAGAAGGTGGACGCAATGGCCTTGACGGGAGTCTGGCTGTTCTGGCGCGAGGTCAGAATGGCAGAAATATCGGCCAGGCCAATATCGGCAGCGCCACCGGCTACTTTCAGAACGGTATCGCCCGAACCGGTGCCTCGGGTGATCTTCAGGTCTATGCCGTGTTTGTCGTAAATCCCATTGGCAATGCCCGAATAGTAGGGGGCATAGTCGCCGGTGGGGATGAAGTCCAGCATCAGATGGACGTTGTCAGCGGCGTGGGCGGTGGGCGCAGCGGCGGCCAGTCCCAAGCCCAGCACCGCAAGGGTGCGCGCAAGCAGGGTTTGCATGATTTTGTCTCCGTGTCGTAGTTATGAAGCCGCTCTTTGGGCCCGTTGCGATCAAGGTGCAGCGGGATGGCAGCTTGAAAAAATTGAAACATAGGCAAATCAAAATGTCTTATGCTTATTTGTGCTCGAAACATAAGGCTACGTTAAGGGATGCTGCTCAATCTTCGTCAAATCGAGGTCTTTCGCGCCATCATGCTGACCGGTTCTATCAGCAAGGCGGCACAGTTGCTCAACGTATCGCAACCGGCCATCAGTCGCCTGCTTTCCTATACGGAATCACGCATTGGTCTGGTGCTGTTCGAGCGCATCAAGGGACGTCTGTACCCCACGCCGGAGGCGCGTCGGCTCTATCAGGAAGTGGAGCAAGTCCATAACAGTGTGCAGCGGGTTAACGAGGTGGCGACCGACCTGATCGAAAAGCGCCACGGCAGCTTGCACATTGCTGTCAGCCCCAGTCTAGGGCAAACCTTGATCCCCATGGCGGTGACGCGTTTTCGCAAAGCATTCCCGGATGTGAAGGTGTATGTGCGCACCCTGATCTCCAGTGATCTGGTGCAGGCTTTGGTCACCCAACAGGCCGAAGTGGGCGTGGCCATTGTGCCGCTGACCCATCCCAGCCTGCATGCCCAATCCATCTACGAAAACCATCTGGTGGCGGTGTTGCCCGCCAGTCATCCCTTGGCTGACAAGCAGGAGCTGGACGCCAGCGATCTGGAAGGGCTGGACTTGATTGGTTATGGCAATGACACGCCTTATGGGCAGATGGTGCAGCAGCTATTTGGTAACCGTCCGGGTGTGCCGCAACTGTCTGTAGAAGTGCGTTTGACGCATATTGCCTGTGCCATGGTGCAGGCCGGAGCCGGGATTGCGATTGTGGACGAACTGGCCGTGGCAGGCCGAGTCTGGCCGGATGTGGTGGTACGCCCCATCAATCCGCGCACCACCATGCCCTTGCACATGCTGCATTCCAATGTCGTGCCGGTTTCGCAATTGGCGCACGACTTCATGGACGTGGTGATTTCCACGGCCTCCCGAGGGATGCGGGCAGGCTGGGCCTGAGTGACTCAACAATACCGCCCCCCGCGCTGTCCCGTCGTTTGACTGCCTCTTCAAAGGGGGGACTTACCCTTAGGGCGGGCCGGCGGGAAAACACGCTGTGTTCGTGGAGTCCGCCGTGTACAGGGGACACGGAAATTCGCTTAACGCTGTGTTATGAAGAGTTAATAAAAAAGCATATGACATCAAGGTTTTGCCACCCCTAGAATTAAAGCACTACAAACAGAAAATGATGGCAAGGAGACCTTATGCAAGGCGTAAACACTATCGCCGCGATGGTTGCGGCTGTTTCTCGCAAACACAATATGTTCCGATTGGGACGTGCCCGTTTGGGACGCAAGGCTGGCTTGATGCTGGCTGCCGTGGCCGCTGGCCTGGCCTTGAGCCTGCCAGCACATGCAGACAATCCCAATCAGGGCAAGAAGTTCAAAGTCGCGGCTGACGTGGGCCTGGTGCCGTTCTTCATGCGTGGCACCGACGGCAAGATGGATGGTTTTTCCAACGACCTGACCCAGGAAGTGGCCCAGCGCATGGGTTATGACGGTGTCGAGGTCATCGATACGCCGTTTTCCGCTATTTTTGCAGGCTTGTTTTCCAGCCGCTATGACATGGTGGCCGCCCCCACCAACACCACGCGGGAACGTGCCGAGCAAATGCTGTTTGCCGAACCGTATATGGCAGGCGGCCTGAGCTTTCTGGCTAAAAAAGGTGCCACCGTCAATGCGCTGGAAGAGCTGAAAGGCAAGACCATTGCCGTCAATAACGGCAGTTTCTCGGACCGCTGGTTGCAAGAGAACCAGGAAAAGTACGGCTACAAGATTCAGCGCTTTAACAAGAACACGGATGCGGTGCAGGCTGTGGCCATTGGTCGTGCTTTTGCCAATATGTCCGAAACTCCTTTGGCCCGCTACATCGCTACAAAAACCCCCGCTCTGGCCCCGGTCTACGACATGACCACCGAGGCCAACTATGCCTTTGCCTTTCGCAAAGACGACACCGCCTTGCGTAACCGTGTAGATGAAGTGCTGGAATGCATGAAGCAGGATGGCTCGCTATCGAAGCTGCATGTGAAATGGTTTGGTACGGAACCCAATGCCGGTACCGCCATGACAGTCGTTTTTCCCGGTTATGGCGCGCCTGACTACCCTGGTTACGAGCCCACCGAGCACACCCCCGACTGCTCCCGTCCTTAATAGCGCCATCGCGCTGTTTCTCTAGCTATACGGCCCCGCAGGGGCCGGTTCCCGCCTGCCCGTCGGGCAGGCGGTCAAGGAGCGACCATGAGTGAAATTGTCCGCATCCAGGGCTTGCGCAAGTCGTTTGGGCAAGCCGAAATTCTTAAAGGCATAGACCTGAGCGTCAGCACCGGCGAAGTCGTGGTGATGATTGGCGGTTCGGGCTCGGGCAAAAGTACCTGCTTGCGCTGCATCAACCGTCTGGAGACCCCTACCAGTGGCACGATTGTGGTGGCAGACAGTGATGTGACTTGTCCGCGCACCGACCTGAATCAGGTGCGTCAGAACATAGGCATGGTGTTTCAAGGCATACACCTGTACCCGCACATGACGGCGCTGGGCAATGTGATGCTCGCGCTGCGCAAGGTGAAAAAAGTACCCAAGGCGCAGGCCGAAGAGCAGGCCCGCCACCATCTGGAACAAGTGGGCCTGGCCGAACGTATCGAGCACTATCCCAGCCAGTTGTCCGGTGGCCAGCAGCAGCGTGTGGGCATTGCCCGCGCCCTGGCGCTGGAACCCAAAGTCATGCTGTTTGACGAGCCTACCTCGGGCCTGGACCCCGAGCTGGTCGGTGAAGTGTTGAACGTCATGAAACGTACCCGCGATGCGGGCATGACCATGGTGATTGTCACGCACGAGATGCAGTTTGCCCGCGAAGTGGGGGACCGTATTGTGTTCATGGACCAGGGCGTGATCCTGGACCAGGGCAGCCCCGATGAAATTCTGTGTAAACCGCGTCACAAGCGGATTCAGGATTTTCTGAGCCGCATGAACTGAGGTCGGCCATGGATCAGATTGTTTATTACTTCTTTAACTGGACGCTGATCAGCCCCCATTTGCCCGAGATCATGCAGGGCTTTTGGGTCACGCTGCAAATGGCTGTGATGACCGTGATTCTGGGCACCGTTCTGGGCCTGGGTCTGGCCGTGCTGCGCTGCTATGGCTGGCGTCCCGTCAATATTCTGATGACGCTGTATGTGGATGTATTTCGTGCGATTCCGCAGTTGGTCATTATTGTGCTGGTGTTCTTTGCCTTGCCCTCAGTAGGCATTGTGATTGAACCGATCCCGGCCACCGTGCTGGCCTTGAGCCTGGTGCTGTCTGCCTTTGCCGAAGAAATCTTCTGGTCCGGCATTGCGGCGGTGCCGACAGGGCAATGGGAGGCGGGCCGCTCTACCGGCATGGGTTTCAGCCAGACGCTGTTTGCCATCATCTTGCCGCAGGCTGTGCGCCTGGCGATTCCGCCGCTGACCAATCGTGCCATCGGGATTACCAAAGGCACCACGCTGGGTTCAGTCATCGCCGTGCCCGAGCTGCTGAATGTGTCCAGCAACATCCAGTCCAACATCGCCAACCCCACCGCCTTTACGGCCGGGGCCATTTTGTTCTGCCTGATTTTCTTCCCCTTCGTTCATCTGACGAGGGTGCTGGAACGGCGCTATGCGATCAAGTCGTAGGAGTGATGCGCTATGGAACTGATCGATACGTTTCTGAATCCGACCATTCTTGCCGCCAGTTGGCCGTTGCTGATGCAGGGCCTGTGGCTGACGGTCAAGCTCGCCGTCATTATTGTGCCGCTGGCCGCGTTGCTGGGCCTGATCATTGCCTGCCTGCACTATCAGCGGCATCGCTGGCTGAACCGATTGATCTTGCTGTATGTGGATTTCTTTCGTGCTTTCCCGCCTTTGGTGTTGCTGATCTTCATTTACTACGGCCTGCCGTTCCTGGGCCTGCCCTTGAATGAATTTTCCGCCACGGTGCTGGCGCTGGTGCTTAACAGCAGTGGCTATTTTGCGGAGATTTTCCGCGCTGGGCTGGAGTCGGTCTCGCCCGGCCAGAACGAGGCGGCACGCTCGACTGGCCTGAATGCCCGTCAGGCCATGGCCTATGTGGTCGTGCCCCAGGGTGTGCGCAATGTGATTCCGGATCTGGCCAGCAACACGTTGGAAGCCATCAAGCAGACCTCGATTGCCTCGGCCGTGGCCTTGCCCGAGCTGTTGCGTTCTGCCCAGATCATGCAGGGCGAGACCTACAGCCAGACACCGCTGATAGCTGCTGCGCTGATTTACTTCCTTCTTCTGTGGCCCTTGGTACGCATGATTTCGCGTATGCAAAAGCCGTTTGTTATTCCACGTTGAGCCTAAGCGTAACTATGAAAAATAAAGGTGTCTTTTCCATTTGCCCCACCCCCTTCAAACCGGGTGGCGAGCTGGATTTGCAAAGCCTGGTCAGTCTGGTGAATTTCCAGCTTGAAGCCGGTATTCACGGACTGGCGATTTTGGGGGTAATGGGTGAACTGCACAAGCTCAGCACCTTCGAGCGCCGGCGTGTCATTGAAACCGTGGTGGCTGCGGTGCGTGGTGCGGTGCCGGTATGGGTGGGCGTACGCGCCTTGGGGACCGCCGCCGCTGTCGAGCAGGCTCGCAGTGCTGAGGATCTGGGCGCGGATGCGATCTTTGTGGCCCCCTTGGCCGGGGCCGACGAGGACATGCAGGTGGCCTATTACCGCCAGATCGTGCAGGTGATCCGTATTCCGGTGGTGATTCATGACTTCCCGGAACTGTTTGCCGCCCGTATCAGCCCCGCCTTGGCCGTGCGCCTGAAAGGCGAGGCGGGGGTGTCCATGTTGAACTCTGAGGATCCGCCGGTTGGCCAGAAAATTACCGCCGTGCGGGGCTTATCGGGCGATGCCTTGCCGATCTTGAGTGGCCTGGGTGGTATGCACTTTCTGGAAGAGCTGCAACGGGGGGCTGATGGCGTGGTCACGGGCTTTTCCTTCCCGGAAATTCTGTTGAAAGTGTATGAGCTGCATCGCCAGGGCGATCAAGAAGAAGCCGCCCGTGTCTTTGACCGTTATTGCTCGCTGATTCGCTACGAATTCCAGCCCTTGGTGGCGCTGGCGTTGCGCAAATATTCCTATATGCGCCGTGGCATCATCGCCTGCGACGCTACCCGCGATCCGGCCACGGCGCTGGATCACATCAGCCGTGACGAGTTCGAGGCCGTGGTACGCCGCGTGGGCCTGGATTTGTCCGTCAAGGGCGTGCAAACCGTTTAAACCTTGCTGTTCTTGAGTAATTGCTGCATTTGTTGGATTTGCCGGGTAAGTAGCGTCTGGGGGGCCCGGCGTTGTTTACCCGGTTTTTTTTGCTTCTTCTTCTTCTTCTTCTTCTTCTTCTTCTTCTTCTTCTTCTTTGGCCCTTGTAGAGCGGAGCTGTGTCCGGAGCAGGAGATTTGCGAGAAAAGGGGACAAGGAGTGCGAAGAGGCTGCATGTTTAGATAGTGCCTCGTGAAAACGCCGGTCTGGGCCGGGGGGCCGTCCTCCGGGCTTGGCTTCTTGCCGGTGCTGCGCACCGGTGCCCTGGTCAGGTTTGCTATTCGGGCGCGCCCTGAACTCGCGAAAGTGCCTTGTCCGCAGGACAAAGCACAAGCATTTCGCTCAAACAGCAGGGCGCTTGTACCCCGAATAGCAAGCCCGCCTGCGGCAAGAAGCCTGAATCGCCCAGAGGACGGCCCCCCGGCCCAGACCGGCTCACAATGATTATCAATATGAGCCCTTCCTCCTTCTGGGGTCTGGCGGTGCGGCTCTTTGGGCTGCTGTCGCGGCGTGAGGGACTTGAGGGGGGCGAGGTTTGCGTGTGGGTCGTCGCTTTCAACCGTTAGCGGTGGGTGTGGGGAGAGACAAAAGCAGGAGCGAATTACTAGCTATTGAGTGTCTGATGCTTTGTGGGAGCATAAACCTTGCTCGGAATATCCCGCTCAACAAGCTGTCGTGCGTAATCTGGAGTTTGTCGTTTGTCTTTGACGCTAGAGCCAAAGCTGTCTGGGTGTTGCCAGGGTTTTTGAAGTGGCTAGAGTCGCGCAGTATGATCAAGCATTCTGCCCTTGGATCGGGATTGCCATGTTTGCTTATGTCGGGCTGCGTACTGCCTGCTTTGATACGCCTTTAGGGGTGATGCGTTTGCTGGTCGATGCTCAAGGTGCTTTGCTGCGCCTGGACTTCGAGGAAGAGACTGTGCATGGCCTGACGCCCGAGCAACTGGCCGGCTTGATCCCTGAACCGGCGTTGGCCGAACCTGTGCAGGAACAGTTGGACGCGTATTTTGCCGGCAAGCGGCAGCAGTTTGATCTGCCCTTCAGCCTGCAAGGCACCGAGTTTCAGCAACAGGTCTGGCAGGCCTTGCTGACGATTCCCTACGGCCAAACCTGGACTTACGGGCAAATGGCCGAACATCTGGACCGCCCCAAAGCGGTGCGTGCCGTAGGCCAGGCTTGCGGCCTGAACCCCATCAGTATCATCGTGCCTTGCCATCGTGTGCAGGGTGCCAATGGCATGTTGACCGGCTTTAGCTCCGGCCTGCACCGCAAAGCCAGCTTGCTGGACTTTGAGCGCCGCGTGTATTTGACCGGTGAGGCAGACTTTCAACTGAGCATGCCCGCCCAGTTGGATTTGTTCTAGCGCAGGCCAGGGTCCACTCCGTACCCAAATCAACAAGCCCCCGTGCACAGAATCACAAGTCCGGGCTTGTCCTCGTCCCTATACTGGATTCGTTAAGAATCAACTATTCCGTGTGGAGACAGACTATGGGGCAAGACGTACAACCCGAGCGCAACGCGATTCGCGAACACATGATTATTGACGGCAAGCCCGTCAGTGATTCTCAAGGACCCACCATTCCCGTCTACGATCCCGCAACGGGACAGGTGATTGCGCACCAGCCCGAGGCCGGTACTCAAGGCGTAGATCTTGCCGTTCGTGCCGCCCGCCAGGCTTTGGAACAGGGCGAATGGGGCAAGATGCTGCCCGCCCAACGCGAGCGCCTGCTGTTGCGTTTGGCCGATCTGGTCGAAGCCAACGCCGACGAGCTGGCTCGTCTGGAAACCCTGAACAACGGCAAACTGCTGTTCTTCTCCTACGGTCTGGAAGTGGCCGCCAGCGCGCAATGGCTGCGTTACATGGCTGGCTGGGCAACCAAGATCAGCGGTGAACTGCTGTCGCCCTCTATCGCTTTTCCTCCCGGCATCAATTACCACGCTTACACCCGTCAAGAGCCTGTGGGTGTGGTGGGCGCCATCGTGCCCTGGAACTTCCCGCTGCTGATGGCCGTGTGGAAAATCGCCCCTGCCATGGCAGCGGGTTGCACCGTGGTTCTGAAGCCTGCTGAAGAGACTCCGCTGACCGCCATTCGTCTGGCCGAACTGGCTCTGGAAGCCGGTTTCCCCGCCGGTGTGATCAACGTGATCACGGGCCGTGGCGAAAGCACGGGTGCGGCGTTGACGGCTCACCCCGACGTGAACAAGATTTCCTTTACTGGCTCCACGGAAGTGGGCAAGTTGATTGGCCATCAAGCCATCAACGATATGAAGCGCATGTCTCTGGAGCTGGGCGGCAAGTCCCCCGTGGTCATCATGGACGATTGCGATGTGGACATGGCCATTCAAGGTGCAGCCAACGCCATCTTCTTTAACCAGGGTCAGGTGTGTACCGCCGGTTCGCGTCTGTTTGTCCAAAAAGGCATTTACGAGCGCGTGGTGCAGGGCGTAGCCGATCTGGCTTCTTCCATGACTCTGGGCTCGGGCTTTGAGCAGTCCACCCAGATTGCTCCGTTGATTTCCGCCCGTCATCAGCAGCGTGTGCAGAACTACATTGAGGCGGGTCGCCAGCAAGGCGGGCGCATGTTGGCAGGCGAGGGCGTACGCCCCGAGCAGGGCTACTTCGTACGTCCCACCGTGTTTGCCGACGTGGCACCCGATGCCCGCATCATGCGTGAAGAAATCTTTGGCCCTGTGGTGGTGGCGACCCCGTTTGACACCGAGGCGCAGGCATTGGCATTGGCCAACGATACAGACTTTGGCCTGGGTGCCAGCGTCTGGAGTCAGGACCTGGCCCGGGTGCAACGTCTGACCGCTGGTATCAAGGCGGGCACGGTGTGGGTCAACACCCACAACATGCTGGACCCCAGCATGCCCTTTGGTGGCTACAAGCAGTCTGGCCTGGGTCGGGAACACGGGCGTGCGGCGGTAGAGGCTTACCTGGAGACCAAATCGGTCTGCATGGCCTATCCGGCAGCCTAGTAAGAACCTGATCAAGGACTTGATCAGGTTCAGTACAAGGGCGCGAACACAATAACGATACCGTTCGCGCCTCTTTGAGGAGACAACAATAATGTATGCAATTTTGCAGCGAACCGCGCTGGCCTTGGCTTTGAGCGGCGTCAGTGCCGGACTGGCCCATGCGGGCGACCCCAGTGCCCGGGATTGGATACCTGCTCCGGTGGGCACCAATATCGTGGCCGTCTACATGATGGGCCTGAAGTCGCATGGTTTTTATGATCAGGGTTCACGCATTGGCGATAGCCCCAAGCTGAATGTGCAAGGCATGGTTTACCGCCAGATGCACTTTCGTGAGCTGGCCGGAAAAACGGTGCAGTACGAACTGATCGTGCCCGGCTTTCGCACCACGCTGGATGTTCCAGGGCAAGACCGTGATCGCATGACAGGGATGGGTGATGTGACTGCCGGTGCTGCCGTGTGGTTGCACAACGATCCGGAAAACCGTTTCTGGTTTGCCTGGGAGCCTTTCATCACTGCACCGACGGGTCGCTACCACGGCTCGCACGCGGATGTGTCTGCTGGCAAGAACCGCTGGAGCACGATTCAGGACTTCGCGATTGTGAAAGGCTTTGGCGAGTCCTCTTTTGTGGAAGGTGTGGCGGAGTTCGAGTTCTTTGGCAATAACAAGAACTACTACGGTCAGACCCTGAAAAAAGACACGGCAATTCGTCTGATGGCCCTGGTGTCCACCAACCTGACTGAAAAGACGTATGTAGGTATGCGCTATCGCTACGAAACGGGCGGGCGCGAGCGGGTCAATGGTCAAACCACGGTGACGCGGGCGCGTAACCATCAATTGGCCGCCGAAATTACCCATCAACTGACCGATGCTCACCAGGTGCAATTGCAGTACATCCATGATTTGAAAGTCGAAAATGGCCCGCGCATGCGCGGCCTGCAATTCCGTTATGCCTATGCGTTCTGACCGCGTGGACGCCCATGAGGAGAGACATCCAATGAAGTCTAAATTTACATTAACGACCGCCGCCGCCATGTTGGGGCTGATGGTGCTGGCCGGTGGAGCACAAGCCCAGGATAAACCGCGCGAGGTCCTGACTGGCGGGCACAGCGTGTCTGCCCCCCAGGAAAACCGCATCTATGTCATGGACTCGGTGTTCAACCACCTGACCGAAAGCCGTGTACACGTTTATGACTACACCAACGGCAAGTTCCTGGGCATGGTGCCCACGGCCTTTAACGGCCACGTGCAGTTGTCTAACGACGGCAAGAAAATCTACACCATGACCACCTACCACGAGCGCATTACGCGTGGAAAGCGCTCGGACGTGGTGGAAGTGTGGGATGCCGACAAGCTGACCTTTGAAAAAGAAATTTCCTTGCCACCCAAGCGTGTTCAAGGTCTGAACTACGATGGCTTGTTCCGTCAGACCACGGACGGCAAGTTCATCGTGCTGCAAAACGCCTCGCCAGCGACCTCGATCGGGATTGTGGACGTGGCCAAGGGCGATTATGTGGAAGACGTCACCGCCGCAGCCGGTTGCTGGAGCGTGATCCCTCAGCCCAACCGTCCACGCAGCTTCATGACCATTTGTGGTGATGGTGGCCTGTTGACGATCAATCTGGGCGAAGACGGCAAGGTGGCCAGCCAGTCGCGCAGCAAGCAGATGTTCTCTGTGAAGGACGACCCGATTTTTATCGCGCCCGCTCTGGATAAGGACAAGGCGTACTTCGTGTCCTACTACGGCAATGTCTACAGTGCGGATTTCAGCGGTGACGAGGTCAAGGTGGATGGTCCCTGGTCCATGTTAAATGACGAGGACAAGGCCAAGAACTGGGTGCCCGGTGGCTACAACCTGGTGGGTCTGCATCGTGCCAGTGGCCGCATGTACGTGTTCATGCACCCGGATGGTAAAGAGGGCACGCACAAGTTCCCTGCGGCCGAAATCTGGGTCATGGATACCAAGACGAAGAAACGCCTAGCCCGTATCCCCGGACGTGATGCCTTGTCCATGACCATTGATCAGCAACGCAATCTGCTGCTGACGCTGGACGGTGGCAATGTGAACGTCTACGACATCAGCCAGCCTGAACCCAAGTTGCTGCGCACGATCGAAGGTGCGGCAGAAGCGTCCTTGCAAGTTCAGTTTCACCCAGTTGGGGGTGTCTGATATGGACCCGGTCCTGACTTATGCCAGCCTGGCTTGCTTGGCCGTGCTGATGGGGCTGGGGGCGCTGGATAAATTGCGTCACTTCAGCCTGTTCGAGGCAGCCGTTGGCGGTTATCGATTGCTGCCGGAAATGGTGTTACGACCATTCAGTGTGCTGTTTGTCGCTGCCGAGGCCTTGAGTGCGCCTTTGCTGCTGTGGCCAGCCAGCCGTTCGCTAGGGGCGATTCTGGCCCTGTTCGTCCTGTTGGTCGCCACCAGTGGCATTGTGATGAACCTGCTGCGTGGCCGCCGCGATGTCGATTGCGGTTGCTCGGGGTTGGGTGAGTCCTCCGGTGGTTTGTCCTGGTGGCTGGTGGCTCGCAATGCTTTGCTGGCTGCGTTGGCCGTGGCCAGCGGTGACTGGGCTATCAGCAGTGCCCGCGAACTGGTCTGGGTGGATGGTTTGACCTTTTTTGGTGCCACCTTGGCCTTGCTGGGCCTGTACTACGCGGCTAACCAACTGATCGAATCCCATCTGAAATTCCAGAAAATGCAGAATTCTTAGGAGACCTCAATGACCGCTTTACTGATTTCCAACGTCATTTTATGGGTAATCGTACTGGCCCTGGTGGTGCTGGTACTTGCCCTGTCGCGCCAGATTGGCGTGTTGTACGAACGGGTTGCCCCCATGGGTGCCCTGACCATGGACAAAGGCCCGCAAGTGGGTGATGCCGCACCCGTCATGGAACTACAAGACCTGCGTGGTCGTGCCCTTACCGTAGGGGTGGCTGGCCCGCGTAGCCAGTTGATTTTCTTCATGTCGCCTACCTGCCCGGTGTGCAAGAAGCTTTTGCCTATTTTGAAGTCTATTCAGGGCGCGGAAGGTCAGTGGGTCGATATTGTGCTGGCCAGTGATGGCGAGATGCCCGAGCATCTGGCTTTCTACCAGAAAGCACAACTGGACAGCTTCCCCTACGTCCTGTCCACGCAATTGGGCATGGGCTTTCAGATCAGCAAACTGCCTTATGCCGTGTTGATCGACGAGAACGGCATCGTGCGCGGCAAGGGTCTGGTCAATTCGCGTGAACAGCTCGAAAGCCTGTTTACCGCTAAAGACCTGGGTGTTGCGTCGGCGCAGGAATACTTGGCCGGTGACTCGGGCATGAAGCAAGTGCAGGTATCACGAAAGGAGAACGTCAATGCGTTGGCTGGATAAATTTGGGGAGAGCCTCTCCCGTTCTGTGGCCCACAAGACTTCGCGTCGCAGCGTGCTGCGCTCGGTGGGTAAATTAATGGTCGGTTCGGCCTTTGTGCTGCCCGTATTGCCCGTGGCTCGCGCTGCCGGTGGTGGTGGCAGCAGTAGCAGTGGTGCCGATCACATCAGTCTGAATCCCGATCTGGCCAGTGAAGACGAGGTGAACTCCTGCGACTACTGGCGTCACTGCGCGGTGGACGGCTTCTTGTGCTCTTGCTGCGGCGGCACTACCACGACGTGCCCTCCGGGCTCGACGCCGTCGCCCATCTCGTGGATTGGCACTTGCCATAACCCGCATGATGGCAAGGACTACTTGATCAGCTATCACGACTGCTGCGGCAAGACCGCTTGCGGCCGCTGCCAGTGCAATACGCAGACTCGTGAGCGTCCTGGTTACGAGTTCTTCCTGCACAATGATGTGAACTGGTGCATGGCGAACGAGAACAGTACCTTCCACTGCACGACGTCGGTATTGGTGGGTTTGGCTAAAAACTAAAAACGGCTCGCAAGGCTGTCAGGGTTGCGGGAAGAACGGCCCGTTGGATGTCAGTTCTCTTCCTTCTTGGCAGACCTCAGGGTTGGAATAAGGTGCCGGGCGGCCAGGATGGCGTCCGGTCACTTAAGGAGGCATCACTGTGTGGACATCTTTGCGCCTGGCCTGTTTGGGCGTCGTACTGCTGGCGTTGACGCCTTGGGCCCATGCCCAGGAAGAGATGACCGGAACGGGCGACTACTTGCAAAGCTCCCAGGCTTTTAAAGACTATATGCTGCAATGTGCTGGCTGCCATCGCTACGATGGTCAGGGCCTGACGCAGCGTGGAATCCCCGACTTCAACCAGTCCATTGGTTTGTTTACCCGCTTGCCGGCGGGACGGGACTATATGATTCGGGTTCCCGGTGCTGCGCAGTCGCAACTGGATAATGCGGATCTGGCTCGTGTGCTGAACTGGATTGTGGCCAAATTCAGCCCCGAAGAAATGACACCCGATTACCGGCCCTTTACCTCGGCTGAGGTAGGGGCGGCACGTCATCACCGTTTTGATGATGTGCTCAAGGCGCGTACAGCGTTAACCGTCAAGATGAACAGCATGGGTTTGGAGCCCGCTCCTTATCTGTATGGCTCCATGGAGCGCTGAGATAGCGGGTTAACGACCGTAGACGCTTGAATTTTTTAGGGCTATAAGAAAAGGGGCATATCCTGCTCCTTACCCCGATCAATAGCGTTGGCCGCAAGGGCCCCTCAGGCAATGTCTATGTTATTGCGCACTCCCTCTGCTTCTTTCAAGAGCCTGGCTGCTTGGCAGGAAGTGGTGTGTGCGTACTTCGTGCCCTTGGAAGTCCAGCCGGACTCGCGCCGTGGCTTCTCTAACCGGGCAGCAACCGACCGCATGGGTTCGGTCGATGTGATGGAGCTGTGTACCAGCGCGCAGCGTGTGCGCCGCACCCAGGCCCTGGCCAACCGTTCCGAGCAGGCGCTGTACAAGGTCACCTTGCAAATCAGTGGCAGTAGCCAGATTGAGCAGAACAATCGCAGCAGCATTTTGCAGGCTGGGCAGTGGGGCATTTATGACACCACCCGCCCTTACGAAGTAGCCGTGCAGGATCAATCCCATTTTCTGGTCTTGCAGTTCGAGGAAGAGCGCCTGCTGCCTTGGCTGCCTTGGTTAAGCGATGCCGTAGCCCGGTCGTTCTCGGCCACCACCGGTCCGGCCCGGATTGCCATGGACATGCTGCGTCTGGGCTTGCAGGAACGCGGGCACTTGTCGCCCTCGGCCTTGAGCGAACTGTCCCAAACCGTCATTCGCATGATGGCGTTGAGTCTGGCCGATGGCCGTCCGGTGACGACCGAGTCGGCCCTGGACGAAGTGCGGCGTGGGCAACTGCTGCAAATTCAGCAATACGTACAGGATCATCTGGGTGATACCGGTTTGAATGCACAGTCCCTGGCATTGCAGTTTCGTATTTCACGCCGCTATCTCTATAAGCTGTTCGAGCTGTGCGGACAAGCCCCCGCCGACTACATCATGGCCGCCCGCCTGGAGCGCGCCTGTCAATTGCTGGTCGATGGCAAACCTGGCCGGCAGATCAGTGAATTGGCCTGGCAAATGGGGTTTTCCGATGCGGCCGTGTTCAGCCACGCCTTTCGCCGACGCTATGGCGTATCACCCAGTGAATGGCGTCGCAGCCGCCTTTTGGGCGATTAAGTACAGCTACGTAGACGCAAATCCGACTTATCGCAAACCGCTCGGATTCCTATCCTAGAAGCTCATGATTCTGGGGCGGCCGGTGTGGCCCGCCTAGCTTCTCAAGGATAGTCTTATGCGTCTCCACCTCGATTGCGCTTTGCTGCATGCCCAGCCAACATGGGCCCAGAACGTGCTGGCCATCATCCCGCCGTGCGAGCGTTTGCAACTGCACGCCTTGCAGGCTCCGCCGCCTGCCCATGCCGATCAGGACTATTTGTTTTTGCGCCGTTCGGCTGCCTTGCTGCTGCGGTTTGACGCCTGTCTGATTCCCGTTGAGGCCTCTACCCTGATTCAGGTGCGTCGTGCACTGTCGGCGGCCCAGGGCCATTTGCCGGTGCCGGTCTTTGGTCTGGTACGTGCCGCCATCAAAGCCGCCGCCCTGACAGACCTTCTGGAACTGGGGCTGGCCGACTATGTCCGTGAGCCTTTGTGCCTGGACGATTTGCGTGCCCGCATCAATCGGCATCGTTTGCAGACGGCCTCCCACGCTTTGAATGAACCGGGGCTGTCCGGTCGG
Organism: Alcaligenes aquatilis; assembly: GCF_003076515.1. NCBI lineage: Bacteria > Pseudomonadati > Pseudomonadota > Betaproteobacteria > Burkholderiales > Alcaligenaceae > Alcaligenes > Alcaligenes aquatilis. The sequence goes on along the minus strand of NZ_CP022390.1, from coordinate 2,887,838 downwards.
ATACACTATAGGGTGCAGGAAAACCAGGATCTGGTCCTGCATCCCGGCCCAACGGAGCAGCGCCTGTCGCAAACGATCTTGCAACAGGAGGGGACAACGCTGGAAGCCTATGCCGCTGCGGTAGCCTCGCGCTACGCCAGCAGCCAGGAATCTTTCAAAGTTGCCAAGGGACGGATTGTGGCCCGCTTCGAGCAGGCTTATATCCATGCCGCCCTTGATCGCCATAGCGGCAATATCGCCATGGCGGCCCGCTCCGCACAAAAGCACCGGCGTGCTTTCTGGGCACTGATGCGCAAACACCATATCGATGCAGCGCGCTTTCGATCCGCGTCAAACCCAGACGACGAACACGATGGTTAAAATTAACAGGCATTTTTCAATAGGGATTGCCGTGTCTTTACCTCAATTAAAAAACGATGTTTTCCTGCGTTCGCTGTTGCGCGAACCGGTGCCTTACACCCCCATCTGGCTGATGCGTCAGGCCGGGCGTTATTTGCCTGAATACAATGCCACTCGAGCCCAGGCTGGCTCTTTCATGCAACTGGCTCAGAATCCCGAATTTGCGTGTGAAGTCACCTTACAGCCCCTGCGTCGTTTCGATCTGGATGCGGCTATTCTGTTCTCGGACATCCTGACCGTACCGCATGCCATGGGCCTGGGTCTGGATTTCGTGGCGGGTGAAGGCCCGCGTTTTGCCCGTCCTGTACGCAACGAGGCCGATGTCATGGCGCTGCAAGCGCCGGACATGTCCAAGCTGCAATACGTGTTCGACGCTGTCTCGCTGATCCGCAAGGAACTGGACGGCAAAGTGCCGCTGATCGGCTTTGCCGGCAGCCCCTGGACCATCGCCTGCTATATGGTCGAAGGTCAAGGTTCGGATGACTACCGCTTGGTGAAAAGCATGATGTATCAGCGTCCAGACCTGATGCACCGTATGCTGGAAATCAATGCCCAAACCACCTGCGAATACCTGAACAACCAGATTCGTGCCGGTGCACAGGCGGTCATGTTGTTCGATAGCTGGGGTGGTGTACTGTCCGATTCCCTGTTCCAGGAATTCTCCCTGGCCTACACCCGTAAAGTGGTTGATGGCCTGATTCGCGAGCATGACGGCAAGCGTGTCCCTGTCATTGTCTTTACCAAGGGTGGCGGCATGTGGCTGGAAGATATCGCGGGCTGTGGTGCTGATGCCATGGGTGTGGACTGGACGGTAAACCTGTCCCGTGCACGCACGCGTATCGGTGACAAGCTGGCCCTGCAAGGCAATCTGGACCCCATGACCATGTTTGGTGGCGAAGAGGCCATCCGTCGTGAAGCCCGCCGCGTTATCGACGACTTTGGCCCCGTGGGTCAGGGCGGTCACGTGTTCAACTTCGGTCACGGTATTTCGCGTTTCACTGATCCGGAAGCCGTAGGCATTCTGGTCGATGAAGTGCATTCCTACAGCCGTCGTCACCACAGCGTTTGATTGTCTTTGCGCACGGGCTATGGCAGCTTGTGCGCAAAGTTATGCACACAGATGGGTAGAAGTTTGTGGTCTTTATATTTAAGGCTTAATTTCAATAGCCGGTTTTAATTATTTGATTTCTCTGAGTTTTATTCTTGTTTCAGAGGCATTGAAAATTAAATTGTATCTGTGCTTGCTTCTTTGTGTTTTTTGTTCATGTCATTTTCCCCAAAGTTATCCACAGGCCGCTAAGCTCTTGACTTATCAGGCTTTCAGCCAGGCCAGCCCTTTTGCGAATCGCCATCCATGACCGCCACTCCTGACGCTATTTCTGCATCGGCAAGCACCGGACCTTTCTGGCTGCATGTGGCTTTGGACGTCCCCCTGGATGGGGTGTTTGATTATCAGCACCACGAACCTGTTCTGGTCGGGCAGCGGGTCATTGTGCATTTTGGGCGGCGGCAGATGATAGGGGTGGTGGTGGCCTTGCCGGAACAACCTTCCTACCCGCCCGAGCAGGTCAAGTCGATTGATCAACTGCTGGATGACTTGCCGCCATTTCCCACCGATTGGCTACGTATGGCGCGTTTTGCGTCTGGCTACTATCACCGTCCGCTGGGCGAAGTCATGATGCCCTCCTTGCCGGGGCCGCTGCGCAAACCCTCTGCCTATCTGGGCAAGCGTTCCGCGGGTGGCCCGGTGCTGCGTATGGCCAAGCGCAAGGAAAAGCAGGTAGACCCGGTAGATAGCGATGTTCTGCCCGTTCTGAACGCTGAGCAACAGGCGGCGGTGGACGGCATTGTGGCCGCCAAGCCGGGCAGTTGTATGCTGCTGCACGGGGTCACGGGCAGTGGGAAAACTGAAGTTTATATGCGGGTGCTGGAACAGGTGCTGGCAGAGGGGCGCCAGGTCTTGCTCATGGTGCCGGAAATCAATCTGACGCCTCAGTTCGAGCAGGTTCTGCGTGCGCGTCTGGCCCGTGTCTTGCCGGGCGATGTCCTGGCTGTCTTGCATAGCGGCCTGTCCGAAGGCGAACGGCTGCGCTCCTGGTTGCGCGTCAATAGTGGTCAGGCCCGCATTCTGTTGGGAACGCGACTGTCCATTTTCACGCCCATGCCAGAGCTGGGCCTGATTATTGTGGACGAGGAGCACGACGCTTCTTACAAGCAGCAGGACGGTTTGCGCTACTCCGCCCGAGACCTGGCAGTCTGGCGCGGTCATGATCTGAAAGTGCCGGTGGTGCTGGGCTCCGCCACACCTTCGCTGGAAAGCTGGAATCATGCCCGGCAAGGGCGCTATAGCCTGCTGAGCCTGCCCAAACGTGCCCGCGAGGTCTCTTTGCCGCGAGTGCGCCTGGTCGACACCCGTCATTTGCGGCTGGATTCGGGTTTTTCTCCTCAACTGCTGGATGCGCTGGAAGCGTGTCTGGATCGGGGCGAGCAGTCGCTGGTTTTTATTAACCGACGTGGCTACGCGCCTGTGCTGCATTGTGCCTCTTGCGGCTGGCTGTCCCAATGTCCGCGCTGCACGGTTTACACCGTGCTGCATAGGCAAAATGGCTTCAAGCATAATTTGCAGTGTCATCACTGCGGTTATCAAGCGCCTGTGCCGCGTGCTTGCCCGGATTGTGGCGATCAGGACCTGCAGCCCATGGGCCGGGGTACGCAGCGGATTGAAGAGTTTTTGGGTGAGCGGTTTCCGAATGCTCGCCTGGTGCGTATTGATGCGGACAGCACCCGCTTGAAGGGCAGTGCGCAGCAATTGTTCGAGCAGGTTCATGCAGGTGAAGTGGATATCATGGTGGGCACCCAGATGGTGGCCAAAGGCCATGACTTTACGCGCTTGAGCGTTGTCGGCGTGTTGAATGCAGATGCCACCTTGTTTGCCCATGATTTCCGTGCGCCCGAGCGCTTGTTTGCGCAACTGATGCAGGTGGCAGGCCGAGCAGGCCGTCATACTGAAGGGGCGGATGTCATCATCCAGACGGGCTACCCGGAGCAGGCTGTTTATCAAAGTCTGATCAAACACGATTACATTGGCTTTGCCCAAAGCGCCTTGAACGAGCGCGAGTCGGTGGGTTTGCCGCCTTTTGCTTATCAAGTGCTGCTGTCGGCCGAAGCGCCGCAATTGGCCGATGCCATTCGCTTGCTGACGCAGGCACGACGCTTGCCCGAAGACTATCCGAACGAATTTCCAGGCGCGGATCAGGTTTTCCTGTACGATCCTGTGCCTTTACGCGTGTTGCGCGTTGCCAAAGTCGAGCGCGCTCAACTGTTGTTGGAAAGCGCTCATCGCCCGGCCCTGCAGGCCTTTGTACGATACTGGGGGCCGCAGGTCGCGCAGTTGGCCAAGCAGCATAAAGTGCGTATTACGATCGAGGTCGACCCCCTCGAGATCTAAAATTCCACAGGCTCATGTGCGTGCAGAGGCGGTAGGAGTAGCTTGGGTACCGCAGGGTGTATCCTTGTGCGCTATGCAGCTATGCAGCTATGCAGCTATGCAGCGATGAGCCAAGAGGCAGGAAGCGATGAGGCTGTGGCGCGATGTTGTTGCCCTGCCGCTGTCATGCTCTTGTACCTCGTTTCCGCTGTATCTCTGTGTTGGCCTTTCGCTTGTCATCAAACCATACTCGGCTTGGCCGGGATGTCACGTTTAGTTCTGCTGGTTGTTTGGCGTTGAACCTCGTTTTCTTGCCTAGTATTCACTGATTTCACCATGTCCACCTCCGTCACTACACCAGGCCATACCGTCCCCACTGACCTGAACGCCATGCAGCGTCAGGCTGTGTTGTATATGGACGGCCCCTGTCTGGTATTGGCCGGAGCGGGCAGTGGCAAGACACGCGTGATCACGCAGAAAATCGCCTATTTGCTGCGCGAATGCGGATACACGGGGCGGCAAGTGGTCGCGCTGACCTTCACCAATAAAGCTGCGCGTGAAATGAACGAGCGGATTCGCGCCTTAGTGGACCCCAAGCTGCTGCGAGGGCTGACCGTCAGCACCTTCCACTCTCTGGGCTTGCGCATGTTGCGCGAGGAAGCTCAGCACGTGGGTTTGAAGCCGCGCTTTTCCATTTTGGACTCCAACGATGCGTTGGCAATCATTCAGGAGTTGCTGGCCACCACGGATAAGGGGCGCCTGAGATCCGTGCAGCAAGAGATTTCCTTGTGGAAAAATGCCCTGATGGGGCCGGATGAGGCCGAGCGTGCTGCGAACTCGCCCAGCCAGATTGAAGCCGCGCGTATTTACCGTGATTATGCGGCGACCCTGGTTGCCTATCAGTCGGTGGACTTTGACGACTTGATTCGTTTGCCGGCGCAATTGATGCAGGACAATCAGGACGTGCGCGAGCGCTGGCAGCGCCGGGTGCAGTATCTGTTGGTGGACGAGTATCAGGACACCAATCTTTGTCAGTATCAGTTGGTGCGTTCTTTGACCGGTCAGCGCAATATGTTCACGGTGGTGGGGGATGATGATCAGGCGATCTATGCTTGGCGAGGTGCCACCGTGGAGAATCTGGCGCAGTTGCCTAAAGATTATCCCGACCTGAAAGTCGTCAAGCTGGAGCAGAACTATCGCTCGGTGCAGCGCATCTTGCAGGCCGCCAATAACGTTATTGGCAATAACCCCGTCGTGTTCGGTAAAAAGCTCTGGTCTGATCTGGGTTTTGGTGAGCCCATTCAGGTTCATGTGACGGACGATGAGCAAAACGAGGCAGACTCGGTTGCCATGCGCATATCGGCAGAACGCTTTGAGCGTCAGGCCGAGTGGCGTGACTTTGCTGTTTTGTACCGGGGCAACCATCAGGCCCGTATTTTTGAGCAGGCCCTGCGTAATCTTCGCATTCCCTACACCATCTCGGGTGGGCAGAGTTTTTTTGACAAGGCCGAGATTCGCGACATCCTGTCTTACTTGCGTGTCGTTGCGAACGATGATGATGATCCGGCATTTATTCGTGCTGCCACCACGCCAAGGCGTGGTATTGGGCAGGCTACCTTGCAGGTGTTGGGGCAGTTTGCAGCAGAACAGAAGCTGTCCCTGTTCTCGGCTGTGCCCCAAATTGCACTGACGGATCGCCTGCCCGAGCGTCAGTTGGAGCCTTTACGTGTTTTTGCGCAGTTTATAGGGCGTATCCAGCAACGGGCGGATCGGGTAGAAAGCGATCAGGAAGGGCATGAAACGGCTGTCAGCGAATTGCTGGATGAGCTGTTGCGGGCGATTGATTACGAGCGCTATCTCTACGATATGTTCGATGAACGCCCCGCGCAGACCCGTTGGGAAAACGTGCTGGAGCTGATTACCTGGCTGAAATCCAAAGCGGCGGACGATGAGCTTAGTTTGAATGATCTGGTGCAGCGAGTCGCCCTGATCACCATGCTGGAGCGTGGCGAGGACGAAGACCCGGATGCAGTCAAATTGTCCACACTTCATGCCTCTAAGGGTCTGGAGTATCCGCATGTGTTCTTGGTGGGGGTGGAAGAGGGGCTGCTGCCTCACATAGGGCGTGATGACGAAGATATCGATCCGGATAAAGAGGCCGATATTCTGGCTCAGCGCATTCAGGAAGAACGACGTTTGATGTACGTGGGTATTACCCGTGCTCAACGTAGCTTGCGCTTGAGCTGGTGCAAGAAGCGCCGGCGCGCACGCGAAAACCTGGTGCGAGAGCGGTCGCGCTTTATTGATGAGATGAAGATCGAAGACCCTGGTGCTCAAGAGGATCCGGCGCAGGCGGCCTTAAGTCCCAAGCAGCGGCTGGATATGCTGAAGAACTTGTTGAACAAGTCTTGAGCGGTTTTCATTGCTCGCAGATGATTGGGGGCTCTGTTCATGTTCTTAAGCCGCGCAAGCCTGCAGGCCAGCTTTTGCTGGCCTTTTCTATGTCTGCATGCTTAAGAGATGATGAACATCTATTTCACAGACCCGTCTTGATCTTGGGGAGAGGGGGGATAGGTTTTGAGGTGCTTATGCCTGGTAGGTTCAGGCTGTAGTTTGAGTAGCAACGTGCATAGTCGACAACACTGGCAAACGCAGAAAAAACAAAAGCCTGCTGATTTAGCAGGCTTTTCAACATCAAGCGGTGTTTTGCTTGAGCGTTACGACGGTGATGCGTGGCTTACCAGTAGCTGGCCGACATGCGCGAATCGCGGATGCGGGCTTCGTTCAAGGCCTGGGTCAGTGCGACCATGTAGTTGAACACCACGTTTGCGGCTTTGGAAACTTGTTTGGCCGCTGCTTTGGTCAGTCTAGTTAAAGACACGGATTCACCATTTTCCAGGGCATGCTGCATTACCCCACGCTCAACAGCATCACTCCAGTGGATGTAGTGCGAGTAAGTGGTCATGGTAGACATTTGCTGTCCCTTTAAGGTGAAGGTCTAAGTTACGAATCCTCATTATAGGGTTTTCCCTAGTTTAAAAACAAGGGAAAACCCTAGGGCATGGGGTGGTTTGTAGCTTTTAAGGGAAAACCCTATAATTTTGGGAAATGTTTTTTGGAATCAGTTGGTTAGGTGAGTGGGTTTTAGGGTGAGGGGCTTTCTTGCGGCAGCCCTTGCCGGCGGGGGCGGGGCCGGAGCGGAAGCTTGCCGGCGCTGCGCACCGATACCCTTGTCTGAGCCCGTCGTAGGGCGTACCTTGAACTCGTTCGGTGATTGGTCCGCCGGACCAATCACAAGCGCCGAACTCAAACAGCAAGGTGCTTGCATCCCTACGACCGCCCCAGACGGCGGCAAGCTCCCTGAATGCTCCAACCCCGCCCCCCGCCAGCAAGGGCTTCAGAATGGTGGAAGCCAGTAGCCAGTAGCCAGTAGCCAGTAGCCAGTAGCCAGTAGCCAACAGCCAATCGTTCTGGTTGTTTGTTGGCTGTGTCTCAGTATTGGAAAAAAGGCTGGTGCTTGTGGAGGGACCGCCCGTAGGCTAGTTGCAGACAGCAGACAGCAGACAGCAGACAGCAGACAGCAGACAGCAGACAGCAGACAGCAGACAGCAGACAGCAGACAGCAGACAGCAGACAGCAGACAGCAGACAGCAGACAGCAGACAGCAGACAGCAGTGATCAATAGCGAATAAGAGCTTGTAAAGGCACCCAGGGTCATGAGTGGCTTTGTTCACCCAAAGACAAACAGCCAGCCGTTTATCGCGGCTGGCTGTTTGCTTACCGGTACTGCCAAGAGGACTTAACGGGGCAGTGTCGAACTCCCCATCAAGAACTCGTCTACGGAACGGGCACACTGGCGGCCTTCGCGGATGGCCCAGACGATCAGGGACTGGCCGCGTCGCATGTCTCCGGCCGCAAAGACTTTGGCCCGGCTGGTTTGGTAGTCGTCTGTGTTGGCGGCGACGTTGCCGCGTTGATCGGCGTCTACGGCAAAGGCTTCCAGAACTTGGCGAACGGGGGCGGTGAAGCCCATGGCCAGTAGAACCAGATCGGCAGGGAAGGTCATTTCGGAGCCAGCAATGGGTGTCATGCTCATGCGGCCTGTTGCTGGATCGGTTTTCCATTCCACGCGCACGGCGCGCAGTTCTTTGACCTGTCCGTTCTTGCCTTCCAGCTCTACCGTGTTGATCGCCCAGTCGCGTTCGCAGCCTTCTTCGTGCGAGGACGAGGTGCGCAGTTTCATGGGCCAGTAGGGCCAGGTCAGCTCCGTGTTTTCCTGCTCAGGCGGGCGGGGCATCAGTTCAAACTGGGTCACTGATTTTGCGCCTTGGCGTGTGCTGGTGCCCACGCAGTCCGAGCCGGTATCGCCACCGCCAATCACCACGACATGTTTGCCTTGGGCGCTGATGGCGGGGGTGCCTCGTGAACCGGCAACTTGCTGATTCTGGATGCGCAGAAAGTCCATGGCAGGGTGTACGCCTTGCAACTGGCTGCCGGGGGTATCGAGCAGGCGGGGGGTTTCAGAGCCGCCTGCCAGGACGATGGCGTCGAATTGTAGTTCCAGTTCGTCAGGTGATAACACGCTTAGCCCGGGTTCCTGCGCGGCCTGGTCTTGTGCCTGGCCAATATAGGTAGAGGGGCAAAACTGCACGCCCTCGGCCTGCATTTGTGCGATACGGCGATCCAACAGATGTTTTTCCAGCTTGAAGTCGGGGATGCCGTAGCGCATCAAGCCACCAATGCGGTCGCTTTTCTCGTACACGGTGACGTCGTGTCCGACGCGTGCCAATTGCTGGGCACAGGCCAAGCCGGCAGGGCCGGAGCCGATCACGGCCACGCGTTTGCCGGTTTTGTGGGTGGGCACTTGAGGTACTACCCAGCCTTCTGCCCAGCCCTTATCGATAATTGCGTGCTCGATGGACTTGATGCCCACGGGTACGCGGTCGATGTTCAACGTACAGGCTGCCTCGCATGGTGCGGGGCAGATGCGGCCGGTAATTTCCGGAAAGTTGTTGGTGGAGTGCAGCACGTCCAGGGCTTCTTTCCACTGTTGGCGGTAAACCAGATCATTCCAGTCGGGGATGATGTTGTTGACCGGGCAACCGTTATGGCAGAAAGGGATGCCGCAGTCCATGCAGCGGGCGGCCTGTTGGCCGGCCTGCTCGTCATTTAATACCTGGACAAACTCTTTCCAGTGCTTGACCCGCTTTAAAGGAGCTTCTACGGCCTCTTGCAGACGTTGAAACTCAAGAAATCCAGTCGTCTTTCCCATGATGTGTCGTTTCCTGATGGTGATGGGAAGGGTTCAGGCCGAAGCCGAACGGCGGGTTTTACTGCTTTTGGGTGCGGCCTTGCCTGCCTGTGGACCTTGCCACAATTCGCTCAGTGCACGGCGGTACTCGCGTGGAATGACTTTGACGAATTGCGCGCGGGCGCTGTCCCAGTCTTTCAGGAGCTCGCGGGCCTGGAAGCTGCCCGTGGCCTTGAAGTGCTCCTGAACCAGGGTGTGCAAGATGGCTTCGTCGGTCTGGCGTTCGCCTCCGGCAGTACGGCTGTGCCATTGCGCCATGCTGCTGTTCATCTCTTGCTCGGCCTTGCTCAGTACAGGCTCCAGATCCACCATGCCAGGGTTGCAGCGCAGTTGCAGGCGACGTTGGGGATCCCACACATAGGCCACGCCACCGGACATGCCAGCGGCAAAGTTGCGGCCAATTTCACCCAGCACCACGACGGTGCCGCCGGTCATGTATTCGCAACCGTGGTCGCCTACGCCTTCCACGACTGCACTGGCTCCGGAGTTCCGTACGGCAAAACGTTCACCGGCCACGCCGTTGAAATAGGCGGAACCTGCCAAGGCACCATAAAGTACGGTATTGCCCACGATGATGTGGTCCGGGCCGTAGCCACGGAAGTCGTTGGGTGAGCGCACGATAATGCGGCCACCGGACAAACCTTTACCCACGTAATCATTGGCTTCGCCCACTAGGTCCAGGGTGATGCCCTGAGCCAGGAAAGCGCCAAAGCTTTGGCCTGCCGTGCCTTTGCATTGAATGTGCAGGCTGTCGTCAGGCAGACCTTGATGACCGTATTTTTTGGTGAATACGCCCGAGAGCATGGCGCCGATGCTGCGGTTTCGATTGCGTACGGGGGTAATGAAAGACAGCGGGGTGCCTTGGTTCAGAGTGACGGCGCTGCGCTCGATCAGTTGACGATCCAGTGTGTGATCCAGGTCATGATCCTGGGTAGCGATCTGACGTGGCGACTCGTCGTTATCAACTTTGTGCAGCAGGCGTGAAAAATCCAGACCCTGGGCTTTCCAGTGCTCAATGCCACTGCGCATATCCAGCCAGTCGCTGCGACCGATCAGATCGTCAAAATGACGCACGCCCAGCTTGGCCATCAGCTCACGCACCTCTTCGGCAACGAAGAAGAAGTAGTTCACTACGTGCTCGGGCTTGCCCTTGAACTTGCGGCGCAGCACGGGATCCTGGGTGGCAACGCCAACGGGACAGGTGTTCAGATGGCATTTGCGCATCATGATGCAGCCTTCCACGACCAGCGGGGCGGTAGCAAAGCCAAACTCATCTGCGCCCAGCAAGGCACCGATCACAACATCGCGGCCGGTTTTCATCTGGCCGTCGGCCTGTACGCGGATGCGGCTGCGCAAGCGGTTCAGCAACAGGGTCTGCTGGGTTTCAGCCAGGCCCAGTTCCCATGGGGTGCCGGCATGCTTGATGGAGGACAGGGGCGAGGCACCGGTGCCGCCGTCGTGACCAGCAATCACAATGTGATCGGCCTTGGCTTTGGCCACACCGGCAGCCACGGTGCCCACACCGACTTTGGACACCAGCTTGACGGAGATATCCGCCTGCGGGTTCACGTTCTTCAGGTCGTGAATCAACTGGGCCAAATCTTCGATGGAGTAAATGTCGTGGTGGGGTGGGGGCGAAATCAGGCCCACACCGGGCACGGAGTAACGCAGCTTGGCGATGTACTCGGACACTTTGTGGCCGGGCAACTGGCCGCCTTCGCCGGGCTTGGCTCCTTGTGCCATTTTGATCTGGATTTGATCAGCACTGCACAGGTATTGGGCCGACACGCCAAAGCGGCCGGACGCAACCTGCTTGATACGGGAGCGCAGCGAGTCATTCTCTTGCAGGTCGATGTTGGCAAACACGCGATCCTGGCCCAGGACGCTGGCCAAGGTGTCACCCTTGCGGATGGCGCTTTTACCGTGCTTCATTTCATGCTGATAGCGCAACTCGTCCTCGCCGCCTTCGCCGGTATTGGACTTGCCGCCAATCCGGTTCATGGCCACGGCCAGTACGGCATGGGCCTCAGTCGAAATCGAACCCAGTGACATGGCGCCCGTTGCAAAGCGTTTGACGATTTCGCTGGCGGGTTCCACTTCGTCCAGGGGGATGGCCTGGGCCGGGTCCAGACGCAGCTCGAACAAGCCACGCAGGGTCATGTGACGGCGGCTTTGCTCGTTGATGAGCTGAGCGTATTCCTTGTAGGTGCTGTAGTTTTGGCTACGGGTGGCGTGTTGCAGCTTGGCAATGGAGTCGGCTGTCCACATATGGTCTTCGCCACGCACACGCACTGCGTATTCGCCACCAGCTTCCAGATGGTTCTCCAGAACGGGATCTTTGCTGTAGGCGGCGCGATGCTGGCGCAGTGCCTCTTCGGCCACGGTGAAGATATCAATCCCTTCCACCGGACAGGCGGTGCCCACAAAGTACTTGTCCACCAGCGAGCGTGACAGGCCGATGGTCTCGAAAATCTGTGCGCCGGTGTAGGACATGTAGGTGGAGATGCCCATTTTGGACATGACCTTGTACAAGCCCTTGTTGATGGCCTTGATGTAGTGGCTCTCGGCTAGGGATGCATCAATCTGGTTGATGGGGTCCTGGGCCAGGTGTTGCAGGCTCTCAAAAGCCAGCCAGGGGTGCATGGCTTCGGCACCGTATGCACCCAGCAGCGCAAAGTGATGCACTTCGCGGGCCGAGCCGGTTTCCACGACCAGACCAGTGCGGGTACGCAGACCATTGCGGATCAGATGTTGGTGAATGGCCGAGGTCGCCAGCAGGGCGGGAATGGCCACATGCTCGGCATCGCAACGGCGATCGGTCAGGATCAGGATGTTGTAGCCATCTCGTACGGCATCCGCCGCACGGGCGCACAGGGCGGCCACGCTGGCCTCAATGCCTTCCGGTCCCCAGGCGCTGGGGTAGACGATGTCCAGTTCCTGGCTGCGGAACTTGTCATTGCTGGCGGCATCAATGCGGCGGATCTGGCTCATGTCAGCCGGGCTTAACACAGGCTGGGACACTTCCAGACGCAGCGGTGGGTTGACGTTGTTGATGTCCAGCAAATTGGGTTTGGGGCCAATAAAGGACACCAGCGACATCACCATCTGCTCGCGAATCGGGTCGATCGGCGGGTTGGTGACCTGGGCAAACAGCTGGCGAAAGTAGTTGTAGAAGGGCTTGGATTTGTCGGACAGCACGGCCAAAGGCGCATCGTTGCCCATGGAGCCGGTTGCCTCTTCACCCTTGCTGGCCATGGGCTGCAGCACGACTTTGATGTCTTCCTGAGTCCAGCCAAAGGCTTGTTGCTGATCCAGCAGGTCACGGGTCGCCAATTGGGGGCGTACGCCTGGCACGCTGGGCAGGGAGTCCAGGCGCAAGCGCAGGCGTTCAATCCACTGCTTGTAAGGGTGGGTATTGGCCAGTTGGGACTTGATCTCGGCATCGTCAATGATGCGGCCTTGCTCCAGGTCGATCAGCAGCATCTTGCCGGGCTGCAGACGCCATTTCTTGACAATGCGGTGCTCGGGAATAGGAAGCGTACCGGCCTCGGAGGCCAGCACAATCATATCGTCGTCCGTGATGACATAGCGGGCTGGACGCAGGCCGTTACGGTCCAGCAGAGCACCGATTTGAATGCCATCGGTAAAGGCGATGGCAGCCGGGCCATCCCAGGGTTCCATCTGGGCTGCGTAGTACTCGTAGAAGGCGCGACGGCTCTCGTCCATCTCGGCGTGCTGTTCCCAGGCCTCGGGCATCATGATCATCATGGCGTGAGGCAGGGAGTAGCCGGCCATCACCAGCAATTCCAGACAGTTGTCGAAGGTGGCCGTATCGGACTGGCCTTCGTACACGATAGGGTAGAGTTTTTGCAGATCCGAGCCCAGCACGGCCGATTCCATGGCACCTTCACGGGCGCGCAGCCAGTTGAAGTTCCCCTGTACGGTGTTGATCTCGCCGTTGTGGGCGATCAGACGGTAAGGGTGGGCCAGAGGCCAGGCGGGGAAGGTGTTGGTGGAAAAGCGCTGGTGCACCAGGGCCAGGGCGGAACAGGCACGCGGGTCGGCCAGATCGCGGTAGTAGCGGCCTACCTGGTCCGCCAGTAGCAGACCTTTGTAGACGATGGTCCGCACGGAGGCCGAAGTCACAAAGTATTCCTGTCCGTGGGCCAGATCCATGCGGTAGATAGCGTGGCTGGCGGTCTTGCGGATCACGTACAGCTTGCGTTCCAGCGCGTCGGGCACCATCACATCCGGGCCACGACCAATGAACAACTGGCGAATGACCGGCTCGTTGGCCTTGACGGTGGGGGACATGGGCATGGTGCTGTCTACGGGCACATCGCGCCAGCCCAGCATGTGCTGGCCTTCGGCTCGTACGGCACGCTCCAGCTCCTGTTCACAGGCCAGGCGGGAAGCTGTTTCCTTGGGCAGAAACACCATGGCCACGCCGTACTCGCCGGGGGGAGGCAGGGTCACGCCCTGGGCGGCCATTTCTTCGCGGTAAAGCTGGTCGGGGATCTGGATCAGAATGCCCGCACCGTCACCCATCAAGGGGTCTGCGCCTACAGCGCCGCGGTGATCGAGGTTTTCCAGAATTTTGAGGCCTTGGGTAATGATGGCGTGGCTCGCCTGGCCTTTGATGTGTGCGATAAATCCGACGCCGCAGGCGTCGTGTTCATTAGCGGGAAGGTACAAGCCTTGCGCTTGGGGGGGACAGGAGTGTGTCATGGGCGTATCCGCAAAGAACGTGTTAAAGCGGTGCATTTGTTGCAGCGCAAAAAATAAAATACAGCGATTTTTTTTTTATACGCAAGAATTTTTTGCGAATACGGCAAAAAAAAATTAGGGACCTGCTCTCACAGGCCCCTTATAACCCGTCTGAACCGGGTGCAGTGTGGCAAGATCGCTGCACATGTAGGTTTGCGTAGAAATCAGGCCACTAGAGCGGCTATTTGTCGCTGCGGTTCTGGCTCATTTGTCCCAGAATTTGCAGGGCTTCGTCGCCTTCCAGCAGTTTGGAAAACAGTTTGCGTTCGCGCTCCAGGACTTCCAGCAAAACCTCGCGCTGGGGTTCACGGAGCAAACGCTTGCTGGTACGCAAGGCAATGGGAGGCTGCTCGGACAGCGCATGAGCGCAGGCACGGGCCGCTTCCAGACTATTGCCGTGGTCGGTCAGTTCGGTGAGCAGGCCGTCCTGCATGGCTTGCTCGGCACTGAACGCCTGCGAGAGCAGCAGCCATTCGTTGGCACGGCGTGGCCCCACATACTGGGCCAGCAGATGGCTGGAGGCACCTTCCGGGCACAGGCCCAGTGCCGTGAAGGGCATGCGTAAACGCGCGTCACGGGCCGCATACACAAAGTCCGCATGCAGCAGTAAGGTCACGCCAATACCGACTGCATGGCCTTCTACCGCCACGATCAAGGGGATGTCGGCTTTGACCAGACTGCGCAGGAACTTGATCGGCGGGGGCATGTCGTTGTTGCGCACATTGGACAGCTCGGAGATATCGTTGCCGGCACAGAAATGCTCGCCCGCGCCGGTCAGAATCAGGGCACGATATTTCTGGTTCTGATCGGCCTGGTCGATGATGTCGGCCAGCTCTTCGTACATGGGGCTGGTCAAGGCATTGCGTCGTTCCGGCCGATCCAGAATGACTTCCAGCCAATGACCTGCGTCATGAGTCCGTATCATGGGAGGCTCCTCGTTCAGGCAAAAGGGGAGGCCAGCAGCGCTGCTTTGGCTTCCTGGTATTCGCGATGCAATCGAGCAACGATGTCGGCAGTTGGCTCTATGGAATCAATGCCACCAATGCCTTGGCCAGCGCCCCAGATATCGCGCCAAGCCTTGCTCAGACCAGAGCCAAAGGCGGTGTCGGCCGCTTTCTCGCTATCGAGCTTGTCCGGGTCCAGACCAGCAGCGCGGATACTGTCCTTCAGATAATTGCCGGGGATACCGGTAAACAATGGGGTGTAGACAATATCGGCAGCACGGCCCTTGACGATCATGTTCTTGTAATCGTCCGAGGCATTGGCTTCGGTACTGGCAATGAAGCGCGTGCCAATGTAGGCCATGTCGGCCCCCATGGCCTGGGCGGCCAGAATGTCGCGGCCACGGCTCATGGCACCCGACAGGGCAATTGGACCATCAAAAATCTGACGGATTTCGTTGACCAGCACAAAGGGGCTCAAGGTACCGGCATGGCCGCCGGCACCCGCAGCCACCACGATCAGGCCGTCGACACCGGCTTCCAGGGCTTTTTCGGCGTGACGCAAGGTGGTGACATCGTGGAAAACCTTGCCGCCCCAGGCGTGCACATGCGGCACAATATCCTGTGGGGCGCGCAGGCTGGTAATCACCAGCGGCACCTTGTGGTCAGCGCACACCCGCAGGTCCTGTTCCAGGCGGTCGTTGGACTGATGAATGATGTGATTGATGGCGTAGGGGGCAATACGGCGCTCGGGATGGCGTTCGCGCAGTTCGGCCAGGGTGTCGTCGATCTGGTCCAGCCAGTCCTTGAGCTTTTCCTGGGGGCGGGCGTTCAAGGCGGGGACAGAACCGATAATGCCGCTGGCGCATTGCGCAATCACCAGGGCCGGGTTCGAGACAATGAACATGGGTGCTGCCATCACAGGCAGGGTCATAGATTGATAAAGCTGCTGCGTTAATGCCGATGGCATAAGGTCGGTCTCCTATTATCGAAAGATGTGCCCCGCCTCTTGAAGGGGTGGGGTCCTGCAAGGAAGATCTGCCGCTGATAATCTATCGTCACCTATTCTAGGACGGTTTATCGTCGCCCGGCCTGGTGCGTTGCACAAATTCCTCCGGGCCCGAAAATGACCATGGTTTGAGCACTTTTTCTGTCCATAGGCCGGACTAAGAAGACGTAGTGCACAATACGCGACTTGAAGGATTTTTGTTTGCTATGACCACGACTGAACGAAAAGCACCCTTGGCGGGATTACGTGTTCTGGACTTGACGCGCGTGCTGGCAGGACCCTGGTGTACCCAAAACCTGGCTGATTTGGGGGCGGAGGTCATCAAGGTGGAACGCCCCGGGGCCGGAGACGATACCCGTGGTTGGGGGCCACCGTATCTACAGGATGGTCACAGAGCGGACACGGAAGATGCGGCCTATTTTGGGGCTGCCAACCGTAATAAAGAGTCCATCACCCTGGATATAGGCACTGCACAAGGCGCAGAAGTGGTGCGGCAACTGGTCAGGCGCTGCGATATTCTGGTGGAAAATTTCAAGGTCGGTGGCTTGAAAAAGTACGGGCTGGACTATGAAAGTCTGCAAGCCATCAACCCAGCCCTGATTTACTGTTCGATTACCGGATTTGGCCAGACGGGCCCCTATGCAAGTCGGCCAGGATATGACTTCATGATCCAGGGGCTTGGGGGCTTGATGTCCCTGACAGGTGAGCCCGGTGGCGAACCGCAAAAAGCGGGTGTGGCCGTGGCCGATGTCATGACAGGCATGTACGCCACGGTGGCTGTACTGGCCGCGGTGGTGGAGCGCCATCGCAGTGGTCTGGGGCAGCATCTGGATATTGCTCTGCTGGATTGTCAGGTGGCCATGATGGCTAACCAGAACATGAATTATTTGTGCACCGGGCAGGCTCCGCAGCGGCCCGGTAATGCGCATCAAAATCTGGTGCCCTATCAGGTCTTTGAGGCCAGTGACGGGCATTTGATTGTGGCGGTGGGCAACGATGCCCAGTTTCGCAGTTTTGCGCAGGAGCTGGGCCATCCCGAGTGGGCGGATGACCCCCGTTTTGCGCGCAATGCCGGACGTGTCATGCACCGGGACGAGCTGGTGCCCATGCTGGCGCAGGTCATGCAGAGCCGGACCCGCGATAGCTGGTTGCAGGCGCTGGAAGCCGTGGGTATACCCGCCGGCCCCATCAATACGATGGAACAGGTTTATCAGGACCCACAGGTGCTGGCGCGCGGCTTGCGACTGCACTTGCCGACCGGGCAGGGGGGGAGCGTACCTTCGGTAGCCAGTCCTTTACGTTTGTCGGCCACGCCGGTGCAGTATCGCAGTGCGCCCCCGCGTCTGGGAGAGCACACCCGCGAGGTCCTGGCGCGAGTGCTGGAGCTGTCGCCCGACAAGGTAGAGGCCCTGGTGTCCGGCTCCGTGGAACAGGCTTAATTTTTATTGCTTTTCGATCAGGTTGTGAATCATGAAACAGATACAAACCATCGCTATTGTTGGCGCAGGCGCTATGGGGCGGGGCATTGCCCAGATTGCCGCCCAGGCTGGCAAGCAGGTCTTGCTCTATGACCTGAATGCAGACTCGGTCAAGGCGGCCTTGACGGATGTACACGCCGTCTGGAGCCGTTTGCAGGAAAAAGGCCGCATGACGGCTGAACAGGTGGATGCGGCCAAAGCATGCTTGCAGACCGCCAGCGATCTGCAAGCCTTGGCCCCTGCTGATCTGGTCGTGGAAGCCATTGTGGAACGTCTGGACGTCAAGCAAGGCTTGCTGCAGCAGTTGGAAGAGATCGTGTCGGCCGATTGCGTGTTGGCCTCCAATACGTCCTCGCTGTCCATTACCGCCATTGCCCAAGCCTGCCGCCACCCTGAACGCGTGGCTGGCTATCACTTCTTCAACCCCGTGCCCCTGATGAAAGTGGTTGAGGTTATTGATGGCTTGCGCACATCGCCCGAAGTGGGGGATGCCCTGATGCAAGTGTCGCGTGATATGGGCCACACGCCTGTGCGCGCCAAGGACATGCCCGGTTTTATCGTGAATCACGCCGGTCGTGGCATGAATATCGAGGGTCTGAAAATCGCACAGGAATGTGTGGCACCTTTCTACCAGATCGACGCCATCATGCGCGAACAAGCTGGTTTCCGCATGGGCCCCTTTGAGCTGCTGGATCTGACCGCGCTGGATGTGTCTCACCCGGTGATGGAGTCCATTTACCGCCAGTTCTATGATGAGCCTCGCTTCCGTCCTTCGCCCATCACGGCAGTGCGTCACGCGGGCAAGCTGTTTGGTCGCAAGAATGGTGAAGGCTTTTATAAGTATGAAGATGGTAAGAAGCAGGTTCCTCAAGAGCCTGTCGTTCCTGCTGTGGTCTCCTTTGCGCCCGTGTGGGTCTCGCCTTACCACGAGCAAGGCCAGGCTCGCGCTTTGCAATTGCTAAGTGAGCTGGGTGTGAACGTGGTGGAAGGCGATCAGCCACCTGCTGATGCTCTGATTCTATTGACGCCTTACGGTGAAGACGTGGCAACTTTGGTGTCCCTGCACGGCCTGGACCCTGCACGCACCGTGGCGCTGGATACCTTGTTTGGTCTGGAAAAAGGCCGTCGCCGTGTGCTGATGTGCTCGGCGGCGACCACACCAGAATGGCGCGATCAAGCCTGGGCCATGTTGGCCAGCGATGGTACGGCTGTCAGCGTGATCGAGGACTCCGCCGGTTTTGTGGCCCAGCGTTTGGTGGCCACCATCGTGAACATCGCCAGCGATATCGCTCAGCAGCAGATTGCGACACCGTCGGATATCGACGCTGCCGTGCGCCTGGGTCTGGGTTACCCGCACAATGGTCCGCTGTCCATGGGCGATGCCGTTGGTTCGCGTGATTTGCTGGATGTGCTCAATACCTTGCAGGCCGTGACAGGCGACATGCGCTACCGCGCCAGTCCTTGGCTGCAACGCCGTGTCCAACTGGGTATGTCCTTGACAGCCTTGGCGCAGTGCAAGGCGCAGTAAGGCGTCTCAGATTGCTTTTCTGGACGCTTTATGGGGCTTTATAAAGCGTTCTAGAGGCAGAGCCGTCAACAAGGCGATGAGTAAGCCTGAGTTCGGGATGACACCGGACCCAGGCTTTTTTATTGGCGGAAGGGGCTGTTTCTGTATCGCTTCTTTGTCGACAGGTTCAGGCAAAGAAAAAGCCCGATGAGTATTCATCGGGCTTTTTGTATTTGCAGGCCCTGTGCCAGGACAGAGCCTTGATGCAATGCTTACTTGGCGGCGTTAACCATGTGTTGGATAGCAGCGCGAAGTTCGTCGTCAGAGGCTTGCGAACCGCCGCGTGGAGGCATGGCGCCGACACCGTGGATCGCTTTCTGAAGCATGGTATCCATACCGGATTCGATATAGGGCTTCCAGGCAGCTTGATCACCAAACTTGGGTGCACCGGCGACACCGGCAGCATGACAGGCAAAGCAAATGGTGTCGTACAGTTTGATACCTGCCGGGTCGACTTTGCTGTCGTCAGCGGCAGCCGTTTGTGTTGCGGCAGGGGCATCCGTGGCAGGGGCCTCGGCGGGTTGGGTATCTGCAGCAGCAGCGGCTTCAGGTTTGGCGTCGGCTTGCTCACCTTCCGGGGCAGGCGCTTCGGGCTCTTTGAAGTCAGCGCCAGCTGCGTTGGCCATGTAAACAACGGCACGGGCCACTTCGATATCGTCCAGTGACGGGTTGCCGCCCTTGGCTGGCATGCCTCGAATGCCGTGAATGGCGTTCTTGATCAGCTCGTCCTGGCCCAGTTTGAGTAGCTCGCCCCAGGCTGCTTGATCGCCAAACTTGGGCGCACCGGCCACACCGGTGCCGTGACAGGCGGTACAGGTGGTTTCGTATACTTGCTGACCCGTCTTCAGCTCTTTGACGGCATTGGCGTCAACCAGTTTGAAACCGGCAACAGGCTGAATGCGGGCTGCAATAGCTTCAGGGGAAAGGGCGGCGGAGCCAGCACCTGCACCCATGGTGGAGGTAACCAGGCTGACCAGCATGACAATAATCGCGATGGGCACCAAGAAAGCCAGAGCCACGGTCACAAGCAATTGTTTAGGGGTTTTGATCATGGCTGAGTGACCCTCGTTGTGTTCTTCGGGTTTTTGTTCCGTGTTGCTCATTATCGGATCCTGCGAGTTCGTACAAGAAATGACGGGAGGGCCTTTGACGGCCACCAATAAAGGCTTGCGCCTACCTAATGGGTGTGCGCAAGGACGTGTCTACCAAGCCACCGACCCGGATCGCGCAACCATGGATTATAGCGGAGTGTATCGCTCTTGTATCTGACTCTTGATTTGGCACACTCATAATTGCCCAATAGATGCTGAAAAAAACTCCAAACTCGCGCTACAATAGTGAGCTTGGCGTCCGTAGTTCAATGGATAGAATTAGGGTTTCCGAAGCCCTCGATACAGGTTCGATTCCTGTCGGACGCGCCAGATTTCCTTGTTTATACGGCCCTTTAAGGCCGTTCTTCAAGGTCTGGTGTGAATTTCCAGTTATAACGCGTCGTAATGCAAGCAGCTGTGGCTGCTTTTTTTGTGTCTGCTGTTTGCCAAAATACGGTTCCAAGAAAGATCCGGATGAAGTCGGCTAACTATTGATCTCGATCATTTGACCTAGGGCAAAACGGGTAATATTCATTTGTATGTTTGTGTTCAGCCTTTGCCTGGAGGCGGGGCAAGGTGTTCTCAGGTCAACCAGCTAGGGATGATGTCTGAAACAAGCAGGGCAGTGCCTGATAAAAATACGGAACCAGGCGGTGCTTCGGGGGCCTTGCTGCGACACGGTGTGGAGCAGTGGT
Source organism: Alcaligenes aquatilis (assembly GCF_003076515.1). Classification (NCBI taxonomy): domain Bacteria; kingdom Pseudomonadati; phylum Pseudomonadota; class Betaproteobacteria; order Burkholderiales; family Alcaligenaceae; genus Alcaligenes; species Alcaligenes aquatilis. The sequence continues at coordinate 2,867,153 of NZ_CP022390.1, read as the reverse complement.
GTATTGAAAAAGATAAAGGGGCCTTGTCAGCCCCTTTATCTTTTTCCTGTGTCGCTTTCTGGTTTTAAATAGCTTCGGCACAAATCACATAGTCATGACCATGACGCAGACCTCCCAAGGTCTGGTTTAAGGCCAGAGCTTGCTTGCGCAAGGCTTGAACATGCTCGGACAAAGCCATGGCCAAGTTGCGGTCTTTCAGACGGCGCAAACGCCCGTCACACATATCCAGTTGACCGTGGATAAAGCTGTCGCCGTAACGAATGCCAAAGCGTTGTGCATCCACACAACGGTAGCCGGATTGCCGCAAATGACGCAGTACCCAGTCCATCGGGTACTCGCGATACGGGCGCTCGCCGGCCAGCAGCAAGCAGGCATCGCGCAAGCGGCCTATTTCCACAATCAGTTTGCCCGCCGGGTCCGCGCTGCTATAGGGCACGTAGGGCTCCAGACCAATAATGTAGAGACGCTGGCCGGTCAGCGGTCGCAAGCGGCTGAATAACTGGTCCTGGGTGTAAGGCGCAAAACCATCGATAGCACCCAGCAAGTAGTCGGCCAGGACCGTATCAAAACGCTCACCTTGCAGAAATTCCGGGTCGCTCCAATTGCCCACCAGCAGGCGGTCTTCGGGGCGCTTTTGCTCCCCCAGCTCGCGGGTGACTTGTTCGGCCATGCCGGGGGAGGCCGTAATGGCCGTCCAGCGTTCTGTCTCCAGCGTTAGTAACCAGCGCAGTGACCCTTTGCCGGTGCCTGCATCCAGAAAGTTGCCCCAGGGACGGTCGCCCTGCATGTCGGCCACGATCTGGTAGAGACGGCTACCGGTGTGTAGGGCGGTCTTGCTCAAAATTCCACCTGTATCCCAGCCAGAATGTTGCGTCCCATCAAGGGGGCCTGACGGGCAATAAAGGAGGTATGGCGGTAGGCCAACTTGTTCAGCAAGTTATTTCCTCTCAGGTACAGGGTGTAGGTGTTCTGATCCATATGCAGGCGGTAGCTTAAACCCATGCTGAGCAAACCGTAGGAGGGCGAGCCTTCTTCATGTTCAGCGACGCGGTTTTGGGCGAAGGTATGGGTGTAACCCACAAAACCGGACCAGTTCTGCCAGTTCACATCTGTACGAATACCCAGGCGGGCGGCAGGCATACGTGGCAGGTTGCGGCCGGGATCTTGAAGTTTACCGCGTACCAGATCGCCATACACGCTGACCGAGGCCCAGGAAGTGACAGGGTAGGAGGCTTCTGCTTCCAGGCCCCAGAACTGGGCCTTGTCCTGGCTGTATTGAATGAGCTGGAAGTCTTCGTGACGGTCCAGGCTGCGGCCATAAATGTAGTTTGAGCTGCGGGTGTAGAAGGTACGCAGATCAAAGCGCAGATCGCCCAGGTGTTTTTGCAGGCCCAGATCAACCGTATGGCTGGTCTCACGATCCAGGTTCGGATCACCGCGCTCATAGCTGAGCGTGGCAAAGTGTACGCCTTTGGCGAACAGTTCCTGAGCAGTGGGCAGACGTTGCGAGCGGGAGATGGACAGGCTGGCGGCGTATTCAGGGGCAAAGTCCCAGACGGTACCTAGGGAGAAGGAGGTAGCCGTGCCTTTGCGGCGTTCCAGCTTTTGCGAGTCAGGAGAGACGGTTTGCCACTCCTGGCGCGCGCCCAGCTCCAGGCGCCAATCGTCCCAGTTCACGCTTTCCAGGAGGAACAAGCCCTGGCTGCGAGTCCGGGTGGGCGGGATGAAGTTTTCCGTGCCGTCGCGGGAAGCAAAATCAGACTGGCTGGTTTGCAGGCCGATAACGCCTTCAAAGGGGCCCCAAGGATTGTGTTCCAGCTCCAGGCGGGTGTCGTAGCCGCGATTGGTAAAGCGGGTGCCCGCTATATCCCCATCTTTTTCGACGTGCTGATAGTCGGTGGCCCCGGCGCGCAGGCGAGCACGCTTGAAGCCGGGTAAAGGATCACGCAGTTCGCCGCGTATATCAAAACGCTCGGTGCGCAGGTGAGCCGTGGCTGAATGATCATGGTCATGATCGTGTCCGTGTCCGTGTCCCTGTCCGTGTCCGTGATCGTGATCATGGCCGTGGTCATGACCATGGCCGCCACAATGCAGGGTGGCACCGTGTGGGTGGCAGTCCTCATATTCATGGCTGTGACCGGGCAAGCCGTAGCTGCCCTCGCGGTAAGAGTACGCCGCGCCTATGTAGCCACGGTCGCCAATAAAGGACAGGCCGATGCTGCCAGTATCTGTGCTGGAGTCCGAGTCCTTGACACGGCTGTCGGTCCAGTTGGGGACACGATAGTCGCGGCTGCGGTGTGAGGCACCTTCGACGTGCAAGGCGATATTGCCTTCGCCTGCTGTCATTTCCACTGCGCCGATCCTGCCACGGTCAGCGGTGGAACCCTGAGCGCGCACCGAACCTTCAAACCCCTTTTCGGGGATGGCCGTGGGGATTTTGCGGTCCAATACGTTGACGACACCGCCAATGGCACCACCGCCGTACAGCAGGGCTGATGGGCCGCGTAGCACCTCAATGCGGTCTGCCTGCCAGGTGTCGACCGTGATGGTGTGGTCGGGCGAGATGGCCGATGCGTCCATGACCTCTGCGCCATCGCTCAGGACTTTGACGCGGGGCGCGGTCTGACCACGAATGACGGGGCGGCTGGCACCGCTACCGAAGCTGTCTACATGAATGCCGACCTCACCGTCCAGCAGTTCACCCAAGGTGCTGCTGCGGCGCAAATCCAGTTTGGGGCCTTGCAGGACCGTGCTGGCGGTGGCCAGCTCGGTTTGTCGCAAGGCCAGGGGGCTGGCGGAAATTCGGATAGGGGCCAGCTCAGGGACAGGTTCTTCAAGTTCATTGGCTTGGGCAGAGGCACACAAAAGCAGCGCCAGAGCAAGTGGCAAGGGACGGGGTTGGAAACGCATCTCATCTTCCGGTTTGTTAATTTTCGGATGTTATAACATAACAATAGTTTTTCAAAATAGAGGGAAAAACTTTTTGAGGGAAGGGGAAAAGAGAGCTTGCCGGGTGTGTGGCTCAATGTGGACCCGGTCTCCCATTCGTGTGCAGGAGACGGTCAAGAAAAGCCCCCACGCGGCGCCTTCGGCTTGTTGCCGACCGAGGGGGGGTGCCGCCGAGCCGTGGGGCGGCCCGGCGGCAAAAAAAAACCGCCCTTGCGGGCGGCATTGCATCACGATGGGGTTTAACTGTTTTCCACTGCAGGAGGAATCAGGTTGCGTTCGTAGCGATGGACGTAGTCCTCAAAAGACTCCTGATCTTGCGCTTCGATATCAATCTGGGCTTGCACAGACTCTTTAGCCTGTTGCTCGAAGGCGGCTTGCTTGGCGGCAGACAAAGGGTGGGCCAGCAAGGTTTCGTGATGCTCGCGGCTGCGTCGTAATGCGTAGTCGTGAAAGCTCAGGCCTGTGTCACGCAAACGGCTCAGTACCTGGGCCGAAGGCGTTAGTGTTGGGTCTTCCAGTTTGCGAATTTGGGCTTGTACCGCTTCGGTGTGACCTTGGGTATTCAGGGCCTGATCCAGCATTTGTGCGTAGGGCAGCAGAGATTCCAGAATCTCGTGGCCCCAGTCTTGCAGGCTGACGCTTTCCTTTTGCTGATTGGTCAGCATCAGGCCGGGGCGACGGCCTTCGCGCACGACAGTTGCAAAGTTGTTCTTGCTGTCCTGGCAGTAACCGCCGTCCGGGAAGAAGGGACTGTCTTGTACGGTACAGAACAGCAGGAAGGTATCCAGGAAGCGGCAGGTTTGCTCGGAAATACCGGTAGGCGATTCCGGGTCGATATCCAGGCAGCGTACTTCAATATATTCCACACCGCGTTGGGCCAGGGCGGTCGCCGGGCGCTCGCTGCGCTGGGTCGTGCGCTTGGGGCGAATGCTGGAGTAGTACTCGTTTTCAATCTGCAGAATATGGGTGTTGAGCTGAATCCACTCGCCATCGCGGTGGATGCCCAGCTTTTCGTAATCCGGCCAAGGGGTGACGGCAGCGTGATACATGCGCATCACAAAGGTGTCCAGGTCGTTATAGCAAAGCTGGAGTTCGGCCTGGGCTTCCTTGTTGTGATAGCCCAGATCGCTCATGCGCAGGCTGGTCGCCCAGGGCATGGTCAGTGTGTCGTCGTCGATCTTGTCCAGATTGTTGCTGCGTCCTTGCAGGAAGTTCGCATCCAGTACGGGTGAGGCGCCAAACAAGTACATCAGTAGCCAGGAGTAGCGCGTGAAGTTGCGGATCAGCGCCAGATACCCATTGGAGCGTTGATCTTGCAAATTGTCGCCACAGACATTTAACAAGGGCCAGATGTCATCAGGCAGGGAGAAGTTGTAATGCACCCCGGCGATACATTGCATGGGCTTGCCGTAGCGCTCGGCCAGACCACGGCGGTACACATGCTTGAGCATGCCCGTGTTGGACGTGCCGTACCAGGCAATGGCAATATCCTTTTCGGCGGGCAGCAGCGCAGGCATGGACTGGTTCCAGATCATTTCCTGATCCAGCTTGCCAGCCACAAACGTGTGAATGTCAGTCAGTTCCTGGAGCACGTCCTCGACTCGGGCTTGCGGCTCGGTAATCAGCTCCAGCAGGGCCTCGGCGTAGTCGGTTGTGATGTGACCGTTGGTCAGGGCAGACCCAATGGCTTTGGGGTGGGGGGTCGCTGCCAATTGGCCCAGCGCATCGACGCGCAGTCCTTCTTTTTCGATGCCGCGCAAGATTCCCTGCAAAATCTCGGGATTCTGTTGCAAGGCAAGGCGGCGTTCGTGGCTGGTGTTCATGGTGGTGTTTCCCACTTTCGAAATCGGGTGCAAGATACGGGACTGTTCAAAGGGGCCTGGCCCCGTCTATAAATAGTAGTCCGACCACACTTGCTTTGTTAAGTTGCGCCAAAAGGCGTATCGGGCAGGGCGAGTATAAGGCGGCTGTTCAGCCAGCCGATGAAAAGCATGAAACGGGATACGGGATTAGCACCATGATGATCAGGCGCATTATTGCGATACTGGCGGCCTTCTTGACTTTGGCCGCCTGCAGTCCGGAGTTTAACTGGCGCAAGGTTCAGCTTGAACACACTGGCCTGTCGGCCATGTTGCCCGGTAAGCCCACCACCAGCCACCGATTGCTGGATTTCGAGCAGTATCAACTGGATTTTTACCTGACTACCGCCACGGCGGGTGGACAAAGCTACACAGTGGGTCATGTGATTTTGCCCAAGGAGCTGCAACAGGACGATACCGCCCGCCAACGCTTGTACGAGGCGCTGCATGACTCTTTGCGCGGAAAATTCATACCGGATGGGCAGGTCAGCGAGAAAAGCCAGATACAACTGCCACCACCAGGCCAGGTGTTTTTCATGACGCGCGATGTGGGGGGCGTCGCCTTGCGGCTGGAGGCCATGATCCGTATGGAGCCAGGCTGGATAGTGCAGGGCTTTGTTATGACGGATTCCGGTAAGGCTCCGGATGCGGCTCAGGCAAAGGTTTTCTTTGACGGCTTAGCTCGCTAGCTGGATCGCCGCTGATCAGGCGCTGTTGCAAGGCCAGGGTAATGGCCGCTTGGCGGCTGTAGACCCCAAGCTTGGCGTAGGCGTTCTGGAAGTGAAAGTTGATCGTGCGCTCAGTAATGCCCAAGATGATGCTGATTTCCCAGCTGGTCTTGCCATGGGCAGCCCAGTTCAGGCAGGACTGTTCGCGTGAAGTTAAATGCGTCACGGTAAAGCCATTCCTCATGCATTCGTGGTAAACGTCGGGCCAATGTACTCAAATTTAGCTTAGCTGGCAGACAAATGTGCATGAAAATAATGATGTAAATCAAAGCATTGTCTTTTCTCTGACGCTACCGTTGCCCAGAGTTCTGAATCGATCCCGGCTGGTCGATTTGGACGCCGCGCCGCAGCGATGCTAGAATTTTATCTTATACGTTTTGCGCCGATTTGCCTGATCCGCTTGCGGGCGCTCCATAAATCCAGCTAAAGAGGTCCTGATGGCCACTGATTCCGTCCCTAGCGCCGACACTGGCGCCCTTAGCCCATCCTGCGGTTTGATCCCCGAAGGTTCGGTGGGCCCCGTACAAGCCGAACTCATCGCCTTTGATGAACCCCTGCATCTGCGCAGCGGGCAAGTGCTGCCCAGCTACGAGCTGGCAGTCGAAACCTACGGCACCCTTAACGATGAACGCAGCAATGCGGTATTGGTGTGCCATGCACTCAATGCCTCGCACCACGTGGCCGGGTATTACGACGACGATCCCAAAAGCATAGGCTGGTGGGACAATATGGTCGGCCCCGGCAAAGCAGTGGATACCGATCGTTTCTTTGTCATCGGCGTCAACAATATCGGCTCCTGCTTTGGCTCGACCGGCCCGTCCAGCATCAATCCTGCTACTGGCAAACCTTGGGGCTCTGAGTTTCCCGTTCTGACGGTAGAAGACTGGGTTCGTGCCCAGGCCCGCTTGGCCGACTACTTTGGCATCCGCAAGTTTGCTGCCGTCATGGGGGGCTCATTGGGTGGCATGCAGGCCCTGAGCTGGGCCATCAGTTGTCCCGAGCGTGTGGAGAACTGTGTGGTTATTGCCAGCACCTCGCGCCTGTCGGCCCAGAACATTGCCTTTAACGAAGTGGCCCGCAGCGCCATTTTGTCCGACCCGCAGTTTCACGGTGGTAATTACTACGAGCATGGTGTGGTGCCTAAAGCGGGTCTGGGTGTTGCCCGCATGGTGGGTCATATCACCTATTTGTCTGACACCGTGATGGCCGAAAAATTTGGCCGCAATCAGCGTGCGCCGGCCCAAGGCGGCGAATACCACTACAACTACGGCGTGGAATTCGAGGTCGAATCCTATTTGCGCTATCAAGGCGAGAAGTTCTCGCGTTACTTTGACGCCAATACCTACCTGATTATCACCCGTGCGCTGGATTACTTTGATCCTTCGCGCCAGTCTCAGGGGGACCTGGTCAAGGCACTGGAACATGTGTTGGCCAAGTTCTTGCTGGTGTCCTTCACCACGGACTGGCGTTTCTCGCCCGAGTGCTCGCGCGAAATCGTGCAGGCCCTGCTGCGCAATCAGCGCCAGGTAACGTATGCTGAAATCGATGCCCCGCACGGGCACGACGCTTTTTTGCTGGAAGACCCTCGTTATCATGCCGTTGTGCAGGGATACTATGACCAGATCGCCGCTAATTTGGGCTTGCCTGCGCGCACGCGCACGACAGGGGTGCTGGCAGAATGACTAAGCCGCAAACACAGGTGGATGATGTCATGTTAAGACCGGATTTGCTGCGCATTGCGCAGTGGATTGAGCCAGGCTCGCGTGTGCTGGATCTGGGCTGTAACGATGGCACTTTGCTGGCGCATCTGCGCGATACGCGCCAGGTCGTTGGCACAGGCGTAGAGCTGAACGACCAGTTCGTGATCGCTTCGGTGCGTCGTGGCGTCAATGTCATTCAGCAGGACTTGGAAGAGGGTCTGGCGCTATTTAGCGATCAGCAGTTTGACACCGTTGTGCTGTCCAAAACCTTACAGTCCATGCACCATACCGAGCACATCCTGCGCGAGATGGCGCGGGTGGCGCGGTATGGTATCGTCTCGTTTCCTAACTTCGGTTATTGGCCGCATGGCTGGAGCATTTTGCGCGGACGCATGCCGGTCACCGGCGAAATGCCTTACCAGTGGTACAACACGCCCAACATCCATTTGTGCACCATGAAAGACTTTCAAGATCTGGCCCAGGCGGTGGGGGTACGTATTCTTGATCGTGCCGCATTCAATGGTCGCGACACGGTGCGCTTTTTGCCGGGCTGGCGCAGTACTTTGGCCATGTATCGTTTCGAGTCTCCCCACTTTCTTGCTGCTTAGCGCTAATAAGGCCTGACGTGTCACGTGTCTATACCAGTCCCCGAGTCTTGCCTTTGCTGATTCTGGGGTTTGCCAGCGGCCTGCCTCTGGCCCTGGTTTCAGGCACCTTGCAGGCCTGGGCGACGGTTGAAAATGTTTCGCTGACCGAGATCGGTTTTCTGACGCTGGTCGGCTCGGCCTATACGCTGAAGTTTCTGTGGGCCCCCCTGATTGACCGCTATGCACCACCGTTCATGGGGCGCAGGCGTGGCTGGATATTGTTGACCCAATTGCTGCTGGCCGCCTCGATTGCGGCCATGGGTTTGTTTTCTCCTTCCGTAAACCTGACTGCGTTGGCCTTGCTGGCCGTATGGGTGGCCTTTTTGTCAGCGACGCAGGACATTGCGTTCGATGCCTATTGCACCGATGTGCTGCAAGCGCAGGAGCGGGCGGCGGGGGCGGCGGTCAAGGTCATGGGTTACCGCATCGCCATGATCGTCTCCGGTGGTCTGGCCTTGATTCTGGCGGATCGCTGGTTGGGCTGGTCCAATACCTATTTTCTGATGGGTGGTTTCATGGCACTGTGTGCGCTGGTGACCTTGATTTCACCAGAACCACAGGAACAGAGCCGTCCGCCCCGTAGCTTGTCTGAGGCGGTCGTGGCACCGTTGGCAGATTTTTTCTCGCGCCCTGGTGCCTGGAGTATTCTGGCGCTGATTGTGCTCTACAAGCTGGGCGATGCCTTTGCCGGTGCCTTGTCCACCACCTTTTTGATTCGTGCGGCCGGTTTTACGCTGTCCGAGGTTGGCACGATCAACAAGGTGTTTGGTCTGGCGGCGACGGTGGTTGGGGCCTTGATGGGCGGGGCAATCATGGCTCGTCTGGGTCTGTACCGGGCCTTGATGATCTTTGGTGTGTTGCAGGCTGTCTCCAACCTGGGTTATTGGTGGATTGCGATTGAAACCGCGCCATCCATGTGGCTGATGGGCATGGTGGTCGGTCTGGAAAATCTGTGCGGCGGTCTAGGCACAGCAGCCTTTGTCGCTTTGCTGATGGCCCTGTGCAATCGGACTTATTCCGCCACTCAATTTGCACTTCTGTCGGCCTTGTCGGCAGTGGGGCGTACGTATCTGGCTGGGCCTTTGACACCTGTACTGGTCGAATCCCTGGGCTGGCCGGGCTTTTTTATTTGTACCGTCTTTATTGCTGTGCCTGGCTTGCTGATGCTGCGTTGCTATCGGGGGCTTCTTCAACAGCTTGATGCTTAAAAAATATCATGCTCTTACTTGTTCTCTACATTATTGCCATCACCGCCGAAGCCATGACTGCGGCGCTGGCCGCAGGCCGTCGCGACATGGATTGGGTGGGTGTGTGCACCATCGCTTGTGTCACCGCTTTGGGTGGCGGCTCGGTGCGGGACGTGCTGTTGGGGCATTACCCGCTGACCTGGGTGCAGCATCCTGAATATCTGTGGATTACGGCAGGTGCGGCTATCCTTACGGCTTTGATCGCCCCTATCATGCGGCGCTTACACAGCCTGTTCCTGCTGCTCGACGCCATGGGGCTGGTGGTCTTTACCGTGATTGGCTGCCAGATTGCGCTGGAGATGAAGCTGCCGATTACGGTGGTGCTGCTCAGCGGCATGATTACCGGTTGTGCAGGTGGTGTCTTGCGTGACATCTTGTGCAATGACATCCCCTTGCTGCTACGCAAGGAGATGTATGCCAGTGTATCCATGCTGACTGGCGCTTTGTATTTGGGTGCCCAGCATCTGGATTGGAACCCGTATGTCACCCTGTTGGGCCCCATGATTATCGGTCTGGGTTTCCGTATGCTGGCTTTGCACCGCAATTGGCAGATGCCCCGTTTCGTCTATCGAGACGAGTGGCGCTAGAGCCAGGCTGTCCCGCCTGGCTCAGGCCACACCTAACCAGCGCAAGATAATAGGAACAAAGGGCACCAACACGGCGGTCATGATCCCGTTCAGACTCAGGCCAATGGCAGAGAACGCCCCAATCGTTTCATGAACCTGCAAGGCGCGGGCGGTGCCGATGGCGTGTGCCGTCACGCCCACAGCAAAGCCACGGGCTTCGGGGCGATCAATTCGCAGCACGTTCAGCAGCGGGCGCGCCATAATGGTGCCCGCGATCCCAGTAATGGCAACAGCGACAGCCGCCAAGGAAGGTTGCCCGTCAAATTGTTCTGCCAAAGCCATGGCAATTGGCATGGTGGCCGAGCGCGGTGCCACCGACATGATGGTTTCAAACGAGCCACCCAAGGCCCAGGCAATCAGCACCGTACTGAAAATAGCGGTCACCGAGCCAATCAGCAGGGCAATGGTTAGCGGCTTCCAGATCTTGCGCAACTGACGCAGCTGGTTGTAGAGCGGCACAGCCAGGGCAACCGTGGCAGGGCCAATCAGAAAGTGAATGAACTTGGCCCCTTCAAAATAGACGGGGTAGGGCGTGCGGGTCAGCAAGAGCAGGGACACAATCACCAGAACCGAGACCAGAATCGGCAGCAAGAACGGGCTACTGCCTGATTTGCGGTACATCCAGACCGAGCCTGCGTAGACCGAGCAGGTCAAGGTCAGCCACAGCAGGGGCGAACTGGACAGAAAGACCCAGATTTGAAAAAGTCCGTCCGTCATTACTCTTTTTCCTGGTGGTTTTTAAGCAGACGATTGAGCACCAAGGCTGTGACCACCATGGTGATGACGGTGCCGCCCAAGGTGGCGATCAAAAAGGGCTGCCACTCCTGGGCCACTCGATCAAAATACAACATCACGCCGGTCACGGCGGGGATAAATAGCAGCATCAGGTTCTGTAGCATGACACTGGCTGTGCTCTCCAACGAGGCCGGTACGCCGCCACGAATCAGCAAGGCTGCAGCTAGAAGCAGCATGCCTGCCAAAGGCCCTGGCAGCGGCAAAGATAGTGTCTGCACCAGAATTTCGCCGATTAACTGAAAGGCGAAAAGGGCAGTAATCGCGTAGATCATGAGAGAGTCCGTAAAGGCAACGAAAACGCCAGGCGGTAAGCCTGGCGCGGGTAAAAGGTCTGGCTAAGGGTGCTAGTGTGCCATACAAGACAGTCAGGCAGTAAGCGTGCCGCTTATAAGGGATCGGCTATGGCAAGGGGCCGGTATCAATGTTTGGCTGGCCTGGTTTTAGTGCCTGTCCATGCCTGAACGTCGATTTCTACGTCCACACCACCCACCAGTTTGGCCTGTACTAACGAGCGTGCCGGAAAGTTGCTGCCCAGGCGTTCTTTATAAGTTTTGTTGAACTGATCGTACAAGGCCATATCAGATAGATACACCGTCACTTTGACGACATGGCTAAGGTCTGCACCGGCCAATTTCAGCGTCTCTTCAATTCGGTCCAGCGTGGCATTGGTCTGATCTTCAATACTGCTGCGCACGATCTCGCCTTTCGCGTTCAGCGGGATTTGTCCTGACAGGAACAGAAAGTCCCCGGCTTGCACGGCGCGGGAAAAAGGCAGGTCCGAATCGCCCAGAAAGCGTTTGATCGCAGTCGGTTCTGCGGCTTGGTCAGTCGTGGCTGCGTAGGTGGTGATGCTGGTGCCCAGACCTAAGACAGAACAAGCCAGTAAAGTGTGACGGGCCGAAGCAAAAAAACGCATCAGAATTCTCCTTGGACTAGAGGAATTCAGTGTGCCATATCCAAGGCCTGGTAGCGTGAATTTGTGTGACGACCCGTCGGTCTGAAAGCGGCTTAGCCGCGATCGCCCAGCCAGGCTTGAACTTCAATTTCTACGTCCACGCTTTTGGCCAGTTTGGCTTCAACCAGCGAGCGGGTAGGCAAGGTGTCGCCAAAGCGCTCGGCATAGACTTTATTGAAGTCGGCAAACAAGGCCATATCGGACAGCCAGACGGTGGCTTTGACCACATCAGCCAAGGTGGCGTCAGCCAGAGCCAGACCTTCGATCAGGCGGTCAAACACAGCGTGGGTCTGGTCCTGGATGGAGCCACGTACCACTTCACCTTGGGCGTCATAGGGGATCTGGCCGGACAAGAACAAAAAACCGCCAGCCATGGTGGCACGCGAGAAGGGCAGTGGCAGTGGGCTGGCAATACGGCGGATACCGGACATGGAGTACTCCTGATAGAGGTGGTGGAAAATTTGCGTTAGGCAGCATGCGCGTTTATTCGCGTCTCTTGCCTACAATAAGGCGTCACTATACAACTTCAAATGAGGAGCGAGACGACGTGAGCAAGGAAATTTTGCAACGCCTGGACCAACTAAGTCGGGCCGCGTTGGCCAGTGGTGATTTGTTGCCCGTGCAAGCTCAAGAGCAACTGATGCGGGATCAAGGGCTGACATTTTTTGTGCGTTGGGTATCTACTCTGGCGGCCAAGGATGCTGCCAGCGTCTCGATTCCAGGTGGACCGCGCGACCCCAACTTCAATCCTTTCTTGCCGCCAACCCCCGCTTTGACGGTGGTTGATGCCAGCAGCACACACAATATTGTGCTGAACAAGTTTGCTGTCTGTGATCTGCATTTGGTGCTGGCCGACAAGGTGTTTTCCGAACAGCTCAGCCCGCTACGCGATATTGATTTCCGAATTCTGGCGGACTTTCTGGCCTTGCAGAATGGTTTGGGCTTTTACAACGGCGGTGGCCCGGCAGGTGCCAGCCAGCGTCACAAACATACACAATGGATTCCGCAGGCGGACAGCAATGGTTCGCTGGCTCTCTATCTTGACAAACTCCCCACCCAGGCTGCTGCAGGCAGCGCGCATCAACACCCCGCCTTGGCTTTTGAGCATTGTTTTGTGCGCTTGTCCGATAGTCGAGATCCGGTCGCCTTGAGTGACAGTCTTTTGAATTCTTACCGCCTGGCGTGCAATGAGTTGGGTTTGGTGCCAGGGCAGGACGGACAGTTACCGCCACATAATATGTTGGCTGGCCAGGGATGGATGCTGGTGGTGCCGCGCAGCATGGAGTTGGTTGACGGTATTTCAGTCAATGCTCTGTCTTATGCCGGCTGCATTTATGTGCGTACTCCCGAACAAATTGATGTGGTACGCCAGATCGGCCCGTTGGGCGTTCTGGCGCGGGCAGGCTTTGCCAGCAACGCATAATCGTTGATTTGAGGTTTGCCCTGCTTTACTGATGAGCCCCGCTACGGCGGGGTTTTTATTTGTCTGTTTGTGTGTTTGAGTATTGTTTTGAATCTTAATTTACTCATTTGAAACAAAAGAAAAATATTTGAACGTAATGGCGCTTTGTTTTCGGATCTTTGCATTCAAAAGCGCAGTTTACTAGGTTTTAGAGAAATGAAACGAAATAATGTAACTGTTTTTATGGAAATAAATAGAAATATAAAGGCCAGGGAAATAAGCGAATTATTTGGAAGTGTTTTTAATTATTAGAATTAGCGTCGGATTGGAACAAAACAAACTTATTTGTCCCCATAGGTGGATTGCTTATGCATGTCTCGTCTGAAGCTCATATTTTGCTTATTGCTCCAGAACCTGCCGGCATAGCCGATTTACTGGCTTTGTTACGCACTAGTTTTGCTCGGATTAGTTTTGCGCTGGATGCACAGCAGGGCTTGGCGCGTTGCCAATCCTTGCAGCCTGATTGTGTGTTGAGTGAATACCACTTGCCTGGTTTGCGGGGCGACACTTTTATGCGGATGTTGCGTGCCAATCCCCAAACCGCTTCTATTCCGGTGGTGTTCCTGTCAGCGGTTTTATGCGCGGATAGTCAGCTCATGGCTTTACGTAGCGGCGCTCGCGATTTCATTGCGTACCAAACCCATGTGCAATTAGTGATCGAGCGTATTCGCCTGCATCTGGGCCTGAGGGAGATGGAAGGAAGTAGGGAAGAAAGCAGCGCTAACAAGGGGTGGAAGGGTCTTTCTAGTTCATCCGCTCAGCATTGTCTGGTCGATGCAGTACAGCAGCACGTGCGGGACAATCTGTCGGATTATTTGACGGTCGATAGTCTGGCGGAGAGGTTCGGGACGACCGCTCGCCGCTTGAACGAGCTCTTTAAAGAGAGTGGTGGTTTAACGGTGCGCGATTTTGTGTATTCCAGCCGCATGCGTTATGCCATGCATTTGCTCAGGCAAACCGATATGGCCATCACTAACGTGGCGGCCGAGTCTGGCTATCTAAATCCGGCCAATTTTTCCACCGCATTTCGTCGATACAGCGGCCTGTCTCCCTCGGTTTACCGACAGCACAAAAATCCTAATATTTAAAACAAAAATGAAATAAACGGTTTATTAAGGTGTTTTTTTGCAGTGATTCAAACAGGTTCTGTAAGAATTCAAAAGCCATTATAAAAAAATGGTAAGAAAATAAAAAAAACCGAATAGGGATGAAATTTCGGTAAAGGGTTCTTGAGAAAACATTCAAATTATCGTCGTGACGAGGCGAGGGGGTATTGCACCCGAAAACTTGGTTATGTCAGTGCAATACAAGAGGGTCAGAAAAAATTTTGGCTACTTTTTTTGTAAGCGAACAGATTGTGAACAGCATCTATAAGTTGGTTTGAAACGAGAAAACGACAACATTGATGGCAGTTACGGAAAACCCCAAGACGCGTGCTACATACCGCTGCGGCGGCGTTGGCGACAGCCAGGCTTGTGCTGGAATGGGTGCAGGGCGTGCCTTTGCGGCACCGCACCTCCTTTTTCATCTGATTTCTGGCGAGACTGTTTCTTTGGCTGCGGTCCGCAAGACTACTCTAAAACAAATGGGCGGGACGGTTCCTGAGACTCTGAGTCCTGATCCCAACATGGATTCCTTGATAGCCGCGTTCCTGGTCAAGGCAGCCAGTGGCGAATTTGCCGGCCAGTCCAGGGGTAAAAAACATCAATTGCCTAGTGTGGACCCATAAGGGTAAGGACTATGACGGTAGAACGAATGTTTCTGTTACATAACGACAAGGCCAGTCTGCAGCAGATCGCCTTGGAGTCGGAGCAGTGGGGCGTCAAGGTAAAGACGGTAGAGACGATAGAGCAATGCCTGTCCTTAGCGCATTCAATCGGGGCGGAGATGGTATTTGCTCTCGTGTGTCAGGCAGAGAAGATTTTTTGGCATATCAATCGTTTACGCATGGAATTTCCTGCTGCAGGTGTCCTTGTTGTGCGGCGCGACAAGATGGCTGGCCTGGAACGAGGACATTTGTTGCTTGCTGGGGCTGATGCCTGCTTTGACCAGGATGCTTTGCCGGTGGAAGTGGTGGCTTGCGTGCAGGCCTTGCGGCGTCGCGGCTATGCCTTGCAGCAAAGTTTGCGAACTGATTTGGCAGAACCCGTCAGTGCGGGGCTGTTGCCTCAGAGAACTGAGTTGGAGCCGGATCTGCAACGATGGGACTTGATGGAGAACGGTTGGACTTTGCTCACGCCACGCGGTCACTCGGTCCTGTTGACGCGCGGTGAGCGACGTATTGTGCAGGTTCTCTTTGCGGTCAGTCCGCAAACCGTAGAGCGTGATCGTTTGTTTCCTCCGGAAGAAGGGCGGGAGTCGACTGCCCGTTCTGTGGACGTTTTGATCAGTCGCTTGAAACGTAAAATAACGGCGATCGGAGAGGAACTGCCCATACGCTCGGTGCGAGGGGAGGGCTACGCTTTTGTAGGCAAAGTGCCTGCTGCCTGCCAAGAACTGGCACGTGCCAGTTTGAGTACTGATGAGGTCTACGAGTGTATTGAAAAGGCCTGAAATCCTCTTTTTCGATGCTGAAACAGCATGATATAGACCCTAAAATTTTAAATATGTATAATTGGTCGCTCTGGTTCATTGAATCAGCTTCTCGAACAGGCCGTTCAGGTGCGACAAAATTGCATAAAAAAATGGCGGTCCGTTCTTCAACAGGTTGTTGCACAACAACCCGGCTTTAGCCCGAAACACCTTGCCCGACCCTTGGGTCGCGGAACAACCAGCCGACGGTCTCACACGACTTCGGCCTGCAACAGAGCGGCTTGTCTCTGGCCATGTTTATTTGCTGTAAGGCCCGCAGACTTGCCGTAATGTGAGGCACTTTGCGCTGTGTCTTGCTTTTTTCGCTTTGGCTCTGGTCAAGGGCGAAGGCGCGTGTGCGCGCGTTCGGTTCAGGTGTTTCGGTTCTGATCTTGGGATCGGTGCCGCCCAGCGCGTTACTGCGGAATCGGCACGCATGCGAGTGAGAGCTGTTTTGCAAGCAGCCATCGCGCAGAAGAGAAAGGGAAAGACATGCAAGAGGCGGAGTTTTTTACGCTTTCAACCACAACGGCCATATTGTTGCTGGTTGGCTTTTATGGTGCGACATTTCTGATGTCGCTCGTGATTGGCCAAAAGAAAGAAAACGTGGATGGATACATGGTATCCAACAGTGCAGTGGGTTTTGGCCTTGCAGCGGCCAGCATGATTGCCACCTGGATATGGGCCGCGTCCTTTTATGCCAGCGCGACCTCGGGTTTTAAATATGGGCTATCAGGCCCTCTACATTACGGGCTATGGGGTGCTTTGATGATTCTGTTCATCTACCCCTTTGGGCGACGTTTTCGCCAACTGGCCCCGCAGGCACATACGCTGGCCGAGGTGCTGCACGCACGGCACGGCTCGTCCAGTCAGATGATTATGGCGATTTCCAACGTGGTGGGCAGTAGCATCAGCCTGATGGTGAACTTCACCGCCGCAGGTGCGTTGGTCTCGGTCCTTAGCCCTCTGACATTTATTCAAGGTGTGCTGATTGCGGGTCTGGGAGTGCTGTCCTACACCTTGTGGTCAGGTTTTCGCGCCTCGGTGATGACGGACTTTGCTCAACTGGTTGCCATGATTTTGTCAGCCGTCGTCATTATTCCGCTGATCTTCTTTAACGCTGGTGGCACAGAGATGATTCAGGCCAATTGGTGGCGTCTGGATTCCGAACAAGCCAACTTCTATTCGACCAAGGCCATTTTGGAGCAAGGTGCGCCGTACTTTGTGGCGGTACTGGCTTACGCGATTGGTAACCAGACGATTGCCCAACGCCTGTTTGCAGTGCGAGAGGATCTGATCAAGCCCACTTTCCTGACGGCCACCATTGGTTACGGTGCCGTTGTCATTGGTTTGGGCATGTTGGGTCTGCTGGCTTTGTTCACCGGCTTGCAGCCCGTGAATGGCAATATGAACAACATCATCCCGCAGATGGCGTCTACGTATCTGCCACCCGTTGGTATTGCCTTGTTTTTCGTGCTGGTGGTGGGCTCCTTGTCTTCCACTGCGGACTCGGACTTGGCCGCCTTGTCAGCGATCGTGATGACGGATATTTACGCCAAGAACATTGCTCGTGGCCGCCCACAACCTGCTCGTATGCTGTGGTGGGGCCGTGTCACGATGGTCGTTGCCACGATGGTGGGGGTGATCTTCGCCAGTTTGCGTCTGGATATTCTGGTGATGCTGGTGTTTGTCGGTGCCTTGTGGGGCGCGATTGTGTTCCCGGTCATCGTCAGTTTTTACTGGGATCGTGTTACCAACAAAGCGTTTACTTGGTCGGTGTTGTGCGCTGTTGTGCTGTTTACGATCGTCCGCTTTGAGCTGATTCCCATCGAGGGTGTGGTGGCCTTGTTCTACGAAGTGACTGCATCGATTGGCGGTGGTGTTGTTGCTGGTTTGATGACCTTTGCGTTTTTCCGCAGCCGTATTGCCATTGCGATTGGTGTGATTGCGACCGCTATCTTGCTTCCCAACTTCATTGGTTTTCTGCGTGAGTACATTGTTTTGTTGGGGTCCTTGACGGCTTACGGCGTTAGCGCTGTGGTTTGTGTAGCCATCAGTTTGCGTAGTCAGGAACGTTTTGATTTTTCCGTCCTGGCCGAGCGCGTGCAGTCTTTTCACTATGACGAGACTCCCGTACCGGGCAAGAAACAGCGTGAAGTGAAAGGTGAGCCGGTTTCGGCCCGCGCTTGAACTCACGATAGAAAAAAGCAAAGGAGAATCTTATGTTGATGACGATTTACTTTATGATCTGGCCTGTCATGTCGGCCATCATTTTAGTCTTGCTGGTTGGCAACCTGATCCGGGATTGGCGCAGAGCCCGTAAGACGGGCCAATCCATGGTCTAATGAAAAATCGCCCCGCCTTTTCACAAGGCGGGGCGATTTTTTTATGGCGCTAGAGCAATCATGCTTGCTGCTATTTATCGCTTATGCAGGCCAGAGTGCAAAGGTGAGCTGCGATCTTTGACACTGTTCGGCTTTTGTCTGCTCAGATCAAAAGACGCTGCCCGGCATGCACCAGCAGGCGCAGTGAAAAACCAAGTAGCAAGACGCCTGTTATCCGTTCAAACCAGGTTCCCATGCGTAAGAAACGCTGGCGCACGCGAGGATTGGTGAAGATCAGACTAACGACAATAAACCAGCCCGCATTGACCAGGCACATCCAGACGCCGTAGAGCATTTGGGTGCTGAGCGGGGTGCTGGCACTGACTATTGATGTAAATACTGCCAGAAAGAACAGGGTGGCTTTGGGGTTGGTGGCATTGGTCATAAAGCCCAGCGCCAGAGACTGACGCACGCTGACGGCAGCGGGTTCGCCATTGCTGGACTCGGTTAGGCTTACCTCCATGGGAGAATTGGCCTGTCGTAAAAATCCCCAGCCTATGTACAGCAGGTAAGCGCCGCCCAAGATTTCGGCCACGCTCATCAGCCAGGGGGTGGAGTGCAGTAAAGCGCCTACGCCCAACAAGGTGTAGATCACATGCACGGAGATTCCCGCCCCGATGCCAATAGCGGTGGCAATGCCGGCCTGGCGGCCCAGCCGCACACTTTGGCGGATGGTGACCGCAAAGTCAGGCCCAGGGGCAATAACGGCCAAAAAATGAATCAACGCCAGAGTAGTGAACTCTGGCCAATAGGTTTGCAACACTATTCACTCCAAAAAATCAGCGGCATGGCAGGTCTGCGATATCCCACAAGGCAAGACGGGCTCAGGCGCAAGTTGCCCTTGCTTGGGGTGACGAGATGCTCTGCAGCTCTCCCTTCCGGCTTGGCCATTGTTACGTTGCCCTTGCGGGCTGCTGGGCGGGTAGTGATCGAGGGCGTTTTGACCGAGGATAGCGTCGCCCAGCTTTTGTGAGGTGGACGCATCAATGCAGCGGGAACGTCGGGTAGCCAGACGTTCGCTATTTGCAGGGACTGCATATGTCCAATCTGTAATCGTTCAGCCTCTCAATACATCCCTCATGTTCTTGGTGTTTTTAAAAGGCTCTTGTCTTTTCCCATTGATAGACGGTGCTAATCAACTATCCTGGTTTTTATTGTTTATTCGGTCATCATTTCATAGTGAACGCTAAGTTCATCCTTTTTGTTTTTGATGCGAATTATTTTCAATCCAGCCAATTCAGATGTGTTTTCAACATGGGTGCCGCCACATGGGTATTGACCCAGATTGCCAATTGCAACTTGGCGTCGGCCAGCCTGGAAACTGATGAAAATAGCTTGGGCCAGTTGGATTTGTTCGGCACAGTGGTTCGATAAATCGTCCAGAAGTGGGGGCAGGGCATTTGCGGAGCTGCGAAACACGACACGCGACTCACCCGGCCAATGATGCGCCTTTACCGCTTGCCAACCAATGCGCTCCAGCAGATGACCGATCATGTGGCCTGCGGTGTGTAAGCGAGCGTTTTCCCGTCTATGGTTGCCGTCGATACGTAGTTCCACTGGGCCCAAAGGCAGGTACTTGTGCAGGTAGTGCAGGACATGGCCATCGTGGTTTTGTGCCACGTGCAGAACCTCGTTCCCATTTATCGTGCCTTTGTCACAGGGCTGACCACCACCTTGAGGGTGAAATAAGGTTTTATCCAGCCTGACAGCGTAGCGTTCATTCTCGGAGTGATAACCCTCCAGGATTTCCGCTGTGCAGGTAAGGCTGTGGCTGGTCAAATATAATTTATCTTGCATTTTATTATCGGTCGATTGGCTTTAAAGCATTGTAGGCATTGCCAGCAGTCCTGGTAATTGCAATTCATTGAAATGATTTATTCCCTATGAGCACAAGTAATCTCACTTCCCTGATGAGTGACATGGTGGTTTTTGTCAAAGTGGTGGAGACAGGCAGTTTTTCCGAAGCCTCTCGCCAGCTTGGCTATACCCCGTCGGCGGTCAGCCGTTCCATTGCGCGTTTGGAGAAAGGCCTGGGAACGCGCGTTCTGCAGCGCACGACACGCAAATTGCGCTTAAGTGATAGTGGGCAGGCAATTTATGAGCATGCGCGTGACATGCTGTCTTGCGCCCAGGCCGCGATGGAAATTTCGGGACAGTTCCAGACCGAGCCAGAGGGGCAGATTCGCTTGAGTGTTCCCAAAGCAGTGGGGCATTTTCTGATCCATCCTCATATGCCGGACTTCTTGGCGGCGCATCCCAAGGTGAATGTCCTGATGAATCTGGATGATCGCTACGCCGATCTGATCGACGATCAACTGGATCTGGCGATACGAATCACCGATCAGCCGCCACCGGGTTTGATGGGCCGTCATCTGACCGATATTCGACATGGCTTGTATGCCAGCCCCGCTTATCTGGCCGAGCACAGCCTGCCCGTGCATCCACAGCAATTGCGCGAACATAGCTGCATTTATCTGGGCGAGGCGCCCAGCGATTCACGCTGGCGCTTCAATAAAGGAGGGCGGGTGCTGAATGTGTCGGTTAGTGGGCGTTACGCGGCTAATCATACGGGTGTGCGTCTGGATGCGGTCGAGCGTGGCTTGGGGATAGGCAGTTTGCCCTGTTTTGTGGCCAGGGAGCCCGAGCAGGAAGGGCGCATTGTGCGTGTGCTGGACGATTGGGAGTTCCGCACTCAATATTGTGGTGCCTTGTGGGCTTTGTATCCGCCCACCCGCCATCTGCCTCCCAAACTGCGTTTGTTTGTGGAGTTTCTGGCGGGGCGCTTGGGAGGCAGCAGGACGAATGTACTTAGGGTGCCGGTTTAACGCGAGTCGTCTGAGTGGATGTGCAAGGCTTCCAGAAAGCGCGACACCATATTGTAGGTAGCAATGGTAGCGGTCAGCTCGACAGTCAGGCGCTCATCGAAATATTGACGTACATCCTGAAAAACGGCGGGTTCCACTTGCACCTTCAAGGTCATGGCATCGGTGTAGGCCAGTACCGCACACTGGATGGGCGTGAACGCATCCGAATCCTGCCAGTCGGGCAGGGCATCGAGTTGAGCCTGGCTCAGGCCTTCAGCCAGAGCGATAGGGGCATGTTGATCGGCCTCGTAAGGGGCACGATTCAACAAGGCTACACGCATGATGACCAGCTCGCGTAGATCACCCGGCAGGCTGCTGTTGTGACGTATGCCCGTCAGGTGATTCAGCCAGCCTTTTGCAATGGGCGGGCTGTGCAGCAGCATCTGGTACAGGTGCAAGACACTGCCACGCTCTGCAATGATTTGTTCTACCAATGGGGCGGCTTCGGGGGCGTTCAGGTCAGCATAAGGTAGGCGGGCCATGGTTCTCCTTTATGTATGGCGGTGCTTCTTGCGGCTGGTTTGCCGCAGGACGATCAGCAGGGTATTCCTGAGGAGGACAGCCCATGCTGGCTGTCCGCTCATTGCTCGGCAAGATGGGATTTAACGGGGCAGGATGTGCTCTATGGTGTGCGTCAAACGTTTCACGATTTCCTGAATGTCGGACTCGGTACAGATAAAGGGCGGCGCCAGCAAAATATGATCGCCATGCACCCCATCTATCGTGCCACCCATAGGATAGAGCATCAGACCTTGGGAAAATGCATGTTGTTTGATCTTGGCGTGGGTTTTCAGACTTGGGTCCAGGGCTTGCTTGCTGGTCTTGTCTTGTACCAGCTCGACGCCAACAAACAGTCCTCGACCGCGTATATCGCCTACATTGGGGTGGCTGTCCAATGCCTGATGCAGTTCCTGGCGTAATTGTTCGCCACGCTGGCGGACGTTTTCCAGCAACTGGTCCTGCTCAATGGCTTGCTGCACGGCAAGCGCACCGGCGCAGGCCGTGGCGTGGCCCATATAGGTGTGGCCGTGCTGGAAAAAGCCCGAGCCATTCAGGATGGCTTGATAAATCCGGTCACTGGCCAGCATGGCCCCAATCGGCTGATAGCCCGCACCCAGACCCTTGGCAATAGCCATGATGTCCGGCACCACGCCGTCCTCTTCGCAGGCAAACAGATAGCCGGTGCGCCCCATGCCGGACATGACTTCGTCCAGAATCAGGAGCACACCATGCTTGTCGCAGACCTGGCGGATTTTCTTCCAGTAGTCGCCTACCGGGGCTAAGGCACCGGCGGTGGCTCCCACCACAGTCTCGCCGACAAAGGCAGCAACATGTTGGGGGCCCAGGTTTTGAATCGTGTCATCCAGCTCCTGAGCCAGACGGTCCGCGTATTGCTCGGCGCTTTCATCGCTGCGCTGATCGCGGTAGGGATAGCAAGGGGAAACGTGCTGGGCTGGCGCCAGCAGCGGTAAAAAGGGTTTGCGGCGCCATTCATTGCCACCAATGGCCAAGGCACCCAGCGTATTGCCGTGATAGCTCTGACGGCGGGCGATGAAGATATGGCGCTCAGGCTGGCCAATTTCTACAAAGTATTGTCGAGCCAGTTTCAGGCTGGCCTCTACTGCTTCAGAGCCGCCGGATAGAAAGTAAGCGTGATTCAGATCTCCAGGGGATCGGCTGGTCAGAAAATCCGCCAGATCTTCGGCAGCCTGGCTGCTGAAAAAAGAGGTATGGGCGTAGGCAATCTGGTCCAGTTGCTGCTTGATGGCGGCAATGATGGCAGGGTGGCTATGGCCCAGGCAGGACACGGCCGCCCCGCCACTGGCGTCTATATACGATTTGCCTTCCTTGTCCACAATGCGGATGCCATCCCCTTTAACGGCATAGGGCAGCATGTGCTTGGGGTTGCGATGAAAAACATGTGTCATGGCGCAGATCCAGAAAGTAGTCCCAAAATATTTTCAACGTATGTTGAATATATAATAATACTTTCAACAAATAAATCATCATTGGGTGGTCGGTACAGATGGATAAAGATCGCACTGTTGCGTCTTGGCAGCATTTGCGGCCGATATATACTTGGTGTCCCCTTTAAAAGCGCGTTGGCCCATGAACTCCTTGAGTAACCTGACGGAGCGTATTCAAGCGGCGTTTGCCGCCATGTCGCCCCAGTTCCAGCAAAGCGCACGTTATGTGCTTGATCACGCTGATCAGGTGCCCTTGCTGTCCATGCGTCAGTTGGCCGCCCAGGCACAGGTACAGCCTGCCACTTTGCTGCGTTTTGCACAGTCTTTGGGCTTTGGCGGTTGGGCAGAATTCAAGGCCGTCTTCACCCAGGCCCTGCATGGCCAGGGTGCCCGCCGCTATGCCGATCAGGCTCGGGCGGTGGTTCGTAACCGAAACAAAGAAGATCGCCAGGCACAGGTTCTGGCAGCGCAAATGGATAATCTGGCACTGTTGCGCGAGGTGAACGAAGCCCGTCTTCCGCAGGCTGTCAGCCTGCTTGCCAAGGCAAAGCGGGTTTTTGTGGCCGGGTTTCGAGCCTCTTTTGCGCCTGCCTTTTCTTTTCATTATCAGTACCGTTTGTTTCGACCCTCCATTGTCTTGCTGCGTGGTGAGTCAGGGACCCTGGATATGGATGTGCGGGCGTTGCAAAAGGGCGATGTATTGGTTTTGTTCGGTTTTGCGCCGTATTCGCAAGAAGCCGTACTGGTGCATCAGGCTGCTCGGCGGGCAGATGCACACATTCTGGCGATTTGCGACAGCTTGCTTGCCCCTATTGCGCAGCAGGCAGATGCCACATTATTGTTTGGAACCGACAGTCCGTCTTTTTTCCCTTCGTTAGTTGCTGCACAGGCGCTGGTGGAGGTGTTGCTGGAGCAGGTTCTGGCCAAGGCAGGCAGTCGTGCGGTAAGCGGTATCGAGTTGCTTGAAAATCAATTGCACCAGTCCGGTGCCTACTGGAAATAGACGCAATGGCTAAGTTGTCCTATCTGGAGTTAAGTGGTGGTCCCAAAGAAATTGGCCATTCTTTGGGACGTTTCGGAGCCTCTGCAGTGCATGCCTATTTGCTGAACTCAACAGCATGGCAGGGCATCATGCAATCAAAAGGAACGGCTGTAGCCAGTCAGCTGGCCCAGTACACCGAGCGTTATTTTCCCCGAATATGGACCGAGCTCCAGGGCCTGGCATTAGGCCTGGAGCTCCCATTTGAGGATGTGTTCTTGTGGAATTGCCGTGGCGACTTATGGGCCATGGCGCCTGATGGTTGCACAACCGTGCAAATGCCTGATCAAGGGGAACCCCGCCTGGTGCATAACGAGGACGGCGATCCAGGCTTGGCCGGGTACTGCGGGGTGGCTAAATTCATCCCCGATAGTGGCATGTCCTTTGTCTCCTTTCTGTATCCCGCCTCTTTACCGGGCCACAGCTTTGCGGTGACACAGGCAGGCCTGGCCATGACGGTCAATAACGTGCGAGCGCGCCACGTGGCCCCAGGCGTGCCGCGCATGGTTCTGACCCGTGCCATGCTCGATCAGCCCGATCTGGATCAGGCGGTGAGCATTTTGCAGGATCACCCCCGTTCTGGTGCATTTCATCTGAGTTTGGCCCAGCGAGGTGATCCGCGTTTGCTGAGCGTGGAGTTCAGTGCCC
Source organism: Alcaligenes aquatilis (assembly GCF_003076515.1). Lineage (NCBI taxonomy): Bacteria > Pseudomonadati > Pseudomonadota > Betaproteobacteria > Burkholderiales > Alcaligenaceae > Alcaligenes > Alcaligenes aquatilis. Next base: position 2,842,712 of record NZ_CP022390.1, on the reverse strand, counting down.
AGGCCGTGTCCGTGCAAACGATTGAGCAAAACCGTTTGCATGCCAACCATGCTGTGCATGAGGCCATGCAAGGCTTTGAACAGCGTCTGACTCGTTCGTCCGAGCTGCGGCAGGAGCGGGGCGATGAGTTGTTGGCGCAAGCCGGTGCCAAGCTTGATCCTTTAAAAGTCCTGGCGGATCAGCACCATGCAAGGTTCCCGATCTGGCGTTGTGACCCGGACGACAGTGACAGGGAAAACACCTTGGCGACCGTGGATATCCAGGTAGGCAGCTTGTCCTTGAAATGGCAGGTGTACGAAGATCCTACGGATCAGCCTGTGTTCAGGTTTGCGGACACAACCCGCATTGACCTTGTTTGAAAAAATAGGGCCCTGCCAAGCAGGGCCTTGTTCTTGTCGCGGTCATGGCAGGCGTGATGTGGGTAATCAGCCTTTGTGCTGGGCGTTGCGCTTGGGCTCCCAAAGCACATCAGAGCGGTCTGCGTAACGGTTCAAGGTACGCGCCAATACAAACAACAAATCCGACAGGCGATTCAGGTACAAGCGCGGACCGTCCTGCGGCAGTGTCTCTGCGGGCACCGCAACAACACTGCGCTCTGCTCGACGCGCGACACAACGCAGCACATGCGCTTGCGCCGCTGCCGGGCTGCCGCCAGGCAAAATAAACTCTTGGAGTATGCCCAAAGGTTCGTTGTAATGACTAATCGCCTGGTCCAGACGTTCCACATGCGTGCTGTCTATGACCTGATGACCAGGAATGCACAATTCGGCCCCCATATCGAACAAGTCGTGCTGGATGTCGGACAGCAAGGTATCGACATCCTCTGGTAGCGTCATGCTGCGCAAGACACCGATATGGCTGTTCAGTTCATCCACATCTCCCAGAGCGTGGATCAGGGGAGCGGTTTTGGGCAGGCGGCTGCCATCACCCAGACCCGTGGTGCCGTCGTCGCCGGTGCGGGTGCTGATAATGGAAAGTCGTGTGGACATGATGGGTTTTATATCTCAGCAGGAACAGGAGTGCCTTGGGCCATGTTGAGCAAGGCCTCGCCCGTGACGCGCACCACGCGCCAGTCATCCAGTACCTGCGCGCCTTGATGTTTGTAGAAGTCGATGGCGTTCTGGTTCCAGTCCAGCACCACCCACTCCAGGCGGCCACAGCCCTGGGCGACAGCCAACTGAGCCAGATGACGCAGGGCAGCAGCGCCCAGACCGTGTTTGCGGTGGGCGGGGTCGATATACAAATCCTCCAGATAGATGCCACGGCGATCTAGAAAGCTGGAGTAGTTGTAAAACCACATAATGTAAGAGATTGCTGTGTTGGGCTGGTCTTGTGGCGTGATCACCAGGCAGTAGGCGCTGGGGGTGTCGGAGAAAAAACTGTTGCGCAGCGACTCGGCGCTGGCCTTGAAAATATGCTCCAGTTTCTCAAAGGCGGCCATGTCGCGCATCAGACCCAAAATGGTCGGAATATCGGCGGGGGTGGCTGGACGCAGCACATACCCTTTAATAAATTCACTCATGCTTTTGCAAAGGTTTAGCGTTATGCTTGATCGGAAACAGACGCATCAGGCGTCCGAAAGTAGGCATTATGAGCTAATTGTCTGGCTCTGCACAATTTGCAGGAGTGAAAAATGACGTGGACGAAACGAGGCACGGCCTTGGCGTTGGGGACCTTGGGTATGGTGGCTGGCTCGGCATATGTCGTGGTTGCCCAGGCTCAGGAAGCCAGTGCGTCCGGTGAAGTGCGTCGACTGGACGCCGAGGCCGGCAAAATTACCATCAAGCATGGTGAGATCAGCGACCTGGAGCTACCCGCCATGACATTGGTGTACAAAATTGATCCTGCCTTGCTGGCCGATATCAAACCGGGTGACAAGGTGAAATTTACTGCCAAGCGCGATGGGGGTGATTACGTGGTCACCAAGATCAGCAAATAAGGCGGATTCAGCAAGTGGAGAAAAACCGGGTTCGCCCGGTTTTTTTATGTCTTATACAGGGGAGCTATCAGTATGCTCTGGTCGGCGGAATTGTTTGGTGATCTGGCGATCAGTAAGCCTGATTCGTTTTGCCAAGCCAGAGTTTGTTGAAAACTTGGTACAGTCGTCTGCTTGGTACGGTGTTGGTTCTTATCCGAACAAGAATGGAAAAAGGGGCAGATTTTTCTGCCCCTTTTTCGTGTCCGACAACAAGCGGAATAAGCCTTGAGTCTAGTGCTGAACTTACAGCACGTAGCGTGCCAGATCCTGGCTGGCCGCTGTTTCCTGCAACTGTTTGTTCACGTAGTCTGCATCAATGACCACGCTTTGTTCACCGTGGCTGCCAGCACTGTAGGAAAGCTCTTCCAGCAGTTTTTCCATGACCGTGTACAAGCGGCGAGCACCAATGTTTTCGGTGCGCTCGTTGACATCGAAAGCCAGTTCGGCCAGACGCTGAATGCCGTCGGGACGGAAATCCAGTTTGACGTCTTCGGTGCCCAGCAAAGCCGCGTATTGCTTGGTCAGGGAGGCATCGGTGGTCGACAGAATCTGTACGAAATCCTGGGCGCTCAACGATTCCAGTTCCACGCGGATAGGGAAACGACCTTGCAGTTCAGGGATCAGATCGGATGGGCGCGACAAGTGAAAGGCACCCGACGCAATAAACAGGATGTGGTCAGTACGCACCACACCGTATTTGGTGGTGACGCTGGTGCCTTCCACCAAAGGCAGAAGATCGCGTTGCACACCTTGGCGGGACACGTCGCCACCGCTGCCTTGGCTCTCGCCACGGGCAGTGATTTTATCGATTTCGTCCAGGAACACAATGCCGTTCTGTTCGGCGTTGGCCACTGCAGCGGTGCGCAAATCGTCTTCATTGACGCGACGGGCCGCTTCTTCTTCGGTCAGTTGCTTGAAGGCTTCTTTGACGGTCAGCTTGCGAGCCTTGGTTTTTTCCTGTCCCAGACCAGAGAACATGCCACGCAGTTGCTCGGTCATCTCTTCCATGCCGGGAGGGGCCATGATTTCCATGCGAGGCATGGCCTGGGCCATTTCGATTTCAATCTCGGTATCGTCCAGCTTGCCTTCACGCAGGCGCTTGCGAAATACCTGGCGTGCGGAGTTATCCTCACGTTGGGGCTGGCCGTGGGCATCGCGCGAAGGGGGCACCAGCACGTCCAGAATGCGGTCTTCAGCGGCTTCCTCGGCCTGGGTGCGTACACGGCGCATTTCGATCTCGCGGGTCTGCTTGACCGAAATATCCACCAGATCGCGGATGATGGTTTCAACGTCGCGGCCTACATAGCCCACTTCTGTGAACTTGGTGGCTTCGACCTTGATGAAAGGCGCATTGGCCAGTTTGGCCAGACGGCGGGCGATTTCGGTTTTGCCCACGCCGGTGGGGCCGATCATCAGAATGTTCTTGGGTACGATTTCGCTGCGCAAAGGCTCGGCAACCTGCTGGCGGCGCCAGCGATTGCGCAGGGCCACGGCGACAGAACGCTTGGCCTTGCCCTGGCCAACGATATGCTTGTCCAGTTCGGAGACGATTTCTCCGGGAGTCATATTAGGTGTAGACATGGTGGGGTATCCGGCTGTCAGAGTGTTTCGACGATATGGTTCTGGTTGGTGTAGATACACAGGTCGCCTGCGATCTCCAGGGACTTTTTAACGATCTCGGCAGGAGCCATATCGGTGTTTTGCAGCAACGCTAGCGCTGCAGATTGTGCGTAGGAGCCGCCCGAGCCAATGGCAGCCAAGCCATGCTCGGGTTCGAGCACATCGCCATTGCCGGTCAGCACCAGCGTGTGTTCCTTGTCCGCCACCAGCAGCATGGCTTCCAGACGGCGCAGAACGCGGTCGGTGCGCCAATCGCGCGTCAGCTCGACGGCAGCGCGCAGCAAGTTGCCCTGGTACTTCTCCAGCTTCGCTTCAAAGCGCTCTTGCAAAGTGAATGCGTCGGCCGTCGCACCGGCAAAGCCGGCCAGGATGCTGTCGTTGTACAAACGGCGAATCTTGCGGGCTGTGCCCTTGATGACAACATTGCCCAGGGTGACCTGACCATCGCCGCCAATGGCGACCTGATCTCCGCGGCGTACACAGACAATAGTAGTGGCGTGAAATTGTTCCATGATTTCCTTCCTTTAAGGTTCCCATTTGGGGGCCCAGCAGGAAATTTCAAGGATCAATATGCAAGCCTGTAAATTTGTTGATGCAGTTGGTGTAGCCGAACAGTTTTTTGTTTGAGGGCAATGTTTTTAGCTGGCTGGAGTGAGGGCTGATTGGGTGAAAGAAAGCTTAGGTCAGTTTTTGTTCAGCTCGAATTTCAGGGACGGGGTTTGCATCGATTTATTGCTCTCCAGTTGCTGGTTGAGCAGTGTCTCGGAGGTTGGTGTTTGCAAGTGAAGAACTTTTTGCTCTTCATTGCTGGTCGCCTTGGGAGGCTGATTTGTTTTGCCGCACGTCGCGATAAAAATGCCAAAGAATAGGATGGTTGCCAATGTTTTCCACCAGAAGCCATTACTCGTGTAGCTGACGTAGCTGACATCTTTACTGGCGCACTCAGGGCATCGTACAGATAGCTCTTTGCCGCGTGGGTACCAAGTATGGGAGCACTGGGCGCATTTGTTCAATGATCGTTTGGTGGACATGGCTGAAGGTGGCGTTGGCTACCGGCTAGGCTAATAAACACATAGTTTCAAGACATGTTCTTTGTATCATTTTTTACCTGGTTCTGGCGCTTGGGCTCTCTTTCTTCCATCGAGATGACTGGCGACGCAGGCCAGGCGATAACGCGCATTGTTATCAAGCGACTCGTGGTCCAGGAAGTAAAAAACCCTCCCATTGCCTATTTGCTTATGGGAGGGTTTTACGTACTTCAAACGCGGGTGTCAGAGGTTTAATCCCCAAACATTTTTTGGCGCTTCTCGCGACGTTCCTGGGCTTCCAGAGACAGGTTGGCCGTGGGACGTGCCAGTAAACGGGGCAGGCCGATGGGCTCGCCGGTTTCCTCACACCAGCCGTATTCGCCCGAATCGATCAGGGCGATGGACTGTTGCACTTTCTTGAGCAGCTTGCGCTCACGATCGCGGGTGCGCAGCTCCAGAGCGTGTTCTTCTTCGATCGTGGCACGGTCAGCCGGGTCAGGAACGAACTGGGTTTCACGCAGGTTTTCCGTTGTGGCGCCCGCATTGGCCAGAATGTCTTGCTCTAGCTGGCGCAAGCGATGCTTGAAAAACTCCAGCTGGGCGGCGTTCATGTAGTCTGACTCAGGCATCGCCAAAAGCTCCTGCTCGGTCAGCAGGGTTGTAGTACTGTCATGTGACTTAGTTGCCATGATGCTTACCTCTTGTTGACGTCTGGGAGCCTGTAACTGTCGTCACGCGCAATCGCTCCGCATTTACTGAATAATTATTAATTCAAACCAGGCAATTCTCCAGGCCCTGGGTGAATATGTCTTGTGGCAATTTGCGGCCAATAAAGACCAGCTTGGTGCCTTTTTTATCTTTGGCCAGCCAGGCATTGCCAGGCTCGGCGCTCATCATCATGTGTACGCCTTGAAAGAGCATACGGCGATTGATGCCCTTCAGATACAAAATGCCCTTATAGCGCATCAGATCTGGTCCAAATACCTGGACAATGCCCGATAGGAAGTCTTCGAGTCGCTCGGGGTCGAAAGGACGGTCCGAGCGGAACACGAAAGCCCCGATTTCGTCATTGTGAGCGGCGTGCTCGTGGTGATGATGGTGGTGATCGTGTCCGCAGCTCGGACCACACTCGCCGTCATCGCCATGGTCGTGGTGGTGATCATGGCCGTCCGCCGCATCGGGGTGTTGCTCTGCCAGAAATTGCGGATCAATGTCCAGAATGGAGTTCAGGTTGAAACCGCTGACTTCCAGCAAATCCTTGATGTCCGTTTCACCAAAGTGAACCGGTGTAATGGTGGCTCGCGGGTTGATGCGGATCAGGCGGGCACGCAGGGCCTCGTAATCTACATCGTTGACCAGATCTTTTTTGGAGATCAGCAAGCGGTCAGCAAAGCCAACCTGTTTTTGGGCTTCTTCTTGTTGGTCCAGCGTGGCCATGCCGTGTTTGGCATCCACGACGGTAATGACCGCGTCCAGCCGATAGTAGTCGGCAATATCATCGTCCATGAAAAAGGTCTGGCAGACCGGGCCGGGGTTAGCCATGCCGGTGGTCTCGATGATGACACGCTCAAACTTCAGCTCGCCCGCTTGGCGGCGAACGCGCAAATCGTTCAGGGTGCGCATCAGGTCGCCGCGCACGGTGCAGCACACACAACCGTTGCTCAGCTCGACGATTTCTTCCTGGGAGTCTTGCACCAACAATTCGTTGTCGATGCCTTCAGGCCCGAACTCGTTTTCGATGACGGCAATGCGTCGACCGTGATATTCGCTCAGGATGCGCTTGAGCAGCGTGGTTTTACCAGCGCCCAGAAAACCAGTCAGCACAGTGACTGGAACCATGTTGTTCAGATCTGATGCCGCGTTCATAAACATGCCTCGCAGTGGCGGGCGAAAGGTACAAGGCACGGCACCAACCGCGGCTTCCTGCACCCATCTGCTCCGCACGAAAACAACGTGCGATTACATCACAGCCTTGCCTGTTGGGCAAACGGTGATCTGTAAAAATTCACAGAGGTTTGCCAATAGATCGGGGAATATATACCGATTGGCGGCAAAATACCACGTTTTAGGGGGCAGATAAGGGTTTTCGCTCGTTTTTAGCGGCAACGCAACGTTGGCACAGGCCGCGCAACTCGGTCTCGTGACCGGACAGGGCAAAGCCTGCTCCGCGCACACAGTCAGCCAGCCTTTGGCTCAAGTCCGGAGCGCACAGTTCCACCACGGTGCCGCATTGAGTGCAGACAATCAGCAAGTCGTGGGGGTGGCCCCCGGCATCGACACAGGCGGTCCAGGCATTGACGGCATCCAGGCGGTGGATCAGCCCTTCTTCAGTCAGAAAGTCCAGGGCGCGGTAAACGGTAGGGGGTTTGGCGCCGGGTTGAAATTCGCGAACCAGATCCAGCAGTTCGTAGGCGCGCAAGCTGCGCTGAGCCTGAATCAGGATTTCCAGTACCTGACGGCGAATGGAGGTCAGCCGTTTACCGCGTTCCAGACAAAGCTGTTCAGCGATAGCGAGCTGATCTTCAATAGCGTTGGGCGTAAGAATATGTACAGGCATGGCGCTTGATAGGCTGTTTGTTATGTTATAACATCTTTGGAAAAAATTAAATTCCCAATCTAGCCGCATTATCCCTGTTTCATGTCCTGTTCTCAATTTTCCTCGACTTCCCGTAGTCCGGTGCCGCGCCGTTCGCTTTTGCTGGCCTCGGCCGGGCAGCGCGTACTGGGCGCCTTGTGCGTGGCAGCAGCCCTGTGGCTGCTAACTGCCTGGGCATTGGGCGCGTGGTAAGGGTATGACCTCCACTCAAACCTTGATCGAGCTGGATCATGTGGCGCTGGGTTGGAAAGACAAAATCGCCCTGCGTGATATCAGCGGCTGTTTTACCCGAGGCTCCTTGACCGCCATTGTCGGGCCTAACGGAGCCGGTAAATCCACCTTGCTCAAAGGGCTGACCGGACAGATCAATCCCCTGAAAGGGCGCATTGCTGTCGATAGTGGCTTTCTGGATCAGTTGGCCTTGCTGCCGCAAATGGGCGATCTGGATAAAAGCTTTCCGGTGACGGTGCATGATCTGGTGGCCATGGGGGCCTGGAAGCGCGTGGGCGCCTGGGGCGGCTTTCCCAAAGCAGAGCATGAACGCCTTGGCCATGCGCTGGAGCAGGTGGGGCTGGCTGATTTTGCGCGTCGCTCCATTGGTACCTTGTCGGGTGGGCAATTACAGCGCGCCTTGTTTGCTCGCATGATCATGCAGGATGCCCAAATCCTCTTGCTGGACGAGCCTTTTGCTGCGGTGGACCGCGCAACCTCGGATGAGTTGATGAACCTGATTCTGGACTGGCACAAGCAGGGCCGTACCGTGATGGCCGTGCTGCATGATCTGGATATGGTGCGTAGCTGTTTTCCGCAAACCGTGCTGCTTGCCGGACAAGTAGTGGGTTGGGGGCAAACCGAAGCAGTGCTGACGCCGGAGAACCTGCATCTGGCTCGCCATTTGTGTGCGGGTGACTACCTATGATGGCGCTGATGGATGTGCTGTTTGGCCCCTTCATCGATTTCGGTTTCATGAAGCGCGCGCTGGCCGGGTCTTTTGCTTTGGCCGCAGCGGCAGGGCCCTTGGGTGTATTTCTGGTACTGCGCCGCATGAGCCTGATGGGTGATGCGATGGCCCATGCCATCCTGCCTGGTGTGGCAGTCGGTTTTTTGACGGCGGGCTTGTCCTTAAGTGCGATGGCCATAGGCGGCATGATTACCGGCCTGGTCGTCGCTTTGCTGGCCGGGCTGGTTGCTCGTTTGACACCACAACGCGAGGACGCCAGTTTTGCGGCCTTCTATCTGGTGTCGCTGGGACTGGGAGTGCTGCTGGTTTCGTTGCGTGGCTCCAATATGGATTTGATCCATGTGCTGTTTGGCACGGTGCTGGGGCTGGATGATGCGTCTTTGCTGCTGGTTACCGGCAGCACAACGATTACGTTGCTTATTCTGGCTCTGGTGTTCCGACCGTTGGTGTTGGAGTGCATGGACCCCATTTTTTTGCGTACCCAGGGTGGGCGCGGCTCCGTGGTTCACATGCTGTTTTTGTTCATGCTGGTCATCACGCTGGTGGCTGGCTTCCAGGTTTTGGGGACTTTGATGGTAGTGGGGATCATGATGCTGCCCGCCGCCTCGGCCCGGTTCTGGGTGTATTCCGTAGGTCGACAAATGTTGGTGGCGGCTTTGTTGGGCATGATCAGCGCCTATCTGGGGCTGCTGTTCTCGTATTACTACAACGTTCCGGCTTCGCCCGCGATTATCCTGGCGGCGGGCGCGTTTTATTTTCTTTCTATCACTTTTGGCCCCCAAGGCGGTTTGCTGCGTGCTTATTCCCAATGGCGTGCACGGCGTCGGCGCATGGCCTCTCTCTTGGAGCACGATTGATGAAAATGCGAGGCATGTATTCAGGCCGCATGGTGTTGGCCCTGGGTTTGTTGGCGGCCAGCCTGTCGGTACAGGCTGAACCCTTGCGAGTGGTCAGCAGCTTTTCGATCCTGAACGATATGGTCAAGGAGATTGGGGGCGACAAGGTCATGGCCAGCACGATTGTGCCTGCCAATGGGGATGCGCACTCGTTTGAGCCGCGTCCCAGCGATGCGAAGACCTTGGCCAAGGCGCAGTTGCTGGTGGTCAATGGCCTGGAGTTTGAATCCTGGCTGCCGCGCTTGCAGCAGGCGGCGGGCTATAAGGGTCCGCAGGTCGTGGCGACGGAAGGCATTACGCCTTTGGCGTTTGAAGGCGGGGCTGACGATCATGCTGACCACGACCACGACCACGACCACGACCACGACCACGACCACGACCACGACCACGACCACGACCACGACCACGACCATGACCATGAGCCTGCGCATGACCACGCCCAGGATCATGAACACGCGCCCGAGAAAGACCACAGCGGCCATGAGCACAGCCATCAGCATGGCAGTCAGGATCCGCATGCCTGGCAAAGTCTGGATCTGGCGCAGATCTATGTTCGCAATATCAGCAAAGGTCTTGAGCAAGCTGATCCGGCCAATGCCCAGTACTACCAGGGCCGTGCCAAGGATTATGCCCAGCGCATTCAGGAACTGGACGACTCCATTAAAACCCGCCTGCAAGCGGTGCCAGTAGACAAGCGCAAGGTCATTACCTCGCACGATGCCTTCTCCTACATGGGCAAGGCCTACAACATCCGCTTTATTCCTTTGGTGGGTGTGTCCAGTCAGGCGGAGCCTTCGGCACGCGATATTGCACAGATCATCCAGCAAGCGCGCAGCGAGCAGATTCAGGCCATTTTTGTCGAAAACACGGTCAGCGCAAAACTGGTTGAGCAAGTCGCTCGGGAAACCGGTGCGAAAGTGGGCGGCACCTTGTATTCCGACGCCTTGGGTGTGCCCGGATCCGGCGTGGATACCTATTTGGGTATGATGCGCTCGAATACCGATCAACTGATCAAGGCTTTACAGCCCTGATTCATTCATCCGGCTTGTCACTGGCCCGGTTCTTGCGTTGTGCCCGAGGATGGGCCTGATCGTAAGCCTGGGCCAGATGCTGGAAATCCAGACGGGTATAAATCTGGGTCGTGGAAATATTGGTGTGGCCCAATAGTTCCTGCACCGCCCGTAAATCTTGTGCCGATTGCAGCAAATGGCTGGCAAAGCTGTGGCGCAGGCTGTGCGGGTGTACATGCACAGGTAGGCCACTGGCTCGGGCGTAGTTTTCCAGCTCTTGCTGCACAACACGCGGGTGAATACGGGCTCCACGGGCTCCCAGAAACAGTGCTGCACTGGCATCGGCGCTGGTCGTCAATGAGGCCAGGGCCGGGCGTTTTTGCAGCCACTGTTGCAAGGCATGCAAGGCTTTCTCGCCTACCGGCAGGCGGCGTGTTTTGCCGCCTTTGCCGCTCACCACCAGTTCACGATCATCCAGCAGTAACCAGCTTTTAGACTGGTATTGCGGATCCTGGTGATAGTGTGTGTCCAGGCTGACCAGCTCAGCCAAACGCAGCCCGCTGGAATAAAACAATTCAAACATGGCCTGATTGCGCCAACTGACCGGATCGTCCTGAATCGGGGCCGTAGAGCGGTCCAGTAGCTGCTGGGTCTGGTCCACAGACAAGGCCTTGGGCAGCGGGCGGCCTATCCGGGGTGCTTTCAGACTGGCAGCCGGGTTCAAGGGCCAGCCTAGTTCTTTGGTGCGCGATTGATAGTAGCCACGCCAGGCCGCCAGAATGCGGGCCAGGCTGCGTGGGGCCAGGCCTTGGGCATGTAAACGGGCGGCGGCTTGTCGCAACTGACTTTGATTGAGTGTGTCGGGGTCGGTGCCTGGGTACTGCGCCAGCAAATGGCGCAGGTCATTGCGGTACGCACTCAGTGTGTGTTCCGAATAGCGTTTTTCGTGGCTTAGTTGATGCAGCCAGCGTTGCATGGCCGGGCTGAGGGCCGGGGAGACGGCTGGCTGCTTTTTGGGCTTTTCCCCGGCGGGGGGGCGGTCTTGTTTCTTCAGGCCGGACATTCGCTTTGATTAACGCTGCTGGGTTTGTGTAAGCGCTGCAGGGCGGCGCTGCACAACTCACCAACGCCTTCCAGGAAATCCGTACCCATATCGGCAGTAAAACGCGTGGCTTCGGGCGAGCCCAAAACCAGCAGACCAAACAAGATGTTTGACTCGGGGGATTTCAAAGGCACGATGGCTACCGATTGCGCGTCTTGTTGCAAATCGGCCAGAAATTCCTGTTCGCGTCGGGCCCCGCAATAGGGGGTGATCAAGGTGTGAGCCCAACTGGCCAGTGCGTCATCGGCCAGGACTTCGTCCGGGTTCCAGCAGTGCAGGCGCACCACGGGCATTTCAAAAATGCGCTCCAGGCTGCTGCAAATCAGGGCGGGAAGGGCGTCGGGATCGGACTCGGCCAGCATCTGGCAGTTCCATTGATGCAGTTGGCGGGAAATCTTTTCATTGCCACGGGCATTGGCGACCAGCGTAGCCAGTTGACGCTCGGTTTTTTTGCCGCGCTCGCGCAGCAACATGATCTGGCGCTCGCCCAGGGAAATGGCGCGGCTTTGGTGTGGATGAGGCACCATCAGTTTGGCAAAAACGTCGGCGTGTGCGTCGAAAAAATCAGGGTTGGCTTTCAAAAACTGGGCCACTTCCACGGCGCTAAGGCTGTTGGGGGTATCCATGTCTAGAAGATTTCCTTTCTGGCTAAGGATGCACACAGTGCATCGATATCGACTTGTCCGGTAAAGACAGTTTGGGCCGGGCCGCTCATGTGTAGCGCCTGCCCGTCCCATTCAATGCGCAAACTGCCTCCACGAGTATCAACGATAACCGGGCTTTGGAGCAATCCCCGCCGTATGCCCGCTACCACAGCCGCACACGCGCCTGTACCGCAGGCCAAGGTTTCACCGGCCCCGCGCTCGTAGACGCGCAGCTTGATGTGGTGGGGATCAATCACCTGCATGAAACCCGCGTTCACTTTGTGGGCAAAACGAGGGTGGGATTCGATGAAGGGGCCTACCGTAGCAACCGGCGCCTGCTTTACATCGTCCACGACCTGCACGGCATGCGGGTTGGAAATCGAGACCAGCGACAAGGCCACGGGGGCCGCTTGACCGGGCACAGGCAAGAGCCACAAGGTGTCGTCGCCTTGGTCGCGCGTTTCCAGCCCGGTATGGTCAAAACCCACATCGGCTGGCGCAAAGCGGGTGGTGCCCATCATGACGTCCACGCCGCGTTGTGGGTCGTTATACAGGCTGATGATGCCGGTACGGATCTGCGCCCGTAAAGGGTTGGCTGATGACAGACCTTGTTCGTGTACAAAGCGGACAAAACAACGAGCACCGTTACCGCAATGTTCAACCTCGCTGCCGTCTGCATTGAAGATGCGATAGCGGAAGTCGGCCTCTGTGTCGGTGGCGGCCTCGACCAGCAAGATCTGGTCGGCACCAATTCCGAAGTGGCGATCTGCCAGGGCGCGGGCGCGTTCCGGTGTCAGTTCAATAGGCTGCGTCACACCGTCGAGCATGACAAAGTCATTGCCCGCTCCGTGCATTTTGCTGAAACGCCAAAGGGAGGAAACGGGTTGGGGGGCGGTGGGACTGTGCATGATGGGTCTAGTAGATGCCAGGTTGACCTTCAGGGCGGGTTTTGAAGCGTCGATGTACCCAATAATACTGCGGCGGGTCCTCGCGCACATATTTTTCGATCAGGGCATTCATGCGCTCGGTGGCCTCTTCCAGAGTGCCTTCGCCGGGAAAGTCGGTCATGGGTTCGAGCACCTGAATATGGTAGTGGCCCGTCTGGGCATCCAAGCGGGAAATCACGGGAATGACCAGCGCATCCTGATTGCGGGCAATCTGGGCAGTGGACAGCAGGGTGGCGGCCGGGACATTGAAAAAGGGCACAAAGGCCGAGCCCTTGGCGCCGAAGTCCATATCAGGGAGGTAATAAATTGGCTGGCCCTTTTGCAGCGCGCGCATCAGGCCACGGATCCCGTCTTTGCGGGAAATCAGCGGGACCGAGGAAAAGCGGCTGCGGCCTTCATACATCAGGCGATCTACATGAGGATCGCGCTGCGGTGTGTAAAAAGCGACCAAAGGCGAGATGGACATGGACAGCCGTGTGCCAGCGGCATCCATACCCAGGAAATGAGGCACCAGTAGCATGACCTTGCGGCCCTGTTCCAGCGCCTGGGTAATGTGTTCTTCGCCCGTCAGGTGCAGCGTGTTCAGAATGGTGCTGGGCAGACCAAACCAGAGCAGGCCCCGATCCAGATAGGATTGAGCCAGCAGGCGAAAGTGCTGCTTTTCCCATTCGCGCCGGGTGCTTTCGGGTGTGTCGGGAAAGCACAAATCCAGGTTAGTACGAACAATGTGACGGCGGCGGGAGGCAAAGCGATGCACCAGTGCGCCCAACACGGCACCCCAACGCTGGCGCGAGCGCACCGAGGCACGGCCAAAGTAGGTAAAAACGGATTTGAGCAGCGGGTAAGAATTAAAACTCATGGTGTGGCATCGCCAGGCAAAGGGGGCGCGTCATGCGGAATCTTGTAGCGGTTATAGGCCCAGAGATACTGGGTTGGAAAGCGCCGAATCATGATTTCCATGGATGCGTTAATCAGGGTGGCAAGCTCTGTGGGGTCCTCGGGCAAAGGCTCGGGCAGGCGCAGGGTGTGAATGTGAAAACCACGACCTTTGGGCAAACGCTCGGTGGCCGTCACGATGATGGGCACATTGGACTGACGGGCCAGTTTGCCGGCCAACGTCATGGTCAACGCGGGGCGGCCAAAAAAAGGTGCCCATACACCATCGCCACCACTAGGGACTTGATCGGGCAGCATGCCAACTGACTCGCCTCGGCGAAAAGCACGGACCAGTTCGCGCACGCCTTTGATATTGGCCGGTACGGCATGCAGGCCTGGTAGCTCACGGGACTCGACCATCAAGGGTTCGAGAAACGCTTGGCGAGGCGGGCGGAACATGACAGTCATCGGATCCACGCCGGAAAAATAGCGCGCGATCATTTCAAAACAGCCCAGGTGCGGGGTCAGATAAAGTATGCCGCGACCTTCGGCCAGCGTTTCCTGGACCAGGGGCAGGTTGTCGATCGTGCAGCGATCCAGACAGGCTTGTGGATACAGCCAGACGCGCGGGGTTTCCATAATCATGGCGCCAGTCTCTGCGGCAGCTTGCCGAAAGAAAGCGGGCGAATCGTAGCCCGCTTGGCGACAGTGGCTTTGCAGACGACGGCGATAGCGTCCGGGAAAGGCGTAAATCAGTCGGCCTACGGCTCTACCCAGGCCATGCAGGACGGGTAAGGGCAGGCGAGCCATCAAGCGCAAAAGAGCCACTAGCATGGGCCAGGCAATCCTTTAGTGTGAAGTTTTGCTGAAACAAATATGTATTTTCGCTTAAAATAGATTGTATCGCTGAGTTAAACGACAACTTGCGGAGCGATCAGGCAGCGAGCTGCCCACTATAAACCGCTAAAGCGTCGCGCCCCGTCTATCGTATCCACATCGCTGGCTTCGAGGTGCAACGCAGTTTGTTCAACCTCGTGCTGATTATCAGCCCTTATTCAAGGAAGCTACGCTGTGAGCAACAACGACTTTCTCTTTACTTCCGAATCTGTCTCTGAAGGCCATCCCGACAAGGTTGCCGACCAGATTTCCGACGCCATCCTGGACGCTATTTTCGAGCAGGACCCTCAGGCGCGTGTTGCTGCCGAGACCTTGTGCAATACCGGGCTGGTGGTGCTGGCTGGCGAGATCACCACGCACGCCAATGTGGATTACATCCAGGTGGCCCGTGACACCATCAAGCGCATTGGCTATGACAATGGCGATTACGGCATCGACTACAAGTCTTGCGCTGTGCTGGTGGCCTACGACAAGCAATCACCCGATATCGCCCAAGGCGTGGATCGCAGCCCTGAAGAGCTGCTGAACCAAGGCGCTGGCGACCAGGGTCTGATGTTTGGCTACGCCTGCGACGAAACGCCTGATCTGATGCCGGCTCCTATCTGGTACGCCCACCGTCTGGTGCAGCGTCAGAGCGAACTGCGCAAAGATGGCCGTCTGCCCTGGTTGCGTCCTGACGCCAAGTCTCAAGTCACCTTCCGCTACGTGGATGGCCGTCCTACCGAAGTGGATACCGTGGTTCTGTCCACGCAGCATGCTCCTGAAATGTCCCAGAAAGACATTCACGAAGCCGTGATCGAACACATCATTCGTCCATGCTTCCCATCGGACCTGCTGACCGAAAAAACCCGCTTCCTGGTGAACCCCACTGGCAAGTTCGTGATTGGTGGCCCTCAAGGCGATTGTGGTCTGACTGGCCGCAAGATCATTGTGGACACCTACGGTGGCGCATGCCCTCACGGCGGTGGTGCGTTCTCCGGCAAGGATCCCTCCAAAGTGGATCGTTCCGCTGCTTATGCGGCGCGTTACGTGGCCAAGAACATTGTGGCAGCCGGTCTGGCCCGTCAGTGTCAGGTTCAGTTGAGCTACGCCATTGGTGTGGCTGAGCCAATCAATATCACCATCTACACCGAAGGCACCGGCGTGATTTCGGATACCGAGATCGCCAAGCTGGTGCGCCAACATTTCGATCTGCGCCCACGCGGCATCATCGAAATGCTGGATCTGCAGCGTCCCATCTACACCAAGACTGCTGCCTACGGTCACTTTGGCCGCAGCGAGCCCGAGTTCAGCTGGGAAGCCACGGACAAGGCCCAGGCTTTGCGTCAGGCTATCTAAGCAGTGTGCAAAGGCCGCTTGCGGGCGGCGCTTTGCAGCAGTGATATAGCGTTGTCGGGGCCGGAAAACCGGGCTGCCCGCAACGCTGAAAGAGGCGGGCCCCGGCCCGTCTCGCAAGAAGAAATTATGATTTTTACCCCGGGAGCCGTCTTCCCAAGACGATCCAAACGGGTACAATCACCCACATTAATTTGCCATCCTCGAGGGGCGTTGCGACAAGACACTCGTCTTGCCAGGCTCGGGGCATGGATAGGTGGTATCCACCTTGGAGAACGACGCTCACCACGACCTGCATGGCGGGCTGCTGGTGAGAATTCATTTGCTCTCCGTGCAGTCTGCGTGCCGTATAACGGAGCCCGACTGTGACTTTTACCGATTACAAAATTGCCGATATTTCCTTGGCTGAATGGGGCCGCCGCGAGCTGACCATTGCCGAGACCGAAATGCCTGGCCTGATGGCCACTCGCGAGGAATTTGCTGCCTCCCAGCCCTTGAAGGGCGCGCGCATTGCCGGCAGTTTGCACATGACGATTCAAACCGGGGTTCTGATTGAAACTCTGACGGCCCTGGGCGCTGAAGTGCGCTGGGCATCGTGCAACATCTTCTCCACTCAAGACCACGCTGCTGCGGCCATTGCTGCCTCTGGCGTGCCTGTGTTCGCCGTCAAGGGCGAAACCCTGGAAGAGTACTGGCAGTACGCTCACGACATTTTTGACTGGCCCGGTGAGCAGGCCAACATGATTCTGGACGATGGGGGCGACGCAACCTTGTTGCTGCACCTGGGTGCCCGTGCTGAAAAAGATCTGTCCGTTCTGGACAAACCCGGCAGCGAAGAAGAGCGCGTCATGTTCGCCTCCATCCGCGCCCGTTTGCAAAATGACAAAACCTGGTACTCCACCCGTCTGGCCCAAATCAAGGGCGTGACCGAAGAGACCACCACCGGCGTGCACCGTCTGTACCAGATGGCCAATAAAGGTGAGCTGGCTTTCCCTGCCATCAACGTCAACGATTCGGTGACCAAGTCCAAGTTCGATAACCTGTATGGCTGCCGCGAGTCCCTGGTCGATGGTATCAAGCGCGCGACCGACGTGATGGTCGCTGGCAAGATTGCCGTGGTGTGCGGTTTTGGCGACGTGGGTAAAGGTTGTGCCCAGGCACTGGCTGCCTTGCGTGCCCAGGTTTGGGTGACTGAAATTGACCCTATCTGCGCCCTGCAAGCCTCGATGGAAGGCTACCGCGTGGTGACCATGGAAGAAGCCGCTGACAAAGCCGATATCTTCGTGACCGCTACCGGCAACTACCACGTGATTGACCGCTCGCACATGGAGCGTATGAAAGACCAGGCGATCGTGTGCAACATCGGTCACTTCGATAACGAAATCGACGTGGCCTCCATTGAGGATCTGGAGTGGGAAGAGATCAAACCTCAGGTTGATCACGTTATTTTCCCTGACGGCAAGCGCATCATCTTGCTGGCTCAAGGTCGTCTGGTGAACCTGGGCTGCGCCACTGGCCACCCTTCGTTTGTGATGTCGGCTTCGTTCACGAACCAGACCATTGCACAAATTGAACTGTTCACTCGTGGTGATCACTATGAAACGGGTAAAGTATATGTACTGCCCAAGCACCTGGACGAAAAAGTCGCTCGTTTGCACTTGAAGAAATTGGGTGTGAATTTGTCGACCTTGTCCCAGGCGCAGGCGGATTACATCAACGTGCCTGTGCAAGGACCATTCAAGGCCGAGCACTACCGCTACTAAAACGCACTGGCGTCTTCGGACGCCACTTCTTGGAGCCCTATTATGACTTTGCTACTCGTCTGGATCCTGAATGCTGTTGCCTTGCTGGTTGTTGCCTACATTCTGCCCGGCATTGTCGTGGCGTCGTTTGGCTCGGCCCTGATAGCTGCGCTGGTACTGGGCTTGCTCAATACCCTGGTCAAACCCTTGTTGATTGTGCTGACCTTGCCCATCACCATTGTGACTTTGGGTTTGTTCCTGTTGGTGCTCAATGCTTTAGTGTTCTGGTTTGCCGGCTCTATCCTCAAAGGTTTCCAGGTTGAGGGATTCTGGTGGGCCGTGATTGGGGCTATCGTCTACAGTCTGGTCTCCGGGCTGCTGTCGGGACTATTAATTAAATGAGTAACAAGCAAACCTTGAGCCTGGAGTTTTTCCCGCCGCGAGACATCGCGGCGCAGGAAAAACTGGTGCGCACCGCCAAGACCTTAATGGGCTTGAACCCCGCCTATGTCAGCATGACGTTTGGAGCCGGTGGCTCCACGCGGGCTGGCACAGTCGATGCGGTGGCATTGCTGCAAAAACTGGGTTTTGATGTGGCGCCGCACCTGTCATGCATTGGTACGGCACCCGCACAGCTTAGCGAGATGCTGGACAATTACCGCGACCAGGGCATACGACGTATCGTGGCCCTGCGTGGTGATTTGCCCTCGGGGATGGGGGGGGATGCAGGCGAGCTGCGCTACGCCAGCGATCTGGTGGCCTTCATTCGTGAAAACTACGGCGAGCACTTCCATATCGAAGTGGCCGCTTACCCTGAAATGCACCCCCAGGCCACAGGTTTTGGGGATGATCTGGCTCACTTTGTGAACAAGGTCAATGCGGGGGCGCACGGGGCGATCACGCAGTATTTCTTTAACCCGGACTCCTACTTCAGCTTTGTTGAACGGGCCCAGGCCCAAGGCGTTACGATTCCGATCACTCCGGGCATCATGCCCATTACCAATTCGTCCCAGTTGCTGCGTTTCTCGACCATGTGCGGTGCAGAAGTACCACGCTGGATTCGTCTGCGTCTGGCTGACTTTGGTGATGATCGCGCGTCGATTCGTGCTTTTGGGATCGATGTGGTGGCACGCTTGTGCCAGGATCTGCTCGATGGCGGGGCGCCGGGTATTCACATGTACACCCTGAATGGGGCAGACGCGAGCATGGCTATCTTGCCAAATCTGACCTGGCGTTAGTCACCGCTGGTGTTCAGCAAAAACCCGCCAATACCTTGGCGGGTTTTTTACTGGGACGTGATAAAGCTGATCGTTTATTCGAAGGCCAGCGCATGCCGATTGTCCGGTATCTGCGGGCCAGAGCCGCTCGGGCGGAACAGCACGGTGCCCCAACGCTGGGCTGCCAGGAAAGAAGATTTACAGTTCCGGCGCGGGCACTGCCCAGCCTTTATCGGTCAGAATACTGTCCAGGCGTTGGTCGTGCGGGGCGGGCTGGTAGGACTGGCCCGACAAGTCGCCCACGGCCCAGGCAATCCCAATGCTGGTAAACGTGTGGTTCTGTTCTTTCAGCGCCGCCAAAGTCCGGTCGTAGTATCCTTTGCCGTAGCCCAGGCGATCGCCCTGGCGGGTATAGCCCAGGGTGGGGACCAGGACAATGTCCGGTTGCAGGGTCTTGTTGGAAATCGGGATTTCGATGCCGTAGCGTCCCTTCTCCATGTTGGTCTCGGGTGTCCATTCGACAAAGCTCAATGGGGCATCGGCCTCTTTAACTACAGGCAGACAGACATTGATGCCTTCTTCTTCCACCCATTGAAGCAGCAAGGGGCGCAGGTCCGGTTCTTCGGCCATAGGCCAGAAAGCGGCAATGGTGGTCGGTTCGGTACGGCCTTGTTCACGCAGGCGGCTGCGATTGGTGGCCAGCCAGGTGAACAGACGGCCCCGGATCAGCAAAGCGCCCCGGTTGGTGTCGATGGCAGGCTGTCCTGCACGCAGGTCTTTTAGTCGCGTGCGCAGCGCGGCTGCGTTATGCTCTACGTTCTGAATCATGGGTGATTTTCTAAAGGCCGTCACTATGGGTATCAACCAGCTAAAGTACCAGAAAACACCAGCTTGGGGCATGGTGCCCGCGCTGCCTCGTCCGTCCTTGAGCGCCTTGATGGTGTTTGCACTGGGTTTGGTCGGCTGTGCGGGGTCTCAATCTCCTCAAGCCCAGACTCATTCCCCGGATCCCGTCGTCGCCAAGCAAGCCCTTGTCTTGCAGCCAGCCAAAGAGGCCGTACGTCGCTGGGACCGCGTCCCGCCTGTGCCGCCAACTGCTCGTCAGGCTTTGATTGACGCTCGTGATGCCATGCAGGCCAAGCGCTGGTCGACGCTGGATGCCTTGGCTCCGATTGCGGCCAATGACCCTGTCCTGGGCTCTTATGCCCAATACTGGCGCTTGCGACGGATTTTGCAAGATACGACCACCCCCGTGCCCGATGAGCAAGTTCGTTTGTTCCTGAGCAGCAATCAAGACGAATACCTGGAAAACCGTTTGAAGTCCGACTGGATTGTGGCGGCCGCGCGTAGCGGCAACTATGCGCTGGTGCGTGAGCTGGCTCCGGTTTACGCCCCCTCTTCGGCCGTGAAATGTGCAGTGGCTTCGGCGCAGAATGCGGCAGGGCAAGCTGTGGATGTGCAGGACTTGTTGGCGTCTTTCTCACCCAGCCAGGCTTGCTGGTCGGCATTAGATCAGTTGTATGACCGTAAAGTGGTCAGCAAGAATCAAGTCCGCGACCTGATGCGTGATGCCTTGGAAAGTAACCGTACAGCCCAGGCGCGTCGTCTGGCTGCGATTATCTTCACGGCGTCGCAAATGAAGGATTACACCGCTTTGATGGCCTCGCCGCAGAAGTGGCTGGATCGCAACGCAAACAACAGCTCGGTCAATCCGGAGCTGGTGTCCTTGGCCTTGTCCCGTCTGGGCCGTGGTCAGCGTGATGTCGCAGCGGCGTATATTGACCGTACCTGGGCTGGCAAAATCCCTCAGGAAAACTTGAACTGGGTCTGGGGCCAGTTCGGTCTGATCAGTGCCTTGCGGGTAGAGGACGATGCGGCTAAATGGTATCGACGTTCTGGCCGCACTCCCATGACGGACTACAACAATGCCTGGCAAGTGCGCGCCGAATTGCGCCAGGCCACCATTGACTGGAAGCATGTCTCTGCCGCTATCGACAAGATGAACGATGCGCAAAAGGCTGAACCAGTCTGGGTGTATTGGTCGGGGCGTGCGCATCAGGCATTGGGTCACACAGATCAGGCTCGTGCCAAGTTCCAGTCCATTGTGGGTGATTTGAACTTCTATGGTCAGTTGGCAACAGAAGAATTGGGTCTGACCCCGTCCTTGCCTCCTCAGCCACAGCCTTTGACGCCTTTGGATATGCAGGATGCGCGTACCAATGCGGGCTTGCTGCGCGCGGTGGAACTGTTCAAGCTGGGCTGGCGTCCAGAGGCCGTACCGGAGTGGAACTTTGCCTTGCGCGGCATGAACGACCGGCAGTTGCGGGCCGCCGCCGAGTTCGCCCGTGAGCAGCATATTTACGACCGGGTGGTGAATACCTCCTTGTTGACCAAGAACGAGATTGATTTCAGCCAGCGCTTTATCGCTCCTTTTGAAGGTCGTGTGACCGAGCAGGCCCAGTCCATCAATCTGGATCCGGCTTGGGTCTATGGCCTGATCCGCCAGGAGTCGCGCTTTATTACCGATGCGCGTTCGGGTGTCGGAGCGTCGGGCTTGATGCAACTGATGCCTGCAACGGCCAAATGGGTCGCCAAAAAGATTGATATGCACGATTTCTCGCCGTCTCGTGTGAACGAATTCGAGGTCAATACGGTGCTGGGTACCAACTACCTGAACATCGTGCTGGGACAGTTGGATGGCTCCCAGGTGCTGGCGTCGGCAGGTTATAACGCCGGTCCAGGTCGCCCCCGGCAGTGGCGCTCGCGTTTGAATGGATCGGTTGAAGGGGCCATTTTTGCCGAAACCATCCCTTTTACCGAAACACGCTTGTATGTAAAGAATGTGCTCTCTAACGCGACTTACTACTCCATGATGTTCAGTGGTCGGCCGCAGTCCTTGAAAGGGCGTTTGGGTACGATTTCGCCTTGATGAATTCGTCCATGCTTGATGACAGACAGCAAACAGCCTTGGCGGCCCTGATGGGGCCGCCAGATCCTGTTTTGGAAGGTTTGCAGGTCTATGTGGTGGGTGGCGCGGTGCGCGATGCCTTGCTGGGTTTGCCTGCGGGCGACAAGGACTGGGTTGTTGTGGGAGCCAGGCCCGAAGCATTGGCCGCCCGAGGTTTTGTGCCTGTGGGTGGTGACTTCCCGGTCTTTCTGAATCCTCATAGCAAAGAAGAGTTTGCGCTGGCCCGCACCGAGCGCAAGTCTGGCCGTGGCTACAAGGGCTTTACCTTTTACACCGGTACAGACGTGAGCTTGGCGGATGATTTACGCCGCCGTGATCTGACCATTAATGCGATGGCCGTGGATGCGGCGGGGAATTTGCACGACCCCTTGAATGGCCTGGCGGATTTGCAGGCTCGGCTGTTCCGTCATGTGGGCGTGGCGTTTAGCGAAGACCCGGTGCGCTTGCTGCGGCTGGCGCGGTTTGCGGCCCGCTTTACCGAGTTCACTGTGGCCAACGAGACCTGGGCCCTGGCGCGTGAACTGGTCGAGCAGGGTGAAGTGGACGAACTGGTGCCCGAGCGCATCTATCTGGAAGTAAGCAAAGGCTTGTCTGCCAAGCAGCCCGCTCGCATGTTCGACGTGCTGCGGGAAGTGGGCGCGCTGGAGCGTGTCATGCCTAGCTTGAATTACAACGATCAGGTAGGTCAGCAAGTACAGATCGCCAAAGACAGACGCTTGGATCTGGCAAGCTGCTTTGCTGTTCTGTGCCATCTCTCGGAAGCACCTGCGCAGGTGGCGGAGCAGATTCGCGCTCCTTCGGAATGGCGGGATCAGGCTCGCTTATTGCCTGTGCTGTTGGCCAGCCCTGCTTTGCTGCAGCCTCGTGCCGACGTGGAGTCTGCCTTGCAAGTCATGGAGTCGCTGGATGCCTTGCGCAAGCCTGAGCGTTTCATGCAGTTGATCAGTGCGGCCGCCTGTCTGAGGGCGGTTCCGGAGCGTGAGTGGGATCAATTGCGGGCAGTCATGGCCAGTGTGGATGCCGGTGCCGTTGCCGCGCAGTTCAAGGCTGAACCCGGCAGAATTCGGGAAGCAGTGCGTGCGGCTAGATTGGCTGCCCTGGAGCAGTCGGTTTAGTTTTGTGTGCTACCGATAGCTCAAAAGTAGATAAGCGGCCTATTGGCCGCTTATCTTTTGCCCCTTCGTTTGAGGCCGTGTGCGGGTTCCTGCTTTAGGTTATGAAGTGGATAGGCCATTTAGCTTGCTGTCTTGCCTTCCAGGCAAGGTGAAGGGTGATCGGCACAATTCCCTTTGTAGCGTGGCCGTCGCCCGAAACAGGCAATGTACTTACAGACGTTCGCGTCGGTCTCCGCTCATCGTGCCCAGCATAGGGGCAGAAACATCACGTCCAATGATCATTACCTTGAACAGTTCCCCCATTTCTGCTTCAGACAGCAGTTTGTTGGCGGCACTCATGGTCTGCGCCCATTGCTGCTGGACGGCGGGTGATGGGTCTTCTGGGGGCGAGGCCAGGAAATTGGTAATGCCACAGTTCATCAGAAAGCGTGCCTGACTGGTGTAGCCCAGCACATCCAATCCGGCTTCCAACGCGGCATCTGCCATGGCCGTGAAATCCACGTGGGCGGTAATGTCCTGCAAGCCAGCCAGAACCAGCGGTTCGGCATGGGCAAAATGGCGGAAGTGGCACATCAAGGTGCCTTTGTCACGCTGCGGGTGATAGTACTCGCGCTGCGGAAAACCGTAGTCAATCAAAATTGCTGCACCTCGTTTCAGCCAAGAGCCTATGCCGCGCACCCAGGCTTCGGCCTGCAGATTGATTTCCGACAGGTAAAAAGGCTGGGCTTGAACACGCTCGGCCACCAGCGTGGCCAGATGCTCGGGTGCCGGGCGAGTGGCCAGATAAAAAGGCGCCGGTAGGCCTTGGGCTGTGCTGTCGTCCGCCGCAATAACACCCACTTCCAGCACCTTGCCTTCCACATCAAAAGTGAATAGGCTGGTTGGCATGGCATCCAGAACCTCATTGGCCACCACGCAGCCCTTGAAGCTGTGTGGTGTGCTGTCCAGCCATTGCACTTGCGCTTGCAGGGGCGCCAGACGCTCTTGCTGACGCACACGCAGGTCAGGCGATACTTCCAGAATCGAGTATTGCGGCTCGATACCTTGCTGGCGCAGCTCGGTAATCAGCGCTTGGGCCAAAGCGCCACTGCCCGCGCCAAATTCCAGAATGTTCAGCGTTTGGCTGCCTTCCAGCACTTCCATCACCTGGCGGCTCAAGGTTTGGGCGAACAGGGGAGAGAGTTCAGGTGCCGTCGTAAAGTCACCAGTAGGAAGGGTGCTGCCAAACTTGGTGCTGCCGCCGCTGTAGTAGCCCAGATGCGGGGCGTACAGAGCATGGTGCATCCATTGATCGAAAGGCAAGAAACCGCCTTCATCCTCAATGCGATCCAGCAAATAATGGTTGACCTGCGCGACATGTTCTTTCAGCTCGTCTGACAGGGGAGGTAAACCGTGTGGCAAGGCAGGGGCAGACAGTACGTTCATGGCGTCAGTTGGGCTCGTCGTTAGGTGTCTCGGAAGAAGCCGGGGTGGCGCTCTTGGCGCTGGCTTTTTTGGCCTCAGTCACTTGATGCAGGGTGCGGATCATGCCCACCAGCATCCCGATCAGGATGGAGGTGACAGCGGCCAGGATGAAGTTGCCGTAGATAAACCATAAAGGCAGGCACAGAACGGCCATCAGCAATATGGGTTTTTGCAGCAGAACTTTCATACACCCTCAAAAAATAGCGTGGAACCGGGGCCAATTGTAGCCCAGGCCAGTGGCGTGCTTGAGCTTGCCCACTGCTGCGTTACCATGAGCGTTTTGTCTGCTTAGCAAAGGGGTGGGGATGAACGACAGGGGACAGGCCAGCGCCTGGTTACAGGCTTGGGCCCATTTGGTTCCGAATCCGGGCACGGTCCTGGATGTGGCCTGTGGCCGGGGGCGCAATGCCCGCTGGTTGGCCGAGCGCGGCAATACCGTGATTGGCGTGGATCGGGATCCGGAAGCCGTGGCAGCGACATCACCTTATGGGGAAATCATCCAGGCTGATATTGAAAACGGTCCCTGGCCTTTTGCCGGGCGCAAGTTCAATGCTCTGGTGGTGACCAAGTATCTGTGGCGTCCCTTGATGCCTACCTTGCTGGAAAGCCTGGAGCCGGGCGGGGTGCTGGTTTACGAAACCTTTGGGGTGGGCAACGAGCAGTACAACACGCCGCGTAACCCGGATTTTCTATTGCAAGCAGGGGAGTTGCTGCGTTGGTGTGCAGAGCTGGATATCGTGGCGTATGAGCATGGTTTCCGGGCTGATCCGGACCATATTGTTCAGCGCATTGTGGCGGTGCGCCCGCGTGAAGGTGGCTCTTTCAGCGATTACCGCCTTAACCCGCAGGACGGTGGTGGCAGTATCTGCGAATAAAGCGTGTTCAGTTTTGAGCCAAGTGCTGTGCTTGGCTCAACGAGGTATCCGATGTTGCTGGAGCGGGATTGTGCGTGCCGCATTTCGGCTTAAAACAGATAAGTGCGTGCCAGCATGGACAGGGCCACAACAACGGTCAGAATGCTGAAGCCTTGTTGCAAACGTAGGGGAGGGATATGAGGGGCCAGTTTTCGGCCTATTACCATTCCAACCATCGCTGCGGTCACAAATACCCAGCCGCTCACGGGAATCACCGCCCCGTGTGCCAGGCTCATGGCCGAGGCACTTAAGGAAATCAAGGCGATCAGCATCAGTGATGTGGCCACAATGCTGTGCATGGACAGGTCGCTGAAACGCTTTAAGGCAGGCACGATCAGAAAGCCGCCGCCCACGCCCAACATGCCTGAAAATAAACCCGCTACCGCTCCGATGGAGGCCAGGGTGGCTGTGCCCACTGGTGTCCAGCGCAGGCGGCCGGTTTCTGGATTCAGGCAACAGGGTGTATGGGTATGTACTGTGTCCGTAGGACGGCGCAGCATCTTGGTGGCAATCCACAGCATGATGACGACAAACAAGGTCACCAGTACTTTTTCCGGCAAGGCATGGCTGATGCGTACCCCCAAGGACGTCACCAAAGCGCCCGTGACGGCCATGAACATGGCCGCTCTATAGCGCACGATATGTTTGTATAAACCATCCAGTGCGCCCACCAGGGCGGCTGCACCCACCGCCAGCAAGGCCACAGGCGTGGCCGCCGTCATGGTGTAACCCATGCCCAGCACCAGAGCGGGCACGGCCAAAATGCCGCCCCCCGCGCCTGTCAGACCCAGCGACAGGCCAGTCAGAATTCCTAGAATAATTGCGAGTGCCATAAGCCAGATGGCGTGACCCCGGTGGGGATCACGCCTTTTTCAAAAAGCGTAGTAATGGCTTATTGTACTCTCCTAACTTCTTTTGGAAATTAGCTTATGTATAAAAGTAATTAACGGACAAGCTTTTTATGGTTTTGCGTTAGCCCGAGTTACGCAGGCCAGCTGCAATACCGTTGATTGTCAGGTGAATGACGTGCTGCTTGTTGACACCGCTGCGAGTCGGTTTGCTGGCTTTGTCACCTTGACGGCGATGGCGGCGCAGCAGCTCCACCTGCAAGTGGTTCAGCGGGTCAATGTAGGCAAAGCGTTCGGCTAGGGCATCTTGCAAGGCCTGATCGTGTGCCAGCAGCTCGTGGCCGGTAATTTCACGGAACAGTCGGTGTGTCAGCTCGAATTCGTTCCGGATTTGCGTGAAGATGCCTTCGCGTAGTTCCTCGTCTTCGACCAGGCCAGCGTATTTCAGGCCGATATCCAGATCGGTCTTGGCCAGTACCTGTTCCATATTGGACAGCAGGGTACGGAAGAAAGCCCAGTCACGCGCCATGGTTTGCAGTTGGGCCAAGCGTTTTTTGCGGTTCAGGCCGTCGTTGGGCAGCCCTGATTCCAGATAGCGGTTCAAGGCCGTGCCCATGCCGTACCAGCCTGGAATAGGCAGACGACATTGCGCCCAGGAAAAACTCCAGGGGATGGCACGCAGGTCTTCAATGCTTTGTGTCGCCTTGCGTGACGAGGGACGCGAGCCGATATTCAGGCCGGCAATTTCCTTGATAGGGGTGGACTGGAAGAAGTACTGGTCAAAGTTTGGCGTCCCGTAGACCAACTGGCGATAACTTTGGTGTGCCTGCTCGGACATCCAGGCCATGGCCTCACCGTAGGCTGCCAGGTGTTCGTCGTCATTGGGCGAGCCTTTGCGTGAACCCAGGCTGGCTTCCAGCGTGGCGGCGACAAATAGCTCCAGATGCCAGCGACCCACGTCCGCATCTTTGTAGCGGCCTTGAATCATCTCGCCTTGCTCGGTCAGACGAATCTGGCCGTTCACGGTGCCGGGAGGTTGCGCCAGAATGGCGTCGAAACTGGAACCACCGCCTCGGCCTACCGATCCGCCACGGCCATGGAACAGACGCAGACGTACTTTCCGGCGCGAGAACACCTGTGCAAACTCACGTTCAGCACGGTACAGCGTCCAGTTGGAGGTCAGATAGCCACCGTCCTTGTTACTGTCCGAGTAGCCCAGCATTACTTCCTGTACGCTGTTTTGGGCGTGACGCACACGCTGGCGGATTTCAGGCATGTCCAGCCATTCCTGCATGATTTGCGGGCCACGCTCCAAGTCAGGGATGGTCTCGAACAAGGGCACGACCATCAGACCTTGGTGCTCCGGCTCGTTGGAGTTGGGCACGATCAGGCCGGTTTCCTGTTGCAGCACCAGCACTTCCAGCAAGTCGCTAAGTGTTTCGGTGTGCGACACAATGGTTTGTTCCAGCGCGCGTGCACCAAAGCGGCGACGGCAGTCGGCGGCTTTGCGCAGAATAGACAGCTCTTTCTCGGTTTCTTCCGAGTAGCGATACCAGGGTGAAACCAGAGGGCGGTGGTGACGAAGCTCTGAGCGCAACAGGCTGATGCGGTCTTCTTCGGACAACTGCCGGTAATTGACGGGTTCGTCTTTGTACAGTGTGCCCGCCACACGGAACAACTCGTCCAGCACGCGCTCGTGTACGTCCGAGCTTTGGCGCAGATCCAAGGTAGCCAGATGGAAGCCAAAAACCTCTACGGCTTGAATCAATTCATTCAAGCGCAGGCCCGCAATGGCGCCACCTTTGTTCTCTGCCAGGGAATCGGCAATGATTTGCAGATCAGCCTTGAACTCTTGTGGGCTGGTGTAGGGCGGGGCGGTGTAAGTGGGGCGATCGGCCAGATCACGGCCCAGCAAGGTTTGCGCCGTGGCTGCCATACGGGCGTATAGATGAATAAAGCTGCGGCGATAAGGCTCGTCTACGCGGTGTGGCGAGGGGTCCTGGCTGCTGGCGGACAAGGCCGCCAGGTCTTTGCTGACGCGGTTCAATGCGTCCGATACGGAGATTTCCGTACCCAGCAAACGAATCTGCTCCAGGTAGTGTTGCAGCGCGCGTGTCGATTGACGCAGCACCGCTTGCTCAACCGTTTCTGGGCCTACATTGGGGTTGCCGTCGCGGTCACCGCCAATCCAACTGCCCATGCGCAAGAAGGCGGGCAAAGCGCGGGTTTTCTGATCCAGCAGGCTTTTCTTGCCGGGCTCCAGTAAACGGTCCAGGTCGTGGTAGAGCTGGGGAATTGTCGGCAGAAAAGTGGACCCGTAATAGGCCAGCGCATTGTCGATCTCGTCCATCACGGTTAGCTTGTGATCGCGCAGCATGCGGGTTTGCCACAGCAAGGACACCAGACCGGTCAGCTTTTCCTGGGTACGGGCCGATTGTGTGGCGCCGGCCTTGTGATCCAGACCGTTCAGCTCATCGGCAATGGCCATATGCACGGCCAACGTACTTTGACGCTGGACCTCGGTGGGGTGGGCCGTCAGTACCGGCATCACACATGCTTCTTGCAGATAACGACGAATTTTCTTGGCGCTCAGCCCTTGATCCATCAAGGTCTGGATGGCGTGTTGCAGGCTGCCCAGCAACTGCTCGGGGTCCTGCTCTTCGCGGCGACGGTTCTGGTCGCGGTCCTCGGCAATATTGGACAGGTGCAAAAAGTAGGCAAAGGCACGGGCCACCGAGCGGGCCTGCGCGTCGTTCAGCTTGGGAATATCTTTTTCCAGAATCCGTGCTTGCTGCGGATCGTGTTCACGTCTGAAACTGACAGCGGCCCGGCGCAGGGCTTCAATCAGCGTGAAGGTCGCCTTTCCCTCGCTATCACGAATCACCTCTCCCAGGGCCTTGCCCAAAAAGCGGATGTCCTGTCTGAGCAGGTTGGAAAGGTCAGGCACGGCCTGCGGCATAAGATATCTCCTGTGAACTAAGGGGTTTTGCAGCAAAGGATTCGGGGTGCCAGATCGGTAGCCGCCCGACGGTACGACGCCTGCCCGATCTTGACGCGCACAAAGCGCCTTGGGACGTTTATGATAGGTATCTTTACATAATTTTCCTGTTCAGAGAGTAGTCATGCCCCAATATCGCTCCCGTACCTCGACCCACGGTCGTAATATGGCCGGCGCGCGTGCCCTGTGGCGCGCCACCGGTATGAAAGACGAGGATTTCTCCAAACCGATCATTGCGGTGGTGAACTCCTTTACGCAATTCGTACCGGGTCACGTACACCTGAAAGACATGGGCCAACTGGTTGCCCGTCAAATTGAAGCGGTCGGCGGTGTGGCGAAAGAGTTCAACACCATTGCGGTGGACGACGGTATTGCGATGGGTCACGGCGGCATGCTGTATTCCCTGCCTTCGCGCGAACTGATCGCCGACTCGGTGGAATACATGGTCAATGCCCACTGTGCGGATGCCATGGTGTGTATCTCCAACTGCGACAAAATCACCCCCGGTATGTTGATGGCCGCCATGCGCCTGAACATTCCTGTGGTGTTTGTGTCGGGTGGGCCGATGGAAGCGGGCAAGGTCTACTCGCCAGACGGCAAAACCGTGGTGCAGAAGCTGGATCTGGTGGATGCCATGATTCAAGCCGCAGATCCTAACGTGACCGATGAGCAGGCTGAAGCGGTTGAGCGTAGCGCTTGCCCTACCTGTGGTTCCTGTTCGGGCATGTTTACTGCCAACTCCATGAACTGCCTGACCGAGGCGCTGGGCCTGTCCCTGCCCGGTAACGGCACCATTGTTGCCACCCACGCGCGTCGCCAAGGCTTGTTCGAGCGTGCTGGCAGCCTGATCGTGGATCTGGCCAAACGCTACTACGAGCAAGACGACGAATCCGTTCTGCCACGTAATATCGCCACCTTCCAGGCTTTTGAAAACGCCATGACCCTGGATGTGGCC
Organism: Alcaligenes aquatilis; assembly: GCF_003076515.1. Classification (NCBI taxonomy): domain Bacteria; kingdom Pseudomonadati; phylum Pseudomonadota; class Betaproteobacteria; order Burkholderiales; family Alcaligenaceae; genus Alcaligenes; species Alcaligenes aquatilis. The sequence continues at coordinate 2,812,601 of NZ_CP022390.1, read as the reverse complement.
ATGGGCGGTTCTACCAACACCGTGCTGCACTTGCTGGCGGCAGCCCAGGAAGCCGGTGTGGAATTTACGATGGCCGATATCGACAAGATTTCGCGCCGTGTGCCTTGCCTGTGCAAAGTGGCCCCCGCTACCCCCGAATTTCACATGGAAGATGTGCACCGTGCGGGCGGTATCATGGCGATTCTGGCCGAGCTGGGCCGTGCCAATTTGCTGAACCTGGACGTGGGCAACGTACACAGTGGCACCCTGCGTGAAGCCATCAAGCGTTGGGACATCAAGGGTGACAACGTTAAAGCCATCAGTGACTTCTATCGCGCGGCCCCCGGCGGTATTCCGACTCAAGTGGCGTTCAGCCAGGATCGTTATTACCAGGATCTGGATAGCGACCGCGCCAAAGGCTGTATCCGTGACAAGGCCCATGCCTACTCGCAAGATGGCGGTCTGGCCGTGCTGTATGGCAACCTGGCCATCAACGGTTGTATCGTGAAAACTGCGGGTGTGGACGAAAGCATTCTGACCTTCACTGGCACGGCTCGCGTTTACGAAAGCCAGGATGATTCCGTGGCCGCTATTCTGGACGGCGTGGTCAAGGCGGGTGATGTGGTCATCATTCGCTACGAAGGCCCCAAAGGTGGCCCTGGTATGCAGGAAATGCTGTACCCCACCTCCTACCTGAAATCGATGGGGCTGGGCAAAAGCTCGGCGCTGTTTACCGATGGCCGTTTCTCTGGCGGTTCGTCAGGTCTGGTGATCGGCCATGCTTCGCCTGAAGCGGCTGAAGGGGGCAACATCGCCTTGGTGCAAGATGGCGACACCATCGAGATCGACATCCCCAACCGTCGTATCCACTTGGCGATCAGCGATGAAGAATTGGCGGCGCGCCGTGCGGAAATGGAATCACGTGGTTCCAAGGCCTGGAAGCCAGTGAACCGCGAGCGTGTTGTGTCCCAAGCCCTGAAAGCCTATGCCGCCTTGGCTACGTCGGCTGATCGTGGCGCCGTGCGCGACGTGTCACAGCTGGATCGCTAAGCACTAGCTCAGTTCGTCAAAACCCCATCTGCCTTTGGCAGGTGGGGTTTTTTTATGCCCGGAACAAACGTATCGGGTAAATACGAATATTCCATCCTTATCGTCCTGATAGAATCCGTTTTATTCAAAATGGGATCCCGTTTTGTTAATTTGGTTTTTTAAGGAGGACGTGATGAGTGAAATAGATCCAATTACCTTGGCTCCGATTCTTAATCCGGGAGGGATAGGTGGCCCTTTGACAGCGGCTCACCGGGAAATGATGGTCAAACATCGGGACGATCTGGACTGGGACAATCTGCGCTACGAAGGGCAGTTCACCAAGATGATGTTTCATCCCACCAAGGACGACCCCACCGTTCCCAACGCCGGGGTGGTGAAGTACCTGAAGGGGTCTGGCCACCCTTTGCACAGCCATTACTTTGCCCAGATCTGGTACATCCTAGCCGGCAAGTTCGAGATCAATGGTGTGGTGTATGGCGAAGGCACGATGGTGTTTCACCCCGATCCGCATTTTGAGCATGCGCTGACCACTTTGGAAGATGGCGAGATTCTGTACGTGCAGTACATGGGGCCAACGACCCGTCAACCGGCTATTTATGAAGGCCGCTTCAATATGAAAACCCGCCGTTCCCTAGAGGAAGAATCCAGAGCGGTGTAAGCGGTGCCGCTTGGATAGCGAGTCACAGGAAAGCTGCTCACGCCGGAATGCGTGGGCAGCATCAACAAGCAAAAAAAGCCCGATCAGGGCTGGCTTGGAAAACGAATAGAACTGAACAGAAATTCAATACCACAGGATGCAGGGGGACTAATAATGAAACGGATGACACAAGTGGGGATCGCGGTTCTGGTGATGCTGGGCGCGCTGAGCGCATGCGGCAAAGGTGGATCGGGCGACACGGCACACAATGACAGCAAGGGCCCACGAACGCTACAGCTTGCCCACGTTTCGGTAGAACAGAGCGAAGATATGTACCACTACTTGGCAACGAACTTTGCCAAGCGGGTGGAGGAGCAAACCAAGGGTGGAATCAAGGTGCAAGTGCTGGGCGGTGCCCAGTTGGGCGGCGAGCGCGATGTGGCCGAGGGGATGCAGTTGGGTACGGTTGACATGAGCCTGCTGGCCAGTTTCACACTAGGCTCCTTCGAGAAAAAAGCGATGGTGATAGACCTGCCTTATCTGTTCAAGGACTACCAGACTGCATTCAAAACCCTGGATTCCAGCTTCACGGATCCGATTGAGGCTGATCTGGAAAAATCGGGCTTGAAAATTCTGGGCTGGGGCCATGGCGGTTTCCGTAATCTGTACAACTCCAAGCAGGCCATCCGTAGCCTGTCGGATTTAAGCGGGATGAAAGTGCGTACGCCGGAAAGCCCCATTTATGTGGATACCTGGCGGGCCTTGGGTGTCAATGTCACTCCGATGGCGTATCCGGAGCTCTTTACCGGCCTACAACAAAAGACGATTGATGGCGCAGAGAACCCAACGGCGCTTTTTCATACCAGTCGCTTTTATGAGGCGGCTCCCTATTTGTCCAGAACAGAGCACGTCTATAACGCAATTCCCCTTGTGATTTCCGGACGGGTTTGGGATACCTTGTCTGCCGATGAAAAAACGATCTTTCAACAGGCGGCCACGCAAGCGGTGCAGGAGCAGCGCCAGTTCCTGATCCAGAGCGAAGCGCAGGTTGAGAAAAAACTGCTGGATGCGGGCGTGTTGATCAATGCGGATGTGGATAGGGCACAGTTTCGCAAAGCGGTTGCACCTATTTATGAAAAGTACAGAACGGTGATTGATCCCGATCTGGTTGCCCGTGCGCTGGCACTGTCTCAATAATCCTCGGCGGACATCCATCATGAAACACTCTTTGCTCGATTGGGCCGATAGAGTCAGTACCTGCCTGGATACGCTATGCAGAATTTTTGGAGCGGTGTTTTTGGGGCTGATTGTGCTGGCGGCTTCCGTGCAGGTAGCCGGGCGTTATTTTATGGGGTATTCGCCACCGTGGATTGAGGAAATCACGCGACACAGCTTTATCTGGATGATTATGCTGGGTACCGCGGTGCTGGTTAAAAGCAATGGTCATGCGGTAATTGACCTGCTGGTCATGCGCCTGAAGGGCAAAGCTCGCCGCGTTCACAACGGCATGGTGCAGATTGCTATTTTGGCGTGTGCGCTGGTCTTGCTGGTGCAGGGCGTGCAACTGATTACTATCGTTTATCAGCAACTGAGTCCTGCCCTGCGTATCTCCATGGCCTATGTGTATGCGGCCTTGCCAGTGGGCGGTGCCATCATCGCCGTGCAGTGTGTGAATGCCTTGCTGGACGGGTACCGGGACCGGCCTGCTTCCGCGTTGGAGGGCGTGTAAATGCAAGAAGCTCTCCTGCTCTTTAGCTTGATGTTCACGCTGTTCATCGCCGGTATTCCTATCGCTTTTGCTCTGCTGTTATGCAGCGTACTGTTCCTGCTCTTGACCGGCATGAGGCCGTTGATTGTTGTGCCGCAGCGCGTGATGGCGGGGCTGGATTCTTTTCCCCTGCTGGCGGTACCCCTGTTTATCCTGATGGGAAACCTGATGGAGAAAGCGGGCCTGTCCAAGCGTTTGATTGATTTGGTCGACATGCTGGTCGGGCGGGTGCATGGCGCATTGGGTTACGTGACGGTGATTGCTTGTGCCATGTTTGGTGCCTTGACCGGCTCGGCGCCGGCTACCGTGGCGGCGATTGGCGCCATCATGATGCCCGCGATGATCGCGCAGAGATATCCGGCTTCCTTGGCTGCCGGGATAACAGCCTCGTCCGGTGCCTTGGGCAATATCATTCCACCCAGCATTGCCTTGATTCTGTATGGCGCAACCGTCAATGTTTCTATTCCCAAGCTGTTTGTAGCCAATATTCTGCCTGGTTTGTTGATGGCCCTGGCTTTCATGCTGACTCATGCCCTGTTGACCAGAAAACTGAAGGTGCCCAAAACGGCTGCGCGCGTTTATACCCCACAAGAAATGGTGCTGGTTGCATTAAGGGCGATTCCGTCCTTGATGATGCCCGTGGTGATTTTGGGTGGCATTTATGGCGGTGTATTCACGCCAACCGAGGCCGCCGCCGTAGGTGTGGTGTTCAGTTTGGTGCTGGGGGTGTGTTATCGGCAGTTCACCCCTAGCACCTTGTGGCAGGCCATGAAAAGCTCGGTGGATACCGCGTCCATGGTCGGGATTATTCTGGGCGTAGCCGGCATTTTTGGCTGGATTCTGGCCTCGGCACGTATTCCCATGTTGATGGTGACGGAACTGACCCCGTTGCTGGACACGCAGTTTGTGTACTTGGCCTTGCTGGTGCTGTTCTTGCTGTTGGTCGGTTGTGTGATGGATGTGGCAGCCAGTATTGTCATTCTGGCTCCGATTCTGGTTCCTATTGGTATTGCATTGGGGGTAGATCCTATCCATTTGGGCGTGGTGTTCTGCGTCAATTTGGTGGTGGGTTTCTTTACGCCACCTTTTGGTTTGAATCTGTTCACAACGGTTTCTGTGTCGGGTCAGCCTTACGAAGTGGTGGTGCGAGGAGTCCTGCCCTTTGTGATCACGGCCATCATTGTTCTGCTCATTTTGGCGTATGTACCTGATATCTCTTTGGTGCTGGTTCGTTTGATGGAGGCTTCAGCATGATGTCTGGCTCGCAAACCTCTGAACCTATCGGCAAGCCGCAGAGCAGCGTGGATATGGCATTTTCAAGTCCTGTGGATTTGATCTACGCCAGCGTTGACGAACTGCACCGTCTGTACCAAAGCAAGCGGGTGTCTCCTGTGGACGTGGCACGGGCAACGCTGGATGCGGTTGACCGCTGGAATCCCATTGTGAATGCCTACTGTTATCTGGACCGGGCTTTGACTCTGCATGAAGCGGCCCAGTCCGAAGCGCGCTGGATGGCAGGGACGGCACGAGGCCCATTGGATGGCATACCCTACGGCGTTAAGGATTTGCTGTTGGTGCGTGGACTTCCTACAGGCTATGGCTCAAGCGCAGCACGGATCACCGATGCCGCCCAAGATGATGCACCAGCGGTGGCACGGATGCGTGAGGCCGGTGCCGTCCTGGTCGGAAAAACGACGACCTCGGAGTTTGGCTGGAAGGGGACGGCAGACAGCCCTTTAACGGGGGTCACGCGTAATATTTGGGATTTCAGTTTAACCAGTGGGGGGAGCAGCGGCGGTGCAGCCACGGCATTGGCTGCGGGTATGGGGACCTTGCAAATCGGCACTGACGGGGGGGGCTCCACCCGGATCCCCGCCAGCTTTTGTGGCGTCACCGGCATGAAAGCCACGTTTGGAGGCGTACCCGCCTGGCCTGCCGGACCGTTGCTGACTCTATCCAATGTCGGCCCTATGGCCCGATCTGTGGCGGACTTGAAAAGCCTGCTGGACGTCATGATGCAAGCCGATCCACGCGACTGGAATTCAGTGCCTTTGCCGCGTCATGTGCGGCCTTCTGCCGATACATTGCAGGGCCTGCGCATTGGCCTGCATTTGGATCAACAATGCAGTCCTGAGGTCAGGGTCATCATCCAGGCGGCGGCGGACAAGTTGCAAGAACAGGGGGCGCATATTGTTTTGACCGAGCTACCCCTGACCGGTGCGAAAGAGCTGATTACCGCACATTGGGAAGCCGGTACCGCCTGGCTGGTGAATCAGGTCGCTGCTGAGCAGCGCCCTTTGGTGGATAAAGGTTTGCGCCAGGTTGCCAGCAAGGGCGAGACGAATAGCTTGTCGGACTATTACCAGGCTTTGATAGGCAGACAGAAGCTGGGGGAGGCCATGCTTGGGCATTTTGCGCAGTTTGATCTGGTTTTGACGCCTACCGTTCCGATATTGCCTTTTGAAGCGGGCCGTGACGCTCCGGCCAACGCCGCTTCGCAAAATTGGCTGGATTGGAATCCCTATACCTATCCCTTTAATTTGACGCGGCAGCCCGCCATTTCCTTACCGGCTGGAATCAGCGCCTCTGGCCTGCCCGTGGGGCTGCAGTTGGTGGCGGGGCTGTATCAGGATGAATGGTTGGTAGACCTTGCCCAACGGGTCGAGGATTGCCTGCACGTGCGCAGGCTGCGGTTTTAACAATCGGGTGGTTTTGTCTGGGACATTGCCAAGCACCTTGATTGTGCGGTGTCACCTCTCCTTGCGGGTGACACCGTTTTTTTAGCGCTCTGGCAGCCAGTCCAGTACCAGATTCATGGTCTTGGCAACGTGTTCGGTCATCGCTTCTCGGGCGGCGGTGCCATTGCGATCGGCCAGCGCGGCGATGATAGCCTCGTGCTCCAGAATATTTTCTTCCATCAGGCGCGGCGGCATTTTGGAGGCGAAACTCAAGGCACTGGAGACGCTATCGTTTTGGAGCTCCTGAATCAGCTCGTGCAGGCGCTCGTTGTGACTGGTGATCGTAATCAGGTCATGAAAAGAGCGGTTGTGCTGCAACCATTCCGATCCTTCTTCACTGCGTACACGTGTTCGCAAGGTGCGGGCATAGTCGGATTGATGCTGCATCAAGACCTCCAGGTCCGAGTCCTTGATCCAGTCCACTGCCAGTTGCGCCGCCAAACCTTCCAGCTCGGCTCGAATCTGAAACGCTTCGCGGATTGATTTGGCAGAAGGGATAGCCACAATCGTGCGCCCGGTCTTGGTCAGTGACGTGACACGGCGCGCCTCCAGAAAGCGCAAGGCTTCCCGAACGGGGGTGCGGCTGGTCTGAAACTCCTCGGCAAGCTCGTATTGACTCAGGGAGTCGCCGGGCCGGTAGTGGCCGGACTGAATACGTCTAAGGATTTCGTCTGCGATTTCGGTTGAGGATCTCATCGGCAGGTAACAGGGCTTGTCTCAGTAAGGGCGAATTCGTTTTTCTTGATCGACGATTATATACAGAATCCATTTTTTATAAATAAGGATCCCATATCCCACAACTGTGCCCGTCCCTTACAATCGGATTATTGTTCACTTTGTGTAGAGAGCCTGCGCCATGACTGATGATCAACGCGCTTTGCAAGCCAGTATCCGTGTGGAATTGGACGTAAAGGATCATTTTGATGTTCAGCAAGAAATCGAACATCGCGTCCGCTTTTTAAGTGATTATCTGTTGCGTACTGGTTGCCGCAGCCTGGTTCTGGGGATTAGTGGTGGTGTGGACTCCCTGACAACCGGGTGTCTTGCGCAGCGAGCCGTCGAGCAGGCACGCGCGCAAGGTCATTCGGCGCAATTTATCGCGGTGCGTTTGCCTTATGGTGAACAGGCTGATGAGAAAGACGCCCAAGATGGCCTGAAGGTCATCAATCCTGACCAGATTTTGGTTGTTAACGTCAAGCCCGCCTCTGATGCCATGATGGACCAACTGCTGGCCAGCGGCCTGACGTTCCGCGACGCGGCGCAACAGGACTTCCTGATGGGCAACATCAAAGCTCGTCAGCGTATGGTGGCGCAGTATGCGATTGCAGGGGCGAATGGGGGCTTGGTGGTTGGCACCGACCACGCTGCTGAAGCCTTGATGGGTTTTTTCACCAAGTTCGGTGATGGCGCGGCTGATATTACCCCCTTGGCGGGCTTGAATAAACGACGCGTGCGCGCCCTGGCGACTGCAATGGGCGCATCCGACGCCCTGGTGTTCAAAGTTCCCACCGCTGATCTGGAAAGCCTGACTCCTTTGAAGCCTGACGAAGACGCTTTTGGTGTCAGCTACGATCAGATTGATGATTTCCTGGAGGGCAAGGTCATTGAGGATGAAGCCGCGCAGATCATCATCAAGACTTTCCGTGCTTCGGCCCATAAACGTGCGTTGCCGGTGGCGCCCTGACCATGAGCGCCAAACCTGCCGAGAGCAATGTCAAAACGGCGTTGCGCGTCATTGAGATCATCGAGCTGTTTGCACGCGAGACGCGGCCATTAGCGCTTTCTGAAATGGCTCGCTTGCTGGATGCGCCTGTGTCCAGTTGCCTGGCTTTGCTGCGTACCTTGTCTCGGCAGGGCTATATCTACGAGACGGGACGTCGGCAAGGTTATTACCCGACGGGCCGTTTGCTGGCGATGGCCCAGCGCATTTCTCAAGCAGACCCGATACTGGAAAAAGTCCGCCCCAGCCTGGAAGAATTGCGCGACACCACGCAGGAAACCGTGGTGTTCGGCAAGCTGGATTTGGATAAGAAAGTGGTCTATGTGGAGGTAATTTCTTCCCCGCACCCCATTCGCTATGTGGCGGTGGCTGGCACCCAGCGCCACGTGCATGCCAACTCCATTGGTAAAGCCTTGCTGTCCCAGATGACACCGCAAGAGCGTTCCCAGCTTTTGGGTGATGGGCCTTTGGAAGCCTTTACCAGCAAGACCTTGACCAGCCTGGACAGTTTGAATGCTGACCTGGAGACTGCCGCGCAGCGCGGCTGGTACGGCAATATGGGTGAGTCCATGTCCGATGTGGGCGGTATTGCCTGGCCGATACGGATCTCGGGCGGGGTGTATGCCATTTCGATTGCAGGTCCTGTTTATCGTATTGAACAGAACCTGCAAAGTTACGCGGAGCGCCTGCGTGTAGCCTGCCGTTTTATTGAAGAGGCCTAGCAGGCGGCTCAATAGGACTTGGGCAGTCCCAGCACTTTTTCCGCGATATAGCACATGATTAACTGCGGGCTGACGGGAGCCAGTCGTGGAATAAAGCTTTCACGCAGATAGCGTTCTACATGGTATTCCTTGGCATACCCCATGCCTCCCAGGGTTTGAATTGCAGTCTGACAGGACTGGAAACCGGCTTCGGCAGCCAGGTATTTGGCAGCGTTGGCGTACTCCCCGCAAGGCTTGCCTGCATCATACAAAGCCGCCGCCTTCAAAGTGACCAGATCGGCGGCTTCCAGTTGCATCCAGGCTTGAGCCAGCGGGTGTTGTATGCCTTGGTTCTGTCCGATTGGCCGCCCAAACACGTGCCGTTCTTTGGCATAGAGGGTGGCTTTTTCCAGAGCGGCTCTACCCAAGCCAATGGCCTCGGAGGCGATCAGAATCCGTTCAGGATTGAGCCCGTGCAACAAATAGCCAAAGCCTTTGCCTTCCTCGCCGATGCGGTCCTCGACAGGGATGCGCAGCCCGTCGATAAACAGCATGTTGGAGTCCACTGCATTGCGCCCCATCTTGTCGATATGACGCACTTCAATAGTGCTGCGATCCAGGTCTGTATAGAACAGCGATAAGCCATCCGTTGGTTTTTTGACTTCTGATAGTGGGGTCGTGCGGGCCAGTAGCAGGATTTTGTTGGCCACTTGTGCCGTGGAAATCCAGATTTTGCGCCCATGGACCTGATAGTGATCACCCTGCAAAACGGCACGGGTTTCCAGCTTGCTGGTATCCAGTCCGGAGTTGGGTTCGGTGACGCCAAAGCAAGCTTTGTCCTTGCCTTGTATTAAGGGCGGCAGAAAGCGGGCGCGTTGCTCGTCGTTACCAAACACCACGACCGGATTCAGGCCAAAGATATTCATATGCACGGCAGAGGCCCCCGAGAACCCGGCGCCTGTACGGGAGATGGTGTGCATCATCAAGGCCGCTTCCATCATGCCCAAGCCTGCCCCGCCGTATTGCTCTGGCATGGCAATGCCCAACCACCCCCCGTCTGCCAGGGCTTGATGAAAGTCATGGGGGTAGACGCCGTCCTGGTCGCGGGCCAGCCAGTATTCGTCATCAAACTGCTGGCAAACGGCCTCAATGGCCTGGACCAAGGCGCGTTGATCTTCGCTTAATTCGATATTCATACGATCTGTTCTCGGGATGAGGGGTGAACGCTGGCAAGCATGGCTTGTATGTCTTGTTCGCTGTAGCCCAGCTCTGCCAGAACCTGGGCGGTGTGTTCACCCAGACTGGGCGCATGGCGTCGAATGCTGAGCGGGGTGCGCGAATACTTGCCCAAGGGAGAGGGGGTGCAGATAGGCCCCTCGGTCGGGTGATCCATATGCTGTAGATGGTTGACCGCTTGTAGATGCTCGTCATCGATCAGTTGTTCGATGGAGTACAAGGGGGCAGCGGGGATGTCGACCTGGCGCAAGGCATGGAGCCAATACGCCGTGTCCTTTTGCTTGATCTGCGAGGCCACAAAATCATAGACCTCGCCAATATGCATGGCACGGGCCGAGTGCGAGCTGAAACGTGGGTCCTGTTGCAGTTCGGGTTGGCCGATCAGGGAAAAAAAGTTGGTCCAATGCTTGTCGTTATAGATCAACAGCACCAGAAAGCCGTCACTGGTTTGATAGGGCTTGCGCTCTTTGGCCAGCAGACGGGCATAGCCGGTGGAACCTAGTGCTGGCTTAAAAGAATGGCCGCCCAAGTGGTCACCCAATACAAAATGCGCCATTGCCTCGAACATGGGGATTTCAATGGCCTGGCCTTGGCCACTTTGGCGAGCCTCAATGACACCAGCCAGCACCGCTACGGCCACATGCAGACCCACGGTGCGGTCGCATAATGTCAAAGGCGTGTAGCGGGGGACATCACCAGATTGTTGCTGATAGAGATGGCCTAGTCCCGTCATGCCCTGGATCAAGTCATCGTAGGCGGGGCGCCCCGCGTAGGGGCCATCTTCCCCGAAGCCGTAGGCGCCGACATACACAATGGCTGGGTTGGCAGCGGCAACGCGCTCGTAATCCAGGCCCAGACGTGCCATGGCGGCCGGGCGTAGATTGTAGAGCAGCACATCCGATTCCTGGATCAGTTGCAGGCAGGCTTCTTGACCAGCTGGGGTTTTTAAATCCAGCACCACAGATCGTTTATTGCGGTTCAGGTGCAGAAACAAGGCCCCCATCGCCGCGTTGCGCATCGGGCCGACGGCCCGCATGGTGTCCCCGCTGGGGGACTCCACCTTGATCACGTCGGCCCCCAGATCCGCCAGGATCTGGGTGGCAAAGGGCCCCATCACTACCGAGCTGAGATCCAGAATGCGGATACCGCTTAATGGCCCTACATTGTCCTTCTTGTGTTCTGTCATAGCAGGTGCCTGGGCAACTATTGAGGGCCAAGTTTGGCGTCGGTAATTAATTTGCCCCACAGCGTGTATTGCTCTTGAACAAATTGTGCAAACTCTTCAGGCGGGCCACTGAAGGCATCGAACCCCAACTGAGCCAGTCGTTGGCGTACGGCGTCGTCCTGAATGACCTCATTAATGCTGCGGTTGAGCAATTGAACTCGTTCCGGGTCCATGCCTGCCGGACCGAAAAAACCATTCCAGGAGGTGATATCAAAGTCCGACAAACCAACCTCCTCCATCGCAGGCAGGTCAGGCAGCAAGGCGCTGCGCTTGGCCGTGGAGACGGCCAGGGCCTTGAGACGGCCGCTATTGATAAAAGGTAGCCCGGAGGTGACATCGGTAAACATGAAATCCACCTGACCGGCCACCAGATCGGTTAATGCTTGAGGTGTGCCTTTATAGGGAACGTGCAAGGCCTTCATGCCTGTCTGGAAATCCAAAGTGCCACCGGCCACGATACCGGTGCTATTGCCCGAGGCGTAGGTAATTTGGCCGGGGTTGTCCTTGGCATACTGCAGCATTTGTTCGACCGTGCTGTAAGGCCGATCAGGATTGGTGACCAGAATGAATGGCAGGTTGCCGCCACGAGCAATCGGGGTGAAGTCCTTTACCGGGTCGTAGGGGACGTTCTTCATTAACCACGGTGCGGCTGAATGCGAGGTATTGGTGGTGACAAACAAGGTGTAGCCATCGGGGGCGGCACGTTTGACATAGTTGGCCGCAATGGTGGCATTGGCACCGGGGCGGTTTTCCACAATGATGGTTTGCCCGACCCGTTTGCCAATCTCTTCTGCAAAAATTCGGCCTACGGCATCGGTGCCGGAGCCGGCCGGAAAGGGCACGATCAGAGTAATGGGGCGATCAGGGTATTGAGCCAAGGCATTGCCGGTTAGCAGCAGCATGGCCGCACTGCCGGCCAGAATAGTCTTGAGGCGTGCGGGTAGGGATAGCAAACGGTTTTTTTTCTTGAAAGTCATGGGTGTCTCCTTGTGGTGGATGGGCTTGGTACGGTGAGCCAAGCTGGCAAACGCGCCTGGGTCAGCGAATGACCCGGTCGGGATGCTCTTCGTAAGGGGGGGAGTAAATCACCAGCAGTCGGGCAGGCTCGTCACTGGTAACGGTAAAGACATGCTTTTTGTCGGGGGGCAGGTAGCAGCACTCGCCTGCTTTCATTTGGCCGCACTCACCATCAACTTCCACATCGGCCGTACCGCTGAGCAGATAGCAGACCTGCTCAATACCAGGGTGCGCGTGGGGTAGGGCGCCCTGATTTTTTTCAATGACACCCAACAGCACTTCTACATGCTTGGCACCTACATTGGCCTGGCTGATCAAACGACGATTCACCGTGCCCGTGTGGTTGGCCGGCGAGTAGGGCAGCACATCGTCCGGGCTAACAATCCAAGATGGTTTTTCCATGTTTTAATTTCCTGTGTGAGAAAAATATTTTACGTATGTGAAAAATTAAAAAAAACTGGGGTTTACCTGTGGGTGAGGTCAAAGCAGATCTGGACGGGGCACGCTAGCGGTATCCGCCAGCAGAAGGGCGTAAGATATAAACGCCCTGACCTGCCGAGTTCTGTTGAAATGGCAAGTAACAGGGGGCCAAACCAGAACACACGTTCAGGGTGGCCACGGTCTAGTGCCCTTCCCCGTTTTGTAGAGTGCTGGTTTTCTGGACTTAACAACTGGTCCGGCTTGCGCTTATAAACGGGTATTCCTGGGGCGATGATCATGCTATTGTCAAAAAACTTTCGGGCACCGACCCATGCCCACCCAATAGACACGAGGGTCTCCATCGTTTATGCAACCCGTCTTACCCGCATTTTTAATTGCCCGCTGGCTATTACTGCTTTTGCTGGCCGCAGGCGTTTACTTCTTGAAGGGATTTCTGGTCCCTGTTCTGGCTGCGCTGATCATAGGACTGGCCGGCTGGCCCCTTTATAAACGACTGGTCGTACGCTGCAATGGCCGCCATGCCCTGGCGGCCACACTGGCACTGCTTGTCGTGATCGTGGTGCTGGTGGTGCCTTTATCACTAGCCCTGTCCTTTGCCATTCAGGAAGCCAGCAGTTTCATCACCTGGGCGCTAGCCGCCAACCGATACGGCACACCCACCCCGGAGTGGATTAAGGCCATGCCCTTAGTGGGCGAACGCCTGACAGACTATTGGCAGCTTTATCTGGGTGAACCCCACGCGCTGGGCGAGCTGGTCGAGATGGTCAGCGGCCAGCATCTGGGCAATATCTACCGTATGGTCTTGTCTGCCACCGGCAACGTGTTTCACCTGCTGCTGACCGTGCTGTTCATGCTGATCACGCTGTTTTTCATCTTCAAGGATGGCGACCGCTTGCTGGTGCAATTGGACATTGTGGGCGAGCGAATCTTGCCAGGCCGCTGGCAGCGATTCTCCCGTGTCGTGCCGGCTACGGTTAACTCCACCGTCACCGGGATGGGCCTGATCGCCTTGGGCGAGGGCGTTGTTCTGGGGATTGCCTATTGGATTGCAGGTGTTCCATCGCCCGTCCTGCTGGGTGTGATTACCGGCTTCATGGCGCTGATCCCAGGTGGTGCCCCTCTGTCATTCACCATGGTGTCTTTGTATTTGATAGGCTCTGGTCACCTGGTTGCAGGCGTCAGCCTATTCCTGTGGGGCGCGATCGAGCTGTTCATCGTTGATAAAACCCTCCGACCACGACTGGTCGGCGGCCCGGTAAAACTGCCATTCCTTCCAACCTTCTTTGGCTTGGTGGGCGGCGTGCAAACAATGGGTATCGTAGGCTTGTTCATCGGCCCGGTCCTGATGGCCTTGCTGGTCGCCATCTGGCGCGAGTGGATTCGTAATGGACAGGCAGTAGCAGGGGACTAGCCCCTGTATACAGAGCAAGAAATGAAACAGGCCAGGGCAATGTACCTGGCCTGTTTTTTATTTGAGGTTCTGACTGGAGTAGGGTCAGTAATGAGCTGGTTTTCTGCCCACCTAAAACGGCCAGCTATTGCTTAAGCAGTTGTGACAAAACAGCCGGAAAAGGTGGTGTCAGGCAGGTTCTAGACGGTAATCTGTTCGAGCCCAGGCTAAATTTAAAAAAATTGCGGCAGCACTTGCCAAAACCCCCAGGAATCTGCGTATAATACTAATCTTTCCTTCCAAGCCTGGATTCCCAGGTTGCCATACCTAGCCCGGGTGGTGAAATTGGTAGACGCAGGGGACTCAAAATCCCCCGCCGCAAGGCGTGCCGGTTCGATTCCGGCCCCGGGCACCACTCAAAAATCCCTAGTGTTCATAAGTTCTAGCCCATAAACGGGGATAGAGATTCACTAGACGCGATTGATCACCCTGTTCCAACCGCACAGAGCTAAGACTCGCATGCGGCAATTCTCAAAATTCCAGAGTCAATACGCACGACGCGAGAGCCTTTCCATTTTGTGTGGAAGCCTTTGGTGATGCCTTAGATTTGATGAAGCTTCACATCCGTGCGATCGGCTTTAACCACGATCGGAGCGTTTCGGCCTAGGTACGAGTGGTGCTCTGGTCGAACTGTTCGATCAATGCCAGGAACTAGGCCATCCTCTTCTGGGCTCGCCTGCGCATCGGGCTCTTGAGCGCCAAGAAATTATTGAGCTGCCGCTTTGCGAAGTGCTGTATCCAAAGCACCGGCTCTTGAGCAAACTGCTGACTCAGGTTCTCTTTCTGTACCGCACTGAGCTCCTAATTAATAGCGACACATCAAGCTGAGCAGCCTACGACTCTTACGACTTCGGGAGCATAGCTCTGCGGCCCTGCCCAGACATGAGCTTTTTGGGCTTGTTTGATGGCCTAGATCACCAGTCCAGTGATCCCTAGAGTAGAGGTGATTGGGGACGTTGGCATTGCTTCCGTCAGATAAGTTCTTCGCAAAAACAAGTTTAGCGAATATCGAACGTCTCTCTTTTTATGATGAAGAGCCTATCCTTGTTGGGCTTGCCGTTACTTCAGCTTCACCATTGGCACCTCTGTTAGCCACAATTGCAATTCATATATCGAACCCGGTTCTTAGACTGCGTAGATGATCGTCCAGAGAGATTGAGTTTTTTTGGAATTGCATTAGTTTATATAAGGCCGAAATAGCTGAAAGTTGGGGCAGTTTATCGATTAGCAGAAAATTAAATAATTCTTAAGCTAAATGCTCTTGCCCGGTTCTATATAAAGCGCAAAAAAATTCCACTTATTGTAAGATGGCGTCACCTAAAGCACGGGAGACAACCATGGCTGAGATGGGTTCGCACGAAACGGAACTAACTAAAACGATATCCGGTACCGAACGCGCCCGACGTGTAGCGGCCGTGAATTACGCACGCGCATCAGTCGGCTTGGAGGGATTCTCGCTCAGTGCAGCAGATGAAGAACATGCTCAACAGTTTATCGACGGGGACATTGACCTCGAAGAATTTGTGTAACCGCGTAGTGCCTTGGCAAGCCAAAAAGCTTAGTCATGACGAAGAAAATATAGGTGGTTGAAGCTAGTGCAGGATAGGCTGTCGCCGGGTTCTGTATTACACAATCATTTAAAAACTCTCACGTGGGCGTCAACACGATCTTTAGCTAGTTTAAATAAGACCTTCAAGGACGAGAGGACCGGATGGAGCTTCATAGCGTCAAATTACGCCTTCAAGAGCACCTCAGCGATGGAATGGTTACGGTGGTTGGTTCCGGCCTCTCCTGCGCTGAGGGCCTTCCGGGGATGAGGGAACTAGCAAATTACTTGCTCACCAATATTGGTTCTAATTTAAAAGAAGATGATTCGACTGCGTGGAAAGAGATAGGGCGATTAATTTTGAGCAAAGGCTTGGAGGCGGCGCTCTTAGCGATGCCTCCAACACCTGCCCTCGAAACAGCCATTTCCTCTGCTACGGCAGAGCTAATATCTGAGCGTGAACGATCGGTTATATCTGAGGTATTTTCTGGAAAGCGGACACTGCGACTTACTCGACTGCTTTCGCACCTCGTTAAGCCGCCCTCTGGACTAACGATTGTCACTACAAATTATGACCGGTTAGTAGAAATCGCCGCAGAAGAGGCGGATCTTGGGGCTGATACGATGTTTACCGGACGCTTCGCCGGCCAGCTAAACGAAAATGAAAGCCGGATGAGCTTCTGTCGGGGAATCACTATGAAACCCCGGAGAGCGGCCTCTTTACAGTTCAGACACAGAGCTATCGTTTGCAAACCTCACGGAAGTCTTGACTGGTACGCAAGAAATGGGCGCCCGGTATTCTATGCCGGAGAATTAACTGGAGTCAGCCGCCTAATAATAACGCCAGGACACAATAAGTTTCGTAACGGCTACGAAAGCCCTTTTGATCACCATCGGTCCAAGGCAAACGAAGCAATTGACCGAGCAAGTCGATTCTTAGTCTTGGGGTACGGATTTAACGACGACCATTTAGAAACGCATTTGTCGCCCAGCATCAGGGCTGGCAAACCAACATTGATGCTGACGCATTCGTTATCTGCCGTGGCAAGAGATTTTGCATTCAAATTCCCGAGCGTTATTGCTCTTGAGCACGCCCAGAAATCTGGGGTCACCGGCACGAACGCCGTAATTGAACAGCAAGAGTTTTTCTTCCCAAATATTGCAATATGGGATGTTAATTCCTTTGTTACGGAGGTACTTGAACCATGACAGCCACACTCGCAGCACTACAATTTTCCGAAGCTGAGTTGCTTGGCCGAGTGTCTTCGGTCGATACAAGCCAAGTCGCCGTCGATGTATCTAACTCAGTGTTATTGACCAGAATAGGTATAGGTAACCTAATCGCAATTAAGGGTAGTACCGAGCGCGAATTCCTAATTGCAATTACAGAACGGGTCACACGCATCCTAAGCGATGCGCTACCTGACCAATTGCCTGCGGATGGCGAGGACTTACCACTAACCGCTGTACCTACCGATGCGGTAAGAGGCGCATTGATTGGGACTTTTCGCACCGTAGATGGGGAAAAGAAAAATACGTTCAAACGCGGCGCTGATAGTTTTCCACAGATTGATCGCGAGTGTTATGTCATAGAAGGTGCAAATCTTCAACGATTCATGGGCATACTTGGCGCCGACTACCCGCCGAACGAAAGACTAAAGCTGGGAGCTTTTGTTGCTGATAGAACCGCAGAGGCTATTGCCAGTGGCGATAAGTTTTTCCAAAGACATGCCGCGATTCTGGGAAGTACTGGTTCGGGAAAAAGTTATGCAGTGGCATTAATTCTCGAGCGGGCAGCCCAGCTCAAGTACCCTAATATCCTTGTGTTTGATATGCACGGAGAGTATGCACCGCTGTCGGATGAGAGTAAGGGCGGCTTTGCCAGCAGACTGCGCATTGCAGGCCCCGGGGACTTGGCTCAGCCAGCCGACGACGCATTGTTCCTTCCCTATTGGCTGTTGAATCGAGATGAGATGCTGTCAATGATTCTCGACCGTAGCGATCAAAATGCGCCCAATCAAGCTTCTAGATTCACGTCTCATGTACGCACTTTAAAAGAGCGAACGCTCAAAGCAGAAGGCAAAGATGACGTAGCGCAAACCTTTACTGTTGACTCTCCAGTTCCGTACGAGATAAAGGATCTACTGGATCTCTTAAACATAGACAATACCACCAAGGGCGTCGGCAAAAACGGACCTGTTAAAGGTGAATGGGAAGACAAACTGACGAGATTTATCTCTCGCATGGAAGCAAAATTGGAGGATCGACGGTATGGATTTATGTTCTCCCCGCCACCCCCTGCAATCGCCTACGATTGGCTCGCCGGACAGATTGCAAAATTGCTTGGTTCGAATGGAGGAAAGGGAATAAAAATAATCGACTTCTCAGAGGTGCCATCAGATGTCTTACCGGTAGTCACAGGAACTCTTGCTCGACTACTCTATGACGTGCAGTTCTGGATGGCCGGAAGTGATCGCACGCCGGTCACATTGCTTTGCGATGAGGCTCACCTCTACCTTCCGGTACGTGACGATGCTGATGCTGTTCAGCGTCAAGCCTTGGGGGCTTTCGAGCGTATTGCCAAAGAAGGCCGGAAGTACGGCTTTTCATTGTTAGTCGTTAGTCAGCGCCCATCAGACGTCAGTAGAACAATATTAAGTCAATGCAACAACTTTTTGTCTTTGAGATTAACCAACGATGCAGACCAGGGAGTAATTAAGCGCTTGATGCCCGATTCCTTAGCCGGCTTGACCAGCGTGCTCCCTTTACTGGATACAGGCGAAGCCTTGATGCTAGGCGACGCGGTTCTACTACCCTCTCGTATCAAACTGGACTTGCCCACCATAGTTCCTGATAGTGCAACCCGAGATTTTTGGAAGGATTGGGGAACACAAGCTCCAAATGTTGCAGCCCTGACTAAGGCTGTAGAGTCGCTACGTAGCCAAACGAGAAAATAAATTGTTTGGGTCGCAAAATTTATCCTCCTCGCCAAATGAAAGCCACATGCTATTGTGGAAGATTAGGAACTCACCGTTATCTACGTTATTCATTACTCGGGCAGCCATATGGCTATCTAATGTAGAAATCCATCCGGCACTTGAAGCATATGGAGTCGCTTAACCATGGCAATTAGTGACAACACGGTGAAGCTGCTCTGGGGCCGTGCAGCCGGAATTTGCTCAAATCCTGGCTGTCGGGAAGATCTGACCGTCCTGCTCGAGGGTACTCGTGGCTTCAACGTTGGCGAGATGGCTCATGTTATTGCCAGTAGCCCCACTGGCCCACGAGGAGTGGCCGGCGGAGGAAGTGATGAGTATGAAAACCTAATTCTTCTGTGCCCAACGTGTCATCGTAAGATCGACAAAGCTCCGTCGGGAACCTACTCGACGGAAACGCTTCATTTATGGAAAAGATCTCATGAGGCTAGCATTCGTTCCAATGGCATGGCAAAAATTTTTCAGAGCTCTGAAGAATTAAAGAAACACATAACATTCCTACTTGCTGAAAACCATGCGCTGTGGACCACTATAGGGCCGCAATCCTCAGTGGCAAAAACAGATCCCGGATCAAACATGCATGAAATTTGGACGTTGCGAAAACTTGATACGATCGTCCCCAATAATATTGAAATCGTCAATACAATCGGCGCAAACTTTAGGCTACTCAGCAAAGCAGAAATATATCTATTTTTCTTATTTAAAAATCACGCTAAGGCCTTTGAGCAACACCAATACACTAGGTTAGACAATTACCCACTCTTCCCCCAAGAGTTTGAGAAAGCGATGCAACCATGAGCCAGAACGGAAGCAATACTTGGAATGTGAGCTTTGCCCAGATTTCATGGCTCGAGCGACTTATTCGAAGCCACGGAAACTTTCTCAACCTCAGCCGACATCACGATATCGCGTTCGAATTAGATCGACGTCAACAGCAAGATCATCTTTCCATAATATGTCTCAACGAGTACGCGATGGGGCTTACCGCAGTACATCGTGTTATCCATGAATTCGGAAAGCCATCAATTATTTATATTGGTGGCGGGTGGTGCGGTTACACGGAGCAAGCAAAGGAATTTTGTCTTTCTGAGCGTATAGGACTTTATGTCACAAATGAAATGTCGGGTGCTCTTTGGGCCAGCGAATATTGGGGATATCATCAACGAGACCAGAAAGGCAATCCAAACTATTACTTTAGTCGAGAGCAGGCTTAGTTCTGTCTATGGTTTCGGATCTGCGTTTCGCGGAGAAGAATTTCAGGATATTGACATACTCGCCGTACTCGGCAAAAAAAACGGTTCCATGATAGAAACTTACTATGCTTTGCGGGAGGTGCTTGTGAGCGCAACGAGAGTGTATGGCGCTCCAATACACTTGACGGTACTCACGGAGCCTGAGTTCGAGTCAAGGCCTCTCAAGTGTATGAAAGAGCTTGTCCCTTTGTGGACTAATGAGAGCTAGGAATCTCTTCCAGCAGCTTCAAGGCAGCTTAAGTCGGAGCCAGTGACCAGCGTAATTGTTACTCGCTTCACACTGATTTTTTCAGTGAAGTACAGGTACAGTGCCCAGTTTTCACCAATTCAGAAAAAATACGCTAACCTACTGATTTTAAACTGGTTTCACCTATTTCAATCTACGTTAGAATTCGCCCCATTTCCCGGTAGAAACACTGTAAATCACCGACTCAAAATCCCCAGCCGCAAGACGCGCTGGCCCGATTTAGGCTCTGGCTCCATCCCTAAAGCTTCCTGCAGCTCAAGCAGCTAGAAGATAGGCGCAGCTTGAATCCCTGATCAGGGAATATTTCCGAGCATTTAGACAAATACAGAATAGCTACTGTGCCGTTTCCCTTTGTCTGTAGCTATCGCATTTCTTGCTCCTTTCTGCCTATCTCCATTCAGTAGACAGGCCACGTCGTTAGCCGCCTTTAGCTTTGAGTTAATGACGGCTCGGTGTTATATATCTCCATCAGATTTTCGGTATTTCAAAGCCTTTTTCTGAAAAATCATAAGCTTCTAAAACTATTAAAAATCGTGGAGGGAGTTGTGGCTGTACGTTTTCGGCGATCTATCAAGTTGGCTCCAGGCATACGCATGAATTTGAGTGGCTCGGGTATGAGCTGGACTTTGGGGCCGAGAGGCTCAACGGTGAATGTTGGGAAACGTGGGGCGCATCTCAATACCAGTTTTTTGGGTTTTTCTGCCCGTCATTCCTTATATAAAGCAGCGCCTGCCCCCAAGCCGCGCCAGTCTGTTAAGCAAGTACAGACTTTCTCTTTGGTGTGTGAGGTCACGGATCAAGGGATGTTGAGCTTCCATGATCAGGATGGTGAGCCTGTTTCTGAGTCGCTTGTGGAGTTGGCTAAGAAGCAAAATCGCCAGGCTATCCAAAGCTTGATCCAGCGTAAATGCGATGAAATAAATAGTGAATGTGAGGCGGTGGCCAGCATTCATCTAGATACTCCTGCTCCTGATATTGCGCCTAAGTACGTCCCGGATCAGTTTCATCGTTCCGAGCCTATAGCCCCTGTCTTGCCGCGAGCCAAGTGGTGGGAGAAGTTATTCCCGAGACGTGTGGAACAACTGAATCTGCGTAATCAGCAGAGGGTCATGGAGTATCAAGGTTTGTTGGCAGCGTGGAAAAGTGAGCAATCCCAACATGCTTATGAACAAGAGCAGCGGCGTAAGCTTTTAGAAGAAGACATCTATCACGATACAGCCGCGATGGAGCAGTGGCTGGAAGCCACTTTGCAGGATATTGCGTGGCCTCGGGAGACATTGATATCGCTGGAGATTACGGAGCAGGGGGCTCGTGTTTGTTTGGATGTGGATTTGCCGGAGATTGAAGATATGCCCTCGAAGATTGCTGCGGTTCCGGCAAGGGGGTTGAAGTTATCAGTGAAGGACTTGCCCATGGTTCAGGCTCGTAAGCGTTATATGGCCCATGTGCATGGGGTAGGCTTCCGAATTATTGGTGAGACCTTTGCGGCACTTCCCGTTGTTCAGCGCATTACGCTATCGGGCTTTTCTCAGCGCCATGACCCAGCTACTGGGCAGTTGCGTGATGATTATTTGTATTCTGTGAATGTGGATCGTGCTCAATGGTCTGAGCTCAATTTCCAGGCTCTTGAGATGATTGACGTGGTGGAGGCACTGGCTCAGTTTGATCTTCGGCGCAATATGAGCAAGACAGGTGTGTTCAAGGCCATTGAACCTTTTTGATGGTGGCCTTATGAGGGTGGATGCTGCTGGTCAGAGCAGCATCACGAACTCCCCCACCACCCGATAGCGATAGGCGTTATCGGCATTTAGCTCGATGACTTCATAGCTCGGGTCGCTGGAGCGGGGTTTCAAGAAAATCCTTTTATGTTCCCAGCCGTCCTCAGTATGGGTTTTGGTGCTTTCATATTCCTTGACGGTGAATTGTGTGCCTTCATCGCCGTCTTGGGGCGCCAGGCATTCCACCAGGACGATCTTGCCGTTGCGGCTGCCGCCCGAATCTTGGCGGAACAGGCAAATGGAACCATTCGGGATGATCATGTTCATGGATTCACCGACAACCTGGCAGGCGAACATGTCTTTTTTGGGTTCTACATTCTGTGGCACGCCAACCCATTGTGTTTGTTCTACGTGCTGTTGCTCGCTGAAGCTGCCTGCTGCGGCTTGCAGATCGTAGAGAGGAACTGCATTTACCCACGGCACTAGTTTGGGTGCTGGTGGCAGGTCTTGGCTTGGGGTGGGGCGGTAGCTGGGAATATGTTTTTTCAGGTATTCGCGCAGCGCCGGGTCGCAGGCATACACGTAGGTGCCTTTGATCCCACGAAGCATGATGGTGTTGTAGATATTGAGGATGTACTGCTTCAGCTCAGTTGCCGTTTTTTTAGAGTGTTTGCCATTACGATCCAGGTAGTTGTTTTCGTCGATGACAATTTCGTTGGTGGCACTGTCGTAGCTGATCTCTTTCCCAAAGATAACGCCGGTGTAATTCAGGTCGTAGCCTTGGGTTGTGTGAATGCAGCCGACCTCATTTTCTGCGCCGATTGTGTTGATCCAGTCTGTATTGGTTCGGTTCCAACGCAGTTTTACGGTGTCTATTTCGATGTCGTGAAGATTGGGGTTTTTCTTGGAGTCCCATGGCCAGGCGTAGCCGGCCACTAGTCGAGCCAAGCCATGTTGCTGGTTCTTTTGCTCAATTTCCCTGACTAAGTCAGCTGCGTTGTCAAAGAACAAAAACTCATATTTCCCAGTTCGCAGTTGCTCGTTTTCCGAGAGCTGGATATGAAGGAGCCGGTCAATAAAATCCACATAGTCTTGGCCTGCTTGGACGCGGTATTGAGAGGTCAAGGTCATGACCTTCGATTGTTCTGATTGCTTTATTTTTTGGAAGTCCGCCGCATTTGCATCCGATGGCCTGATCGATTGATTCGGGTCATAGAAGAAAATCGCTTTTTTTGCCTGTTGAGTCACCCAGTCCACTTCGCTGCAAGTGTGTTTGTCCAAACCCAAGGCGGCGCATGCCTGGTCAAAATGCTTATAGTAGGATCCAAGGTTTATACGTTGGCGTAGTCGGTGTGACTCATCGACCAAGACGATGTCGTAGTCCTTCTGGGCCAGTCTAGATGGGTTGATCACCATATCAGGATGCAAGCCTGCCACGTTCTTGAAAGCGCGTTTTAACGTAGCCCGAAATGAGGCCATGGGAACCACGAGGGCCATGCGGGGATTGGGGTAACGTTGTTTGAACTGAGTCAGCAGTGTGCGGAGCTCGTTTTCTTCTTCCGAGAAATCCTGAAGATTCAGCTCTGCTTGGTCGGTGTGAATCAGTTTGAACAAGAAGATTGCCAGAACGGACTTTCCGGTTCCAGCGCCTCCTTGTACAAGCAAGTGACGAACGTTGTCATCAAGCAAAGCGCGCAGGATTTCAATCAGGCTCTGGCGTTGATCGAATGACAAGGCTTTGTAGGGCGAGTATTTGAAAACATCAGAGTTATCAATCGACTCCAGTGAGTGTTTGGCGATTCCCTGGCCCCGTAGCTTGTCCCAGACCTCCCGGAAGATTTGGCTGTAGACCTCGTCTTTTTGATAGTAGTTGTGATCGGTCAGGCCAAGATTTCCGTTGAGCAGCTCGAAGCATCCATCAGCTGCCATATATTTAATCAGAGTGGACTCGATATCTAGCGTAGCGGATTTGTTGAAATGTGAGCTGCTGATCAAATGAGCGGTGTTGAGCAGTTTTTTATGCTCGTGTAGCAGGTGGGTGTTCAGGCGGTTTAGCGCACTGGTCGTTTCTCCGACATAGGCGCGTCGTTTGGCTTTGTGACTCAGGATGTAAACCAAGGGCCAGTTCCCAGCAGCATAAGCATTGGATCTTATCTCCGCCAAAGCAAGGTTTGAAAACAGGTATTGGTTTACTTCTACACGATGTGGCTGACTCATGGCGCTGGATGAATGATCTCTATTTTTCTTGGTAGGTTTTGCTCGGTTTCTGTCCGTTTGACATGGCTGGTAAATCATAGCCTATTGGGATGAGCTGGTTTTGAGACCTTTTCTGTTTAAGTTGGGCAGGCCGATGTGGATGCCAGGGCGTGTCATGGTTTCAGATACGTGGATCAGGATGGTGCTAACTCTAACTGCCTGAAACCTCGCATAGCTATAACAAAAGACAAGTAGACTCAGGCGCAGCGTGTAAGTGCATCTGACGACTTTCGGGGGAGTTCTAACAGCGATGAATGGTTCTAGGAATACGCCTTTAGTGCAGCAGGTGGCGATGCAGCAGGGCAAGCCTCTGGAGGTTTTTTGGGCCTTCCTGAAACTGGGCTTGAGCTCATTTGGTGGGCCGATCGCACATCTGGGCTATTTCCGTGCGGAGTTTGTGGAACGTCGTCGCTGGCTGGATGATCGCAGTTATTCGGATCTGGTCGCCTTGTGTCAGTTCTTGCCAGGGCCGGCCAGCAGTCAGGTGGGGATGGCGATTGGCTTGGGGCGTGCGGGCTGGTGGGGTTTACTGGCTGCCTGGACGGGTTTTACCTTGCCTTCGGCGATGGTGTTGATTCTGTTTGCCTTGAGTTTGGCCGGGTTCCAGGGGGTTGCCGAGTCTGCTTGGGTGCATGGTCTCAAGATCGTGGCTGTTGCGATTGTGGCGCAGGCGGTGCTGGGGATGGCTCGCTCTTTATGTCCTGATCGCGCCAGAGCGGCCTTGGCGATTCTGGCGGCTTTGTTGAGCCTTTTGCTGCCCTCTGCGTTTGGGCAGGTGGCCGCTATTGTGATCACGGGTCTGCTGGCCTGGTGGAGGCTGGATGCAATTCAGGCAGGTGCGGCGCAGGCCCATGCGTATCCGGTGTCGCGCAAGGTGGGGATAGTGGCTTTGCTGCTGTTTGCGGGCCTGCTGATTGC
Source organism: Alcaligenes aquatilis (assembly GCF_003076515.1). NCBI lineage: Bacteria > Pseudomonadati > Pseudomonadota > Betaproteobacteria > Burkholderiales > Alcaligenaceae > Alcaligenes > Alcaligenes aquatilis. The sequence goes on along the minus strand of NZ_CP022390.1, from coordinate 2,787,705 downwards.
CTTGCCTGTTTGGGCAGCGGCGACGGGTTCGTCTACGGCGCAGTTGCTGGAAGGCGTGTATCGCTCCGGGGCCTTGGTGTTTGGGGGCGGGCATGTAGTGTTGCCTTTATTGCAGGCCTCGGTGGTGCCGAGCGGGGTGGTCAGCAATGCGGATTTGATGGTGGGTTACGGTGCAGCTCAAGCGGTACCGGGACCCTTGTTTACCTTTGCGGCGTATATCGGGGCGATGGCTCAAGGGCCCTTGCACGGATGGCTGGGTGGACTGGTTTTATTGGTGGTGATTTTTATACCGGCGGTCTTGATTCTGATTGGTGTTTTGCCTTTTTGGCAGGGTTTGCGGCATAGGGCAGGGATGCGGACGGCGATGGCCGGTGTGAATGCAGGTGTGGTCGGCATTCTGGGTGTGGCTCTGTATGACCCGGTGTGGACCAGTGCCATTCACAGTCGGGCAGATGTTGCGCTGGCTTTGCTTTTGTTCGGTTTGCTGACGGTAGGGCGGGTGCCCCCTGTCGTGGTGGTGCTTTTAGCGGGGTTGGGAGCCTGGGGGATCTCTGTCCTTTGACGATAGCGGCTCCTGGTTGCGTGCTCTTGACCTGTAGAAAGACGGTGGCTTGGCGCTTTCAGACTTCAGGCTGACAGCGCCAAGCCAAGCAAGCTTCTAGGCTTTACCACTGCCCAAAAAACACCCCTGCCTTTTTATACGCATTGGTGCCGCGTTCGACTTCTTCTTCCGTCACGGTAGTACGGCGTTTCAGGCTGGTGAACCATTGCAGCAAGCGTTCCCGGCATTCCTCCCGTATGTGCTCATGCTCGGCAGATTGGCCCAGGTCGTTGAACTGTTCTGGGTCTGCATGCAGATCGTAAAGCTGCTCGGGCTCGTCCAGCCAATACACATAACGCCAACGGTCGCTACGTAGGGACCAAGCTCTGGCATTGGACGGTGATTTGTCACGTAGCACGCGCGCCAGTCGATAGCTGTAGTCCAGTTCGGAAAACACGCAGTCGCGCCAGGGGGGCTGGGCACCGTGCAGCAGGGGCAGCAGGTCTCGTCCCTCAATGCGGTGCGGGGCCGGTGGCAGGCCCAGCCAGGAGAGCATGGTGGGCAGTACATCCACGGCTTCGACCATTCTGTCATCGACGGTTCCACGCGTGGCGTCCGCTTCCGGAGACGGGTCGTAGACGATGAAAGGCACGCGCTGCACGGTGTCGTAGAACAGCTCTTTCTCGCCCAGCCAATGATCGCCCAGGAAGTCCCCGTGATCGGCGGTGAAGATGATCAGGGTGTTGTCCATCAGGCCATTGCGGGACATGAAGTCGAACAAGCGACCCAGGTGGTCGTCCAATTGGGTGATCAGCCCCTGGTAGGCGGGTCGGACGGTCTCCACGCAGGCGTCGCTGGAGAAGCTGACGCATTCTTCTTGCTGGCGGTAGGCTTCTAGCACAGGGTGCGCGTTGCTAAGTTCGGCCTCGTTGCGGACCACGGGCAGGCATTGATCTGCGCTGTACATATCGTGGTAGGGCGCGGGGGCAATATAGGGCCAATGGGGTTTGACGTAGCTCAGGTGCAGGACCCAGGGTTCGTCTCCCATGCGCTCCATGAAGGACAGGGCCTGATCCGTCATATAGGCCGTTTCCGAGTGCTTTTCTTCCACCAGAGAGGGGTAGCGGGCATTGCGCATATGCCAGCCGCTGACGGCCTTTCCATCAGGGCCGCGTGCGGAGATGACAAAGTCTGTCCATGGGTCATCGGACTGGTAGCCATGACGTCGCAGGTAGGCCGGGTAGCCGCTTTCTTCGCCCGGTTCGTGATGGCCGTCGTAGCGGTCTATTTCCTCAAAGCCACCTGTTTTTAGCAGGCGGGCCAGCTCGCTGCCGCCGTCCAGTGCCAGTCGCTCCAGCCCTTTGTGGTCAACCATGATATGGGTTTTACCCGCCAGCACCAGCTTGTGCCCACCGGCGCGCAAGTACTCGCCCATAGTGACCTCGCCTACCGACAAGGGCACGCGGTTCCAGGTGGCACCATGAGTAGAAGGATAGCGGCCTGTGTAGTAGCTCATGCGCGATGGGCCGCAAACGCCGGAGTTAACGAAAGCGCGATCAAAGCGCACCCCTTTGGCAGCCAGTGCATCCAGATGGGGGGTACGAATATGAGGGTGCCCGTAGCAGGCCAGGTGATCAGCGCGTAGCTGATCGGCCATGATGAACAGGACGTTTTTGCGTTGTGTCATGTTGTTTGTGTTGCTGGTTTATTGCGTGACTTTGAAGCCGGAGGCTTGAATAACGGGTGCCCATTGTTGGCGGAATTGTTCGATGCGGACGCGGGTTTCTTCTGCATTGGCAGACACAGGGATCAATTCATTTTTTAGCAGTGTCTCTTGCAGGGCCGGGTCGCTGGTGACAGCCTTGATCGCTTCGCCCAGCTGGGTCACTTTGTCGGCAGGCATGGAGGCGGGGGCGAAGAAAGCATTCCAGCCCGAGGCTTCCAGCTCAACACCCGACTGCTTTAGGGTGGGGACGTCTGGCAGGGCGGTTTCACGCTCGCTGCCGGAGGTAGCCAGAATGCGGATGCGTTTGCCTTGGTGTTGGGCGGTCAGCACATCCAGCGTATCAATGGCCACGGGCAAAATGCCACCGATCAGGTCGGTAATCACAGGGGCCGAGCCACGGTAGCCAATAATCTCGCCCTTGGAGCCAATTTGCTGGGACAGCATCAGGCCAAAGAAGTGCGGCAGACTGCCAGTGGCGGGAACACCGATATTGAAAGCACCGGGATGCGCTTTGGCCCAGGTGATCAGTTGATCCATGGTTTTAATGTCGCTGTCTGCCGATACGGCCACCCCAAAGCCGTATTCGGTCACCATGGAAACCGCTTGAAAGTCGCTGTCGGGCTTGTACGGGATGTCGTTGAAAACCAGGGGGGCGACCACCATGATGGCGGGATTGGCCAGGATCAGCACATTCTTGTCTGCCGCTGTATTTTTGACATACTGGGCGGCAATTCGGCCCCCCGCGCCGGTTTTGTTCTCGACCACCACGGGAATGCCAAGTTTTTGGTGCAGGCTGTCTGACACAATGCGGGCAGCTCGATCAGAGGCGCCTCCGGGGGCATAAGGGACAACGACGGTCAGGTTTTCAATGGGGGTGGCTGCATGGGATAAGCCAGTGAACAACAGCCCTGACAGCAGACAGCTTGTTAGCGTGGCGCGAAGGCGGTTCTTGGTCATGATTTGTCTCCTTTTTTTGATTTCCATCAGTTTTTACCGCAGCTTACCAAGGGGGCTGATACTTGTTCTAATCAAGTATCTTTAAGGCTAAAGGTCCTTCTATGGTCAGCCCCTCCCCGTCTTCTTCTACCCCGGCAAGCGCCGTTCCGGCTCCTACGCTTCCGGCCATGATGATGTTCCAGTTGTATCGGGCCTGGTCAGCAGGCAACCCGATTTTTATTCGCTTGTGCGAGGGGCGCTTCAATATCACGCGCCGTGAATGGCGCATTCTGGCTATCGCCAGCATGCACCCCGCCTTGACGGGCACGGCCTTGGCTGAGGCCGTATCGCTGGATACGGCACGCTGTTCCCGGGCGGTCAGCTCTCTGTGTGAAAAGGGCTTGTTAAAGCGCACGCGCGATACCAAAGACACGCGTGTGGTGCATGTCTCGGTAACGGAGTTGGGTATGCAGCGTTACAAGGAGGTCATGCCGATTGTGGCCTCCTTGAACGAGGAGATCTTTCAGGACCTGAGTGCCGCAGAAATGACGGCCCTGAGCAGCATGCTGGACCGGATTAGCAGCCGGGCGGCTTTAGTGCTGGAAAGTAATGTGGTGCAGGAGCGGGCTCGTCGGAATCGATAAGTTGGTCCGCGCACCGGCTTATGACTTCTGATTGCTTCGCGAGCAAGAGTGCAGCACTATGGCCCGAAAGGAGCGAGGAGAGGCAAGCATGGCTGGCAAAACTATTCTTATCCAGCAGAGACAAGAGCACATTCAGGCACAGGATCATCAAACCATTTTGCAGGCTGCCCTGGAGCACGGGATCTCTTACCCTCATGGCTGCAAGACAGGGGTATGCGGGGGTTGTAAGATGCGCCTGGTCAAGGGGCGGGTGGAGATGATGGAGTACTCCCGCTTTGCGCTGACCGAGGAACAAAAGGCCAGGGGCCTGATTCTGGCCTGTAGAGCGGTTCCTCAAACCGATGTGACGGTGGGCTGGATAGGGACCGATGATGTTCGGGGCTTGATTCCGTCCCGGGAACTGACGGGCACCGTGTCCTGTATCAAGGATCTGACCCACGATATCCGGCTGGTGCGAATACGTTTGGATGGTCAGGAACCGTTGATTTTCTTTGCGGGGCAGTACGCGGATATCAAGTTTGGACAGGCTCCGGTGCGTAGTTATTCCATGGCCAATCCTCCGGGGGCGCCAGAGCTGGATTTTTACGTGCGCCGCGTGCCGCGTGGGGTGGCTTCGGCCTATGTGCATACGGTCTTGCAGCAAGGTGAGCCGGTCAGCCTGATGGTGCCACTAGGCTCATCCTATCTGCGCGATGGCTATGGCGGGCCGATGCTTTGTATTGCCGGTGGAACAGGCCTGGCACCGATCCAGTCGATTGTAGAGACGGCCTTGGGCTGGGGCATGAGCCAGCCTATTCATGTGTATTTTGGGGTGCGGGAGCGGCGGGACTTGTACTGCGAAGACGAGTTCAAAGCCTTGCAAGAACGTTACCCCAATCTGAGCTTTACGCCTGTGTTATCTGGGATGCCGGTGGCACCGTACCGAAGGGGCATGGTGACTGATGCGGTGGGTCAGGACCTGCCTGATCTGAATGGCTGGAAGGTGTATGTGGCAGGGTCACCCTCCATGGTGGATGAGGCTGTCGGTATGGTGCTCAAACGCGGAGTGATGGTGCAGAACCTGCATGTGAATGTGTTTTTTACGCCTTGAGTAGGCCACGTCTGCATAGCAGCGCCTGTGGCGATTGTTTACTATCGAGCCTTATACGTTTTAACTCTTGTTTTATCCCATCATCTGCATGGAATACTGTGCCTGACTCCTCCCTTTCTCTGCCTGACGGCTGCACGTTTCGTTCCCTTCAAGAATCTGAACTGAGCCTGCTGTGGTCCATAGATCGCAGCGAGCGGATCGACGGTTTGTACGAGCTGCGCGATGGCGTATTGCACAAGCAAGCGGCTGATATTGACCTGCGTGGCTGGCCGGAGGGCGATCCGGAAAAATATCACCCTGAACATGAGGACGCCTTTCATCGCGGCGCCTGGTTCATGGGCGTATTCAAGGGGGAGACTTTGCTGGCTGCTGTGGGTCTGGACAGCTTGCCCCTAGGGCCACAAGGCGATTGGCGTCAACTTTTCTTTCTGCATGTCAGCCAGTCCTTGCGAGGGCAGGGCATGGGCGTATGGCTGCTGGATCAGGCCAAGAAACAGGCTGTGGAATGGGGTGCGAAGGCGGTCTATGCCTCGGCCACGCCTTCAGTGAATACGGTGGATTTCTATAGGGCGCATGGTTTTGAAATCGCGCCAGAGCCTGATGCCCGTTTGTTTGAGCTGGACCCGGAAGATATCCATCTGCTGTGTTGCTTGGAATAGAAACTTGGTTTCGACCGAGTGCGGTCAGCCAACCGTTATTCCTGCTCCCGCCACAGTGACGGTTACCGTGTAGTGAGTAAGGCTTGCCCGTTGGGCAGGCCAGCGACTTGCGGGTCTCAACGAAGGGGGCATGAAAGAGACAGGCTGCAGGACAAGAAAAAGAGTGGCTGGCAGCCTGTGGGTGCCTTCAAGAAAAGGCGGTCTTTAGTCGTGCTTGCCGCCGCAGCAAACTGTCCACCACTTACGACGCGAAGTGTGGCCGATACCGGGGTTGAAGGTGTTGGTCGGGTCCAGCTCGCGGTAAAACCCGGCCAGGGCAGGTTTGGCGATATACAGGTGGCCCACATTGTGCTCGGCCGGGTACTCGGCACGGCGTTCATCCAGCAGCTTCCACATGCGGTGTTCCATATCCAGAGGAACCACGCCTTTTTTGACGATGTAGTCCTGGTGGAACACGTGGCACAGGAAGTGGCCGTAGTAGAGTTTGTGGACGATGTCTTTTTCCATATCGTCCGGCAGTTGCTCCACCCATTCCTTGTCGTTGCGGCGCAAGGCAATGTCCAGCGCCACAATATCTTCCACGCTGTCGGGGTGCGACTCACGGTAGCGGATGGCGGCACCGGCAATGGCAAAGCGGTGCAGAAAGGCTTTGCGGCCTTCTTCTGCATCGCACTCAAAATAGGCACCTTGCTGGCTGCCTTCAAATTGCTGACTTAGAAATTCGCGCGTGGCCTGGGCGGTGTCGTTGGAGACGCGCAGCAGCAGGTGGTGCTCGAAGCGATCACGCCATTCACGCATACGCGGCGGCAGGTGGCTGGGCAGGCGGTTCATGATTGCCTGGATCACGCGATCGGTGACGCCGCGCCAGCCAAAGCGTTCAAAAAAACCATCGATACGGCTTTTCATAGCGAAGGCGGACGGCACTTTGGCCGTACCAAAACGGTCGATCAGCAAGAAGGTGTCTTTGCCGTATTGTTCGCCAATATCGTAGGCGGTGCGATGGATGTACTCGCCCGCAATAGGCAGGCGGGGCAGGTCCGTCAGCAGGTGGCGACGTACGGCAGTCAGTTCGTCCGGGTCGTTGGTGCCGATGTAGAAAACGGTACTGGCCTCTTTGGGGAAGGTATCCAGACGTACGGCAAAAATGCACAGCTTGCCGGCCGAGCCGGAGGCTTCGTAAAGGCGTGAAGGGTCGGCATTGAAACGGGCTGGGGTCTGGGCATCCACATCGCGCACAGCTTCGGCGTAGCGTGGGTCGCTGGCCTTGCGTTCCGGGTCGTTGATGATGTCCGCGACACTGTACTTGCCTTGTTCTAGGCGGCTCAGAATTTCTTCCGGGGTATCCCCCAGATGGATGCCCAGGTGATTGACCAGTTGCAAGGTGCCATCGTCCAGCACTTGCGCGTACAACGTCAATTCCGTGTAGGCCGGGCCGCGTCGCACCAGTGCACCGCCGGAGTTGTTGCAAACACCGCCCAGCACAGACGCACCGATACACGAGGAGCCAATCACCGAATGGGGTTCACGCTCCAGCGGGGCCAGGGTCTGTTCCAGACGATCGAGCGTGGCACCGGGTAGGCAGACAACCTGCTCGCCATCGTTAATGACCTGTATGCCTTGTAGGCGCATGGTGTTCATCAGCACGATGTCACGGTCGTAGTCGTCACCGTCGGGGGTGGAGCCGCCCGTCAGTCCGGTATTGGCCGCTTGCATGATCACGATGCAATCGGCAGCGACAGCGGCTTGCAGGCTGCGCCATTGTTCCAGCAGCGTTCCAGGCCGCACTACGGCCAACACCTTGCCTTCACCCGTACGGTGGCCCTTGCGGTAACGACGCGTGCTGCGGTCGTCCGTCAGGACGTGGGGGTTGCCGACAATAGCGCGCAATTGCTGCAACAAATCCGCAGCGCCGGTGGAAACTGACATGGTCAAGACTCCTGTACAAGCAGGTCAGAGCTGATCTGGGAAATACTGCTGACACTGGTCAGCGTCATGGCGACCCGAATTTCTTTTTCAATCAGGCCAAGCAGGTGATCGACGCCGGATTGTCCGGCGGCGGCCAGTGCATAGATGTAGGCGCGGCCCAGCATGGCAGCATCGGCACCCAGGGCAATCATGCGCACCACGTCCAGTCCGCTGCGTACACCAGAGTCCGCCAGAATCTTGATCTGGCCTTTGACGGCATCGGCAATGGCGGGCAGGGCGCGGGCCGAGGACAGGACGCCATCCAACTGGCGGCCACCGTGGTTCGAGACGATGATGCCATCGGCACCAAAACGTACTGCATCGCGCGCGTCATCGGGGTCCAGAATGCCTTTGATGACCATGGGACCTTTCCAGAATTCGCGTATCCATTCCAGGTCTTTCCAGGAAATGGAAGGGTCGAAGTTCGCACCCAGATAGCCCATATAGTCGGCCAGGCCCGTCGGCTTGCCCAAGTAGCGCGAGATATTGCCCAGATCATGCGGACGGCCCAGTAGACCCACATCCCAGGCCCAGCGCGGGTGCATGACGGCCTGTGCGTAGCGGCGCAGGGCGGCGTTCGGGCCGCTCATGCCTGAATGGGCATCACGGTAACGTGCGCCGGGTACGGGCATGTCCACGGTAAAGACCAGAGTGCTGCAGCCAGCGGCTTGCGCCCGTTCCAGCGCATTGCGCATGAAGCCACGGTCTTTGAGCACATACAACTGAAACCACATGGGCCGTGTCAGTCGTGGGGCCACCTCCTCGATCGGGCAGACCGACACGCTGGACATGGTAAAGGGAATGCCGTGTGCATCGGCCGCCTGGGCCGCTTGTACTTCGCCTCGACGCGCATACATGCCGGTCAGACCCACCGGGGACAGGGCCACCGGCATGGACAGCTTTTCACCAAACAGTTCAATGCTGGTATCCAACTGGCTCATGTCTTTCAGCACACGCTGGCGCAGGGCGACATTGGCCAGATCATCCACATTGCGGCGCAGGGTGTGCTCGGCGTAGGCACCGCCGTCAATGTAGTGGAACAGGAAAGGAGGCAGTCGTTTTTGGGCGGCACGCCGGTAGTCGGTCGAGGAGGAAATAATCATGGCAGGGCGGAGTCCGTTAAGGTCGAGGGCAGTGTCTGCAAGCGCGCGGCTCGTTCGCGGCGAGCAAGATCTTCGTCGGCCTGAATAAGGGTGTTGCGTACGTAACCAAGGTGTTCATTGACAACGTGGCGAGCACGGGCCGCATCGCCATCAATAATGGCTTTGACCAGGGCCTCGTGCTGCGCGGTCAGATGTGTGATGGTTTCGGGCGAGTCGTGCACAAACATGATGATGTCCCGGTTCTGGGTCACACTGCTGAGCACCAGGTCGAACAGTCCTCGCATGACTTGAACCAGCACCAGGTTGTGGGAGGCTTCGGCAACGGCCAGGTGAAACTGGGCATCGGCCCGGGCAGATTGCTCGGTGTCGCCACTTTGCTGGTAGCGAATCATTTGCTCGAAGCACTGCAGGATCTTGTCTTTGTCGTCGGGGGAGGCGCGCAGGGCGGCGTGCCAGGTGGTGCTGCTTTCCAGAGCAATGCGCGCTTCCAGCACATCGTAGCGGTACTGGGGATCGGACAGCATCAAGGCGGCCAGCGGGTCTACAGAACGCTGCGTCCATTGAGACGTTTGGGAAGTCAGGTAGGTGCCTGAGCCAACCTGACTGCGCAAAATGCCTTGGGTGTTCAGTTGCTGAATGGCCTCGCGCAGCGAAGCACGCGACACGTTCAATTGGGCTGCCAGCGTACGCTCGGCGGGCAGACGTTGCCCTGCCTTGAAATCGCTGGATTGAATCAACGCCAGTAGTTGTTGGGCGACGTGATCAGAGAGGCGCATAGTTCTTGAAAGTAGCGAAAAGATAAATCAGCAAGGCGCGAGTCTGTGCACCTTGCTGATAAAGGATGAGGGCGGGCCCTTAGGGGATCATCCAAGGTAACACATAGGCTTGCAAGGTCGTCAGCAGGCCGACAAGGACAGCAAAGACCAGGCTGTGCTTGACGGTAAAACGGAACAGATCGGATTCTTTACCAGCCAGTCCCACGGCGGCGCAGGCAATGGCAATGGATTGGGGCGAGATCATCTTGCCGGTGACGCCCCCAGTGGTATTGGCGGCCACCATCAGCACTTCAGGTAGGCCCAACTGCTGCGCCGTGGTTGCCTGCAAGGCACCAAACAAGGCGTTGGCAGACGTGTCGGAACCGGTCAGGAATACACCGATCCAGCCCAGAAACGGCGAGAAGAAGGTGAAGGCTTTGCCCGTGTGGGCCAGGGCCAGTGCCAGGGTGGCAGACAGGCCCGAGTAGTTGGCGATAAAGGCGAAGGCCAGCACCATACCGATCGAATAGATAGGTACAGCCAGCTCCTTGAAGGTTTCACCCAAGGTCTCGACCGCTTTTGCGGGCTTCATGCGCAAGAAGATAATCGTGAGCAAGGCGGCAAGCAAAATGGCCGTGCCGGTCGCAGACAACCAGTTAAAGGCGTAGACCGCGCCATAGGGTGTGGCCGAGGCGACCACGGGTGGTGCTTTTTCGACCAGATTGTGCAGGAAGGGCACGGGAATGTTCACGATGGTCGAAGCCAGCGGACCGTTGGCGGCAAACAGCACTTTGAAGGGCTGCACACTCCAGATCGTGACCATGGCAGTCAGGATGATGAAGGGCGACCAGGCTTTGAGGATGCGGCCTGTGGTCAGTGCTGCAGGGGCCTGTTCGGCAGTCTTGTTCTGGGGGGCCGTGCCTTCTTGCGTCTCAAAACGGAAGATGCGTTTGGGTTGCCACACTTTCAGGAACAAGGTCAGCACGACCAGGGAAACCAGGGCCGAGGTAATGTCCGGCAGTTCGGGGCCAATGTAGTTGGCCGTCAGGAACTGCACAATCGCAAAGGAGCCACCACCGACCAGCACCGCAGGCCAGGTTTCCTTGATGCCGCGCCAGCCGTCCATGATGGCCATCAGCCAGAACAGCACGATGATAGTCATGAAAGGTAGCTGGCGACCGGCCATCTGGCCGATTTCAAAGGGATCAATACCCGATACCTGACCGGCCACAATGATAGGAATACCCATGGCACCGAAGGCAACCGGAGCGGTGTTCGCAATCAGGCACAGACCGGCAGCGTACAAGGGGCGGAAACCCAAACCTGCCAGCAAGGCTGCGGTGATGGCAACGGGTGCACCAAAACCGGCCGCCCCTTCCAGGAACGCGCCAAAGCAAAAACCGACCAGAATCAGCTGTAGACGCTGGTCAGGTGTGACGGACAGGATGGAGGCACGAATCACGTCGAATTGGCCAGTCTTGACCGAGATCTTGTACAGGAAAACGGCGGCCACAATGATCCAGGCAATGGGCCACAGACCATAGAAAAAGCCATAGACCACCGAGGCCAGCGCCGCAGAAACCGGCATGCGGTAGAAGAACAGGGCAACGCCCAGAGCCAGCAGCACCGTAATCGTGCCCGCCAGATAGCCCTTCATGCGCAACTTGGTCAGGGCCAGGAAAAAAAAGATGATTGGAATAAGGGCGATCAGTGCCGACAGCCAGATATTGCCGGTGGGATCGTATTGCTGCAGCCACGCTTGTTGCATGTTTGTTCTATCTCCGCAGGAGCAAAGGGGAGGCGCTTGTAACGCAAGCGAACCTGAAGGCCAGCGAATTGGTCTGACCATTTCTTGAGATCGTCAAGGGTAGAGCGCATTGTATCCACGGGTTTATTGGCTTGAATCTCAGTGTTTACCCTAATAATTTAAGACTAATTGGTTTTTTCTTTATTGAATGGTCTGACCAATTAATGGAAATAAGTCAGGGAAACCTGCCGAGTTAATGCCTTTGCTGGGCTTGATCGCAGAGCAATATCCTGTCCTGCGCTTGCATGGGGGCTGCATGCCGTTACCCAGAAATGGGTGTCGCCCAATTAATTGGGGCGCCAGATGGTGTTCTTCTGCCGACCTGAGGTGTCGCCTGCTTCTACAACCGCTGATTGTCCTTCGGGAAAGTGAGTGGTTTTTTGGTCTACCCAGGACGAGTGAGTGAGTACCTACGTGTTTTCCCGTCTGGCTTCACGTCAGTATTGGCATGACAATGCCTCTATTGTCATAACAATAGTCAAACACCACAGGAGACAGTAAATGAAAGATCCACATTGTCATTCCAGCAGCATCCTGGTTGAGCGGTCCGCGCCAATCGCGTTTGCCATCATGTCCGATGGCATCCAGCAAGGTCAGTGGGCCTGGGGCAGTGCCAATCGCACCGAGGTGGAGCCGGGCCTGTTCAAGGGCACATCGGTCTTTAACGGTCAGGACACGTATGTGCGTCTGAATGTAGATACCGAGCGTTTCCAGGTTGATTACGACGTCGGCACCAGCAAGGAAAGCATGCAGTTTCGGAACATGTCGCGTGTGATTCCGGGAGAGGTCCTTAAACTGGGCGCGGACAAATGTGTGGTGAGCCTGTTGACCTGGAGGCTGGCAACGCAGAGCGATGCCGCGTGGGAGCAAATCTCTTGTGTGCATGAGGCTGAAATGTTCTTGATCAAGGGGCTCTTGGAGCGGGCGTAAACGATGTTGCTTGCGGGCCGCCAAGCAACGGGCCTGATGCTTGCTGAACGCAGTGCATCGGGAGCCAAGCAGCAACGCCTTGCCATCTATAAGAACGAGATAAGACAGTGAGTACAAAGCCACTTTATGAACAGCTTGCCGACAAGCTGACCCGTTATATCCAGAACGGTCGTCTGAAACCGGGGGACCGCTTGCCGACCGAAGCGGAGTTGGGCGAAATGTTTGGCGTCAGCCGAATTACGGTTCGCCAAGGTCTGGCGATACTGACGCGCAACGGTTTGATTGAACGCTTTGCCAGCCGTGGCACTTTTGTGCTGGAGCGCAAACAGACGGGCTCCTGGGAGTTAGGCTCCATCAATGATCTGGTGCAACTGGGCAAAGACACTACCACCCGTATTGCCAACTGGTCCTTGGTGGCCCCCCCTGCCGAGATTGCCGAGTTCTTTGCGTCCGATGAACCGGTCTACAAGCTGCAGGCGGTGCGCTACAAGTCGGCTGTTCCTTTGTATTGGGCGGAAAACTACTTGCTGCGCTCGATCGGCGAACGCATCCCGGTGCAGGAACTGGAAACACGCACCATGGTGGAGATGTTGACCTGCGTGCTGGCTGTGCCCATCCAGCATGCCCAAGAGGAGATCAGTATGGCCAATGCGTCGGCGGAGATGGCCAAGCAGTTGTGGATCAAGGAAAACCAGGCCGTGATCGTGCAGCGTATCGACTTGTTCGATACCGATGGCAAGCCGGTGCAAAGTGGCAAGGGCTGGTGGCGCAGCGAGCATTTCAAACGACGCTTCAAATTGAACTACATCTGAAATCCGGTGCTGGTGCCAACCCAGACCTTGTCGGTACTGCGGTTTACACAGGCAAATGCTGCCCTTTGGCCTTGATGCAAGACAGCACAATCTGTGAATGGATTTTGGTGACGCCGCGCAGCGTGTTGAGCTTGTGGACCACAAAATTAGAGAAGGTCTCGAAGTTGCGCGTGCGGATGTGCAGCATGTAGTTCGCCTGACCGGTCACGATGTAGGCATGCAGCACTTCATCCATGTTGGCTAATGCCTTGCTCAGGTACTGATGTTCGCTCTCGTTGAGCTGCGCAATATTGACTTCCACAAAGGCCTCAATGGCAAAACCCAGCTTGCTCGCACTGAGATTGGCGCTGTAGTTCTCGATCAAGCCCTCTTGCTCCAGAATCTTTACCCGCCGGTGGCAGGAGGACGGAGAAAGGGCGATCAGGTCAGCCAGCTCCTGGTTGCTAAGCCTGCCGTTGCCCTGCAAAAGGCGCAGGATTTTCAAGTCTGTCTCGTCTAGTCTCATGTTTTAGAATTATCTATGTTTATGTGTTTTTAGAATCGAATTTTCTTCCAGATTTAAGCATAATCCTGATTGATTTGGAATAATTCGCCAGAGCCTCGATGCTAGACTAAATGACGTAAAAAGCAGAATCGAGGAGCATGAACATGATTACTTTGCCGCAATGTGAGCAGTGGGATCAAGCCGATGAGCTGGCTGCCTTTAAGGCCAAATTTGACCTGCCGCCCAATACGATTTATTTGGATGGAAACTCCCTGGGGGCCATGCCCCGGCATGCCATGGAGCGCGCCCAGGAAGTGATTGGCCAGGAATGGCGCACCGACCTGATCAATAGCTGGAACAAGGCAGGCTGGTGGACCTTGCCTGTGCGTCTGGGCGACCAGATGTCGCCCCTGATTGGTGCCGGTCAAGGCGAAACCATCGTGAGCGACAGCACCTCCGTGAACCTGTTCAAGGTGCTGGCTGCCGCCGTCAATTTGCAAAAAGAACGCCATCCGGAAAAGAAAGTGATTCTGGCCGAGCGCGACTCTTTTCCTACCGATCTGTACATCATTGAAGGGTTTAACGCCTTCTTCGGCAAAGACTATAGGCTGGAGCTGATTGATGAGCCGGCAGAGCTGCAAGCCGCGGTCAATGCTGAAACAGCCGTGGTCGTGCTGTCCCACGTGAACTACCGCACGGGTTACCTGCACGATATGCAGGCGACCAACCGGCTGGTGCACGAGCACCAGGGGCTGGTGATCTGGGACTTGTGCCACTCTGCGGGCGCCTTGCCGATCGAGCTTAAAGACAGCGGTTCGGACTTTGCCATTGGCTGCACCTACAAGTACCTGAATGCCGGTCCGGGCGCACCGGCCCTGCTGTGGGTGAACCCTGAGCTGATGAGCCAGATCAGCCAGCCTCTGTCTGGCTGGTGGGGGCATAAGCACCCCTTTGCGATGAGCCCTTCGTACGAAGCGGCCAATGGTATCGAGCGCTTTTTGTGCGGGACTCAGCCCATTGTGTCCTTGAGCCTGGTCGCTTGTGGTGTGGATGTGTTCCTGCAAACCGATTTACAAGCCGTGCGCCGTAAATCCCTGGCCCTGACAGACTTGTTCATCGCTCTGGTGGAGCAGGAATGTGCCGAGTTTGGCCTGCGTCTGGTGACCCCACGCGATCATCACTACCGTGGCAGCCATGTCAGCTTTGCGCACGAGCAAGGCTATGCCGCCATCCAGGCCCTGATCGCCCGTGGCGTGATTGGGGACTACCGCGAGCCCGAAGTCATGCGCTTTGGAATCACGCCTTTGTATTTGTCGTTTGTGGATATCTGGCAGGCCGTGCAACACATCAAGGCCGTGTTTGCGAATAAGGAATGGGACAAGCCGGCTTACAAAACACGCTCCAAGGTGACTTGATGACGACGACAGAAAAATAATCATAAGGAGGAGACATGAGTCGATTTGAGCAAATTCAATCGCGCGAAGCCGGGCTGCATAAAAAACTGAGCGCCCGTCAAATGAGCATGATTGCGATCGGGGGCGCTATTGGTACCGGCTTGTTCCTGGGCAGCAAATTTGCTATTGGTTTTGCCGGTCCCGGTGTGGTGTTGAGCTATGTGATTGGCGGCTTTATCGCGCTGGTCCTGATGGGTTGCCTGGCCGAGATGACCGTGGAACATCCCACATCGGGTTCCTTTGGGGCCTATGCGGAGTTCTACATACATCCGCTGGCCGGGTTTCTGGTGCGCTATAGCTATTGGGCCTGCATTGTTCTGGCGGTGGGCACCGAGGTAACGGCGGTGGCGGACTACATGAAGTTCTGGTTCCCGGACGTCTCGCCCTGGATCTGGATCGTCTTTTTCTCGGCTGTGCTGATTGCGGTCAATGCTTACAGCGTCAAGGCGTTTGGCTCGGTGGAGTATTGGTTTGCCCTGATCAAGGTGTTTGCGATTATTGCGTTCATCGTGCTGGCCATCGGCATGTTGACGGGTTATTACAAGCCCGCGCAGGTGCAGGAAAACCTGTTCGGCCAGGGTGGCTTCATGCCCAATGGCTGGTATGGGGTGTGGGTGGGTGTGATTATTTCTATCTTCAGTTATCTGAGTATCGAGATGATTGCCGTGGCGGCGGGTGAGGCCGAAAACCCCGAGCAAGCCGTGCGCCAGGCCTTCAAGGCCACGATCTGGCGCCTGATCATTTTCTACCTGCTGTCCTTGTCTCTGATCGTGATGCTGGTGCCTTGGCAGGTGCTGGTTGCAGAGGGCACCACCAGTCCTTTCATTACGGTGATGCAGTCCGTGGGCATCCCTTATGCCGACAGCATCTTGAACTTCATCGTGATCATTGCGGCCTTGTCGGCCATGAACAGCATGCTCTACATTTCGACCCGCATGATGTTCAGCCTGTCGCGTGCCGGTGATGCGCCTGCGGCGCTGGGTAAAGTGGCTCGCAATGGTGTGCCTTTGAATGCGCTGGCTTTGTCGGCCAGCGGTGTGGCTGTGGCTGCAGTGGTGTATGCCTACAATCCGGAAACTGCCTTTCCGGTGATGATTGCCTTGTCCATGTTTGGCGCCTTGTTCACCTGGGGCATGATTTTCCTGACCCATCTGTTCTTTCGCCGTCGTGTGGCTCAGGATGGTGTGCAACTACGCTTTCGTATGCCCGCCTATCCGATTGGCACCTTGTTGGGTCTGATCGGCATTGTGGCGATTTTGGTGACGACCTGGTTCATCGATATCTTCCATTACACCCTGTTGTTTGGAGTGCCGTTTTTGCTGATCCTGATCGGAGCTTACCTGGTGCGGACACGGATCCGAACTCCTTAATGGTTGTACTGGTTTCATACCCCCTTGCTGTTGAACTGATCTCAAGAGCTTGGGCCGTTTGAACATCAAGGTCCGAAGGCCTGAGTCCGGTATTGCACCGCGCTCAGGCCTTTTTACGTGAGTTTGATACGTTCATGATTCAGTTGTGAAGGCATGGCCGTATTGCGCTTTGAGGGAGGGAGAGGAGGCTTTCTAGGGTGACTTTGTTCAGGCTGGGTCATGGCAACAGATAGTTTATTGCGGGTGTTCGATGCCTATCGAATGTGTCGCTGCGTGAAGATAAAGCAGGACGGTATGTAGCTTTTTGTGGCAAATTAAAAGAATCGACAACTTTTGCTAAGCAAAAAAGGGGAGCGCATGTCGTTCAAACGCAGATTGAAAGTACATGTCCTAGCCGGGAGCGTCTTGCTGAGTGCACCGGTCTGGTCGGCGCAAGTCGCTGATCAAATCTGGATGGGGGGGCCGGTGCTGACGATGAACGATCGTCAGCCGACCGCAGAGGCGGTGGCGATCAAAGATGGCCGTATTCTGGATGTAGGCACACTGCAGGCGATGCAGGCTTACAAAGGCACCGGGACGAATACGATTGACTTGCAAGGCAAGGCATTGCTGCCGGGTTTTGTCGATGCGCATGGGCATGCGTTCATGATTGGCGTGCAAGCCATGTCAGCCAATTTGTTGGCGGCCCCCGACGGCCAAGTGAAAGACATCAAGAGTTTGCAGGAAACGCTGAAGCAGTGGCTTGATGAACAAAGCCAGACCCGGCAAGTCGGGCTGATTCTGGGTTTTGGCTACGACGATGCCCAATTGGCGGAGCAGCGGCATCCCACCCGTCATGATCTGGATGCGGTCTCTGAGTCATTGCCCATCGTCATCATTCACCAGTCCAGTCATATTGGGGTGTTGAACAGCAAGGCACTTGAAATGGCGGGTATTACGGCCCAGACCCCTAATCCGGAGGGTGGCGTGATCCGTCGGGAAGAGGGCAGTCAGCAACCGAATGGGGTGCTGGAGGAAATGGCGTTTTTCTCCGGGGTGGCCAGTCAGATGGGCAAGCTCACGCCAGAGCAGGCTCAGGCTTTGTTTGTGGCCGGAACCGATCTGCTCAAACGCTATGGGTATACAACCGGGCAGGAAGGGCGGGCAACCTCCAGCATCGTTCCTTTGATGCAAGCGGCAGCCAAGGCCGGCAAGATTGATATTGATGTCGCCACGTATGTGGATATCTTGCAGGATCGGGATTTTATTCTACGCAACGCATCGCGGGAGTACACCGACGGATTTCGGGTGGCCGGTGCCAAGTTGACCATTGATGGCTCGCCACAAGGCTTTACCGCCTATCGTGATCGTCCTTACTACAACCCGCCAGCCGGTTACCGTGCCGATTATCGGGGCTACGTGGCCGCAACGCCTGATCAGGTGTTTGAATCGGTGGATTGGGCGTTTAAGAATGGAATACAGATTCTGACGCACTCCAATGGCGAGGGAGCATCAGATCTGCTGCTGGCGGCAATTAAAACCGCACGCGAGAAATACGGCCCGCAGGATCGTCGTGCTGTACTGATTCATGGGCAGTTCTTGCGTCGGGATCAGGTGGCGACCATTGCCGAGCTGGATGTGTTTCCGTCCTTGTTTCCCATGCACACCTTTTACTGGGGGGACTGGCACCGTGACCGCACGGTGGGGCCGGTCAATGCCGATAATATTTCTCCCACTGGCTGGGTGCGCGAGCACGGCCTGATGTTCTCTTCGCATCATGATGCCCCGGTGGCCTTTCCGAATTCGATGCGTGTGTTGTCAGCCACGGTCACGCGTCGTTCCCGATCCGGAGACATCCTGGGCCCGGATCAGCGGGTGGATGTGCCAACGGCACTGAAAGCCATGACGATCTGGCCGGCGTACCAGCATTTTGAGGAAAAGGAGAAAGGCTCGATTGAGCCGGGTAAGTTGGCGGACTTTGTGGTTCTGTCTCAGGATCCGACAGCGGTTGATCCCGAGCAGTTGTCGACCCTGGAGGTCATTCAGACGATCAAGCGAGGCAAACTGATCTATGAGCAGGGCGCAGCCTCAGAGGGCGAACGGCTTAGCCAGTTACAGACTGGAGAGATGATTTCCCGCTTTTTGAATGAGTGGCAGCATCAGGCTCATGAGGCGGGCTCGACGGATCATGGTCATGGTCCGGAGTTGTTAATGGGCGCCTTGCTGCAGGGTATGGAGTAAGGCCGTTTGCAGGCAAGACATCCGGGCAGCCAGGCTGCCCGGTTCAGACGCCAAAATGTTCATATGAACATTTTGGCGTCATAAAACTTTCATCTGAGCGTCACCGAGTCGTAACGTCGCGTTCTTACACTGCCGGGTATTCAAACGAAACCTAGATGCCGTGTTATGAACCTATCTGTCAGGCAAAGCATTATTGTGGATTTGCTGGCCGCCCAAGGGGCCGTGTCAGTCGATGGCTTGGCCGCACATTTCGGGGTGACGCCCCAGACCATACGGCGCGACCTGAACCACTTGTATGAAGCCGATCTGGTGCGCCGCCGTCATGGTGGTGCCGAGCTGAACGTGGTCGAGCGCAATGCGCCTTTTCAGACGCGACGCATTACCCATTTGCAAGCCAAGGCCCGTATCGGGCGAGCGGTTGCCCAACTGATTCCTCCCGGTGCCAGTCTGCTGCTGGGTTTTGGCACCACTCCTGAACAAGTTGCCTTGGCGCTGGCCGATCATCGTGACTTAACCGTGGTCACCAATAACATCAGCGCGGCCTTGGCCCTGTCTCACAATATGAGCCACCGCGTGGTGCTGACAGGCGGTGAGCTGCGTCAACCCAATCCTGAAATTCTGGGCCCCGGTGCCGAGCGCCTGTTCAACAGCTTCAAGGCCGACTTTGGCGTGTCCGGGGTAGGGGGCTTTGATTCGGACGGTGCCTTGCTGGACTTTGATATGGCCGAGTCCGATTGCCACAAAGCCCTGCGCGGTAATTGCCGGGTGCGGATCCTGGTGCTGGATCACACCAAGTTTGGCCGTCGTGCGCCTGTGCGTAGCGGCTCTTTGGATGATGTCGATATTCTGGTCAGTGACCAGCCTATTCCCGAGCCTTACCGCGAGCAGATTCCGGCGCGCGTTCAGGTGGTGATTGCCGATGAGGTGCAGGCATGAGTCGCGCCGCTATCGAGTTGCAAGGGATAGGCAAAGCCTGGGGTGAGCAGGCCGTGCTCAAGCAGATGGATCTGTCCATTCAGGAAGGCAAGTTCACGGCCTTGCTGGGGCCGTCGGGCTGCGGAAAATCCACTTTGCTGCGCATCATTGCTGGGTTGGAAACACCCGATCAGGGTCGTCTCTTGATCAATGGTCAGGATGCCACCTATATGGAGCCTGCCAAGCGTGGTCTGAGCATGGTGTTCCAGTCCTACGCCTTGTTCCCGCATTTGAATGTGGCCGACAACATCTTGTTCGGTCTGCAAGTACGGCGTGCCGATCGTCAACAGCAAAAAGAGCGTCTGCGCGAAGCCTTGGCCTTGACCAATCTGGAGGGGCTGGAAGAGCGTAAGCCGGGTCAGCTCTCGGGCGGACAGCGGCAACGTGTGGCGCTGGCACGCAGCATCGTGTCGGGTCATCGCATCTGTTTGATGGACGAACCACTCTCGAACCTGGATGCCAAGCTGCGCCATACCGTACGCCATGAAATCCGTTCCTTGCAGCAGCGTCTGGGTTTGACCGTGGTCTACGTTACTCACGACCAGACCGAAGCCATGGGCATGGCTGATCACGTGGTGTTGCTCAATGCTGGAAATATCGAGCAGCAGGGCAGTGCCCAGGATTTGTACGGCCAGCCCAATAGTGTTTTTACCGCCGGTTTTATTGGCAGCCCGCCCATGATGATGATTCACAGCGACCACGTTCCCGTGGAACTGTGGCCGTCGCGTCGTCAGTACGACCAGCCACATCGTGTGCTGGTGGGCGTGCGCCCCGAAAACCTGAATTTGCACGAAGCGGGCGAACAGCATGTGGCCGCCACCGTAGTGCATCAGGAGTTTCAGGGGGCTGATGCCTATGTGTATGTGCAGCTTGATGACGGCCATACCCTGATCGTGCGCGCGCCGCACAGCCGCAGCGTCCAGGCGGGCGCTCGCTGTGGTTTGAGCTGGAATCCCGTTCACGCTTTTTACTTTAACCAGGACAGCGGGGCTCGCCTGCCGACACCGTCTGCGGATGCTCTGACTGCTGCTCCTGTTGCTGTTCTTCCCTAAACGTACTGCGAGTCTACCCATGTTGAAGAATTGTTTGCTTGCTACCTCCAGCGCCTTGTTGATGAGCCTGGGCGCCAATGCCCATAGCGCGGTGGAATTGACCATGTATTACCCCATTGCCGTGGGTGGTCCATTGACCGATGTGGTCGATGGCATGATCAAGGACTACCAGGCCCAAAATCCGGAAGTCACGGTCAAGGCCGTGTACTCCGGCAACTACGATGAAACCCGTGTGCGCGCCTTGTCGGCCCTGCGCGCAGGCGAGCCGGTGCAGTTGTCTGTATTGGGCGCACTGGACACCCATGATCTGGTGGAACAAGGTCTGGTTGAAGCCTTTAGCGATGTGGCCCAGGACGCCTCCAGCCAGGATTGGCTGAAAAGCTTTTACCCTGCCTTGATGGCCAATGGCACCTTGGAAGGCAAGGTCTGGGGCATTCCGTTCCAGCGCTCTACCATCGTCATGTTCTATAACAAGGACATGTTCCGCGCAGCGGGCCTGAATCCCGATCAAGCACCTAAAACCTGGGACGAGTTGGTGCAAACCGCCCAGAAGCTGACCAACGATCAGCACCACGGTTTGATGATCCCCTCGACCGGCTACCCCTACTGGATGTTCCAGGCCATGGCCTTGCAAAATGGCCGTCAGTTGATGAATGAAGAAGGCACCCAGGTCTATTTCAATGACCCCAAGTCGGTAGAAGCCTTGCAG
The DNA here is from genome assembly GCF_003076515.1 of Alcaligenes aquatilis. Taxonomy (NCBI): domain Bacteria; kingdom Pseudomonadati; phylum Pseudomonadota; class Betaproteobacteria; order Burkholderiales; family Alcaligenaceae; genus Alcaligenes; species Alcaligenes aquatilis. The sequence goes on along the minus strand of NZ_CP022390.1, from coordinate 2,766,473 downwards.
TTCTTCCATGACCTGGCCTACAAGCACAAAGTCAGCCCCACCGGCACCATCGAATGGGGCACGCTGCGTCAGGCTTTTGTTCAGGGCAAGACGGCCATGATGTGGCACACCACGGGCAACCTGACAGCCGTCAAGAATGAAGCCAAGTTCGACTTTGGCGTTGCCATGCTGCCTGCCAAGGAAAAAGCCGCTTCGCCTACTGGCGGTGGCAACTTCTACCTGTTCAAGGGCGCTAACGACGAGCAGAAAAAAGCGGCTCTGGATTTTGTGCGCTGGATGACGGCCCCCGAGCGTGCTGCCAAGTGGTCCATGGCCACGGGCTATGTGGGTGTCAGCCCCGCCGCTTATGAAACGCCGGCCTTGGTCGAATATGCCAAGACCTTCCCGCAGGCACTGGTCGCCCGTGATCAACTGGCCGTGGCCTCGCCCGAGTTTGCCACTTACGAGACAGCACGTGTTCGTGAGCTGCTGTCCAATGCCGTGCAAGCCGTGTTGACCAATGCCAAAACGCCCAAGGACGCGTTGGATCAAGCCCAGACTGCCGCAGACCGTCTGCTGCGTCCTTTCAACTAAGCAGGTGCAGGAATGGCTGAACCATTACGTGTGCTGCGTAAAGAGTGGGTATTTGCTTACCTCTTGTTGACGCCGCTGTTTGTGCTGCTAAGCGTGTTTGCCTTTATCCCGGCGCTGCACACGTTCTGGTCCAGCCTGTTGAGCAAAGGTACGGCTCGTCGTCCCGCCCAGTTTGTGGGCATGGATAACTACGATGCCATGCTGGCAGACCCGACCTTTTGGTTGGTTTTGAAGAACAATCTTTGGTACGCCGCCATTGTGATCCCGGTATCCATGGCACTGGCCTTGTTGATGGCCTTGTGGGCCAACCGGGCCATGAGTATGCGGGCCTGGGTGCGCTGCGCGTATTTCACGCCCACCATGTTGCCCATGATTGCCGCTGCGAACCTATGGCTGTTTTTCTACACGCCGGATCTGGGTTTGCTGGACCAGATTGCCAAGCTGTTTGGCGGTGGGGCCACCAATTGGTTGGGCCAGCCTCAAACCGCCTTGGGGGCAGTCATGGTGGTGACGATCTGGAAAGAGGCCGGTTTTTTCATGATCTTTTATCTGGCGGCCTTGCAAACCATTCCGCCCGAACTGCGTGATGCTGCCCGCCTGGAAGGGGCGACGCGCTGGCAGTATGGCCGTCGCGTACTCCTGCCCTTGCTGGCACCGACAACCTTGTTCATTTTGATCAATGCGCTGATCAACTCGGTCAAGCTGGTTGATCACCTGTTTATCTTGACCAAAGGTGGCCCCAATAACGCCTCCAAGCTGATGCTGTACTGGATTTGGGAAACCGCCTTTGCCTATATGGATACGCCTAGCGCCGCCGTGCTGACGGTTGTGCTCTTGCTGGGGCTGGGCGCCGTCGCTATTTTTCAATTCCGCTACGCTGAACGACGCGTGCATTACCAGTGATGAACATGGACACCGTTTTGACTGCTCCTGGCCGCCCGCTGCGTTTGCCATCTTTGGACACAGTGGGGGCGCACGCTTTGGCCTTGCTGTGGATTGCTCCCTTGCTGTACGCGTGCTGGGCTGCGTTTCGTGACCCGTCCGCCGCCTTGAGTTTTGACTGGAGCGCAGGCTGGACTTTGGATAACTTTGCCGCCGCCTGGGACCGTGCGCCCTGGCTTCGCTACATCTTCAACACCACCGTACTGGTCGTGACCATTCTGGTCGGTCAATTTGTATTGTGTACCTTGGCCGCGTACGCCTTTGCCCGCTTTCGTTTCTTTGGCAGCCAGTTTCTGTTCATGCTGCTGCTTTTGCAGTTGTTCATCCTGCCCGAAGTGCTGATTGTCGAAAACTACCGCATGGTGGCCTTGCTGGGCTGGACGGACACGGTCTGGGGCATGGGTGTGCCCTATATGGCCAGTGCCTTTGGTGTGTTCTTGTTGCGTCAGGCTTTCAAACAAGTGCCGCGTGAGCTGGAGGACGCGGCACGTCTGGAAGGGTGCAGCCGTCTGGGTGTGCTCTGGCGTGTTTATGTGCCGCTGGTCAAGCCTGTGTACCTGGCTTATGCCCTGGTGTCGGTGTCCACGCACTGGAACAATTTTCTATGGCCCTTGGTGATCAGCAGCTCTGACCACACCCGGCCGTTGACAGTGGGTTTATCCCTGTTTGGCGCACCGGAAAGTGGTGTCAGCATCTCCCTGATCAGTGCCGCCACATTAATGACTATCTTGCCGCTGTTGCTGGGCTTTCTGCTGTTTCAAAAGCAGTTCATGCAGGCCTTTTTACGCGCCGGCATTCGTTAAGGAATTCTGATGAAGATCATCCAGTTTTCGGATCTGCACATTACCCCGCCCGATGGCCTGTTGTTTGGCTCGGACCCTCTGGATCGCTTGCGTCGCTGTGTGCAGCACGTGAACCGCCATCATGCTGATGCAGACTTGTGTGTGCTGACCGGTGATCTGACCCATGCCGGTCACCCACGTGCTTATGAGCGCCTGCGCGAAGGCCTGCAGGACTTGATTCCACCTGTGCGTTTGTTGATGGGCAACCACGACAGCCGCAGCGCGTTTCACAGCGTGTTTCCACAGGCCGCAACCGATTTGCCCGGCTTTGTGCAGCATGCCGACACCAGGGGGGATTGGCGTCTGATTTATCTGGATACTTTGGAAGATGGCTACACCAACGGCTATTTGTGTACACGTCGTCTGGAGTGGTTGCAGCAGGAACTGGCCGCGCATAGTGGGCCGGTGATGCTGTTTTCGCACCATCCTTTGCCGGCCCTGCAGTACCCGTCCATGGATTGGCTGCGTTTGAGCAATGCGCCGGAGCTCTTGCCTGTGTTGAAAGCGCATCCCGCACCCGTGCATTTGTTCTCCGGCCATGTGCATCGCTGCGCCAGCGGCGTGTGGAATGGGCTGCATTTTGTGACGGTCAGTGGCACCAATCACCAGCACGAGCTGGATCTGGAACGCGAAGGGGCGGCCACGTCCACGTTTGAGCCGGCCAGCTATGCGGTGATCTTACCCAATGCAGACGGCCTGACCGTGCACTTTCAGCCCTTCGCTTATGAAGAGCTGCGCTTTCCGTACACGGGCGATTTAAGCTCCTTGAAATGCCTTTGATCCCGGCTGTGCAATAACAGGGTGGCCTTGTTGAGCGCGGCTCCCGATTCCTGGAGGCAATCCAGAGATCGGGAGCCGTTTTTACGACCTGGCCCTGCGCTGCTTAGAAGGAGTAACGCAGGTTCAGCATGGCATTACGCGGTGCGCCGTAATAGCCGGTGTAGAAGGTCTGATCCAGTGTGCTCAGATATTTGCGGTTGAACAGATTGTTGACGTTCAAGGTGGCCGTCAATTGTTTGCTGAAGTCGTAGCGGCCAATCAGATCGACCAGAGCGTGAGGCGAGCGTGCAACGTCGATCCGGAACTTGCCTCGAAAAAACGCCATGTCCGGCGAAAAGCTTTGTTGTTTCACGCAAGATCGTTATACTTGCGAACTATCAGGGGGAGTAGCTTACTTTCCGGCGCATCGTCATCACGGTAATTTGTGTTTTTCACGTATTCCCGGTGCCCGGGCAATCTCAGGGTTGCAAGCAAGACCTTGCCATTAACGGGCAAGGTGCATCCTCCACAAAGAGATGGCCTGTGTCCTTAATGGATCAGGCCATTTTTGTTTTGTACAACGCCCGTCATTTTTTCGTTGTACAGTTCTGCAAGATGGTCGTCAGCGTTCAATCAAACAATATAAAAAGGCGGTCTTACCTATGATGGAGTTTTTGCAGACGATAAGTTGGGCGGCAGTATTTCAGATCATTTTGATCGATATATTGTTGGGGGGCGATAACGCCGTGGTTATTGCATTGGCTTGCCGTAATTTGCCTGCCCAACAGCGCGTGAAAGGTATTTTGTGGGGCACAGCCGGTGCAATTGGCTTGCGTGTTGTCCTGATTGCCTTTGCCCTGACTTTGCTGGCCGTACCGTATCTGAAAGTGGTCGGTGCCTTGCTGCTGGTCTGGATCGGCGTCAAGCTCTTGATTCCTGAAGAAGATGGGCACGGCAATGTTGAGGGTGGTGCCACCTTGTGGAAAGCCATCAAGACCATCATTATTGCCGACTTTGTAATGAGTCTGGACAATGTGATCGCGATTGCGGGTGCGGCTCAAACTGCAGATCCGGATCATCAGATCGGTCTGGTTGTCTTTGGTCTGGTCGTGAGTGTGCCTATTATTATCTGGGGCAGCACCTTGGTGCTGAAACTGATCGACCGTTTCCCTATGGTTGTGACATTGGGTGCCGCTTTGCTGGGTTGGATTGCAGGTGGCATGCTGGTGACAGATGTTAAATACATCGAGTACTTCGGTGAGCCTAGCTCCACGGTCAAGTTGGCTGCGGAAGTGGCGGGTGCCTTGCTGATCGTTGTTTTGGGTCATGGCATTGCTGCGGCCAAGCGCAAGAAAGCTGCCTAAGCCTGAAATTGAAACAGCAGGTGTAGAACCAGGGCCGGGGGCTTCGCTTCCGGCATGGTTCTGGGTTAAGCTCAAACGATTTTCTAAAAAAGGAGTACACCATGGCACAAGCCTCCGCACGCCACATTCTGGTCAGCACCGAAGAGAAAGCGAACGAATTGAAAACCGCTATCGAAGGTGGTTCTGACTTTGCTCAGGTGGCCAAGGAAAATTCCAGCTGCCCATCGGCCCGCATGGGCGGCGAGCTGGGAACATTTGGCCGTGGCCAAATGGTGCCCGAGTTCGATCAGGTTGTGTTCAGCGCCCCCGTTGGCGTTGTGCAAGGCCCCGTCAAGACTCAGTTCGGCTACCACCTGGTAGAAGTGACTGCACGTCAGGACTGATACGATCAGGCCAATAAAAACCCGCCTCGGCGGGTTTTTTTATGCATGCTGGGCTCTGGTAACTGGTGGCTATTGATTAGGAGCCGGACTTGTCGGTTTCTGAGGCTGACGGGCCAGGCAAGCATTGAGTAGCCCTTAAAACTGACGTGACACCCGATAAAGAGGCTGCTTTTTTGTCTCTTTCCTGGTGAAACAGGCCTGCTTATGAAAGCTAATACGTTGATTATCAGGGCGTATACATAAAAAACCTGGACATTTTCCCGCAAGCTGCGCAGTATGCCAGCCATACAGGCTAACGGTCTTGTTGCCGTATTGTTCGCTTACCTTGAGCGAATCAGCCCATTCTTTTAAAGAAAACCCATGAAACGCACCGATATGGAAAAACTCAGCGCCGTCAAACTGCTGAGCAATGTAAAAAAAGCGGGTACGCCACAACGCTTTGCAGGTGATTCTGCGGCAACTGATCGGCGCGAACAGCGTCGCCTGGATCAGGCTGCTGGTTTGGTGTCCTTTCCCGTGAAGCTGACTCAACCTGTTATTGATGCCGTGCGGGCTCGTGCTGCCGAGCAAGGCGTATCGACCCATGAAGTGATTGACCGCCTGCTGGCCCAAGCCCTGGACCTGTAATCCATGCAGATTTGGGTCGATGCCGATGCCTGTCCGGTGGTTATCAAAGAAATTCTTTACCGTGCCGGGCAACGTTGGAGCCGCCACGTGATCTTGGTGGCCAACCAGATGTTACGTACCCCGCCATCGCCCTGGCTGCGGGCGGTGCAGGTGGCACGGGGCTTTAACGTGGCAGACGATTACATCGTCCAGCATGCCAGTGTCGGAGACCTGGTGATTACTGCCGACATTCCCCTGGCCGCACAGGTATTAGAGCGCAAAGCTCTGGTCCTGACCCCCAGGGGGGAACGTCTGGATGCCAACAGCATCGGCGAGCGGCTGGCCATGCGCGACATGATGGAAGAACTGCGCAGCACCGGCGTGGATATCGGAGGCCCGGCCCCCTTTAGCCAGGCTGACCGGCGCGAGTTTGCCAATGCACTGGACCGCCTGATGATGAGCCTGAAAGCGGCGGCGAGATCGTAAACAGACTTGCTATCCCCCGGCCCTTGTGTGAGTCTGTCGCTGGATTGAGATTTTTTAAGTGACGTACCGAATGACAGACTCAAAACGCCCCCTGATGACTTTGACTGGCCTGAACGAGGCCGTTGCCCAGTTTGCGCGTGAGCGTGAGTGGGACCAATTCCATAGCCCCAAAAATCTGGCCATGGCCCTGACCAACGAAGTGGGCGAATTGATTGAAATCTTCCAATGGCTGACAGAAGACCAGTCCCGCGAGGTTGGTAACGATCCGAAAACCGCCCAAGCCGTGCGCGATGAGCTGGCTGACGTGCAGATCTACCTGAGCCGTCTGGCCTTCGTTCTGGGGGTGGATATGAATGAGGCTGTCACCAACAAGCTGGTGAAAAACGCCCAGAAATACCCCGCCGATAAGGTGCGGGGGACGAACAAGAAATATACGGAGTTGTGAAAGAAGCTAGGGCTTACAGCTCCCCCAGCATTTCCTCTACAAACCGCTCCATTCGTTCATGTCGCTCACGCGCGATTTCCTGGCCGCGCTTTGTCTGAAACCCCTCGGCCAGTTTGAGTAACTTGGCCGGGAAGTGATCCAGCGCGTAGCGCTTGTCATCTAGAGGGCGATGTTCTGCTTGTGGATCTTCCGGCTCATACAAGCTGGATCCCATTCGTCCCGCTGTGTAGAAGCAGCGAGCTATCCCTAAAGCACCAATGGCATCCAGGCGGTCTGCGTCCTGCAAGATGCGGGCTTCCAGGCTGGCTGGCGCTATGTTCGCTGAAAAACTGTGGCTTTGGATCGCTTGACCGACGGCTTCACAGTCTTGCTGGGACCAGCCCATCGCCCCCAGAATATGCTGCGCTTGTTCGGCCGACAGGGTGGATGCACGAGAGCGCAAAGGCGAGCTTTTCTCCACTGCAACGCAATCGTGCAGCACCGTTGCGGCCAGCAAAATCCGCAGATCCCCACCTTCTTTTTCCTGAATCGCACAGACGTTCTTCCAGACCCGTTGCAAGTGCGATTGGTCGTGAGAGCCGTCGTTGTGACTGGTGCTGCTGTGGGGTAAGAGTTGGGCGGCAAGCCCTTCAAAGGGGTGGAACAGGCTGGACATGGCTAGGGTTCGCTGTAGATGGTGCCACAGCATAACGCGAAGTAGGAGGGGCAGGACAGGCTCAAGAAAAAGGGCCGCCAGTGGCAGCCCTTAAGGCGAATTGACGCTTGTAGAGTTAGAAGTTGCTCAGCCCCAGATCACTGACCGAGTCGGCCCAATAGTTCAACTGCTGATCCACATACACGGTGAACTCGGCTGGGCTATTGGTGACCAGAGTTGCTCCGTTCCCCTCCCAGATTTCCTTGATCTTGTCGGTATTCAAGGCCCGGTGAATGCGGTCTGCCACGCTTTGTACGGTGGTGTCCGGCACGTCCCCTTGCATGAAAATTCCGTACCAGGTCTGGGCGCTGATTTCATCCATGCCCAGCTCCTTCAGGGTCGGCACATCCGGCAGGGCAGGGGCACGTTCGGGGCTGGAAACCGCCAAGGCGCGCAAGCGGCCATTGCGTATCTGCGCCACGGCCGACGGCATGGTCTCGAACATAAAGTCCACCTGATCGCCACTGATCAGCGCCATGACTGCCGGACCGCTGCCTTTGTAATGCACGGCGGTCATGGTGGTGCCGGATCTCTTTTCCAGCTTGCCCGCCATCAGATGCAGCATGGTGGCCACGCCGCTGGTGCCATAGTTCACGCCAGCCCCTTGTTTGGCGGCGGCCAGCAGGTCGTCTACGCTGCGATAGGGTGAATTGGCGTTCACCACCAGCACATTGGGCATGGCGGCAATCAGGGTGACGGCTTTCAGGTCTTTGCGGGTGTCGTAGGGAAAGTTTTTCAACACGGAAGGTGCAATCATGTGATGCACGGCACCAAACAAAAGCTGATTGTCTGCGGGGCTGGAGTTGGCCACCATGCTGGCACCCAGCACGCCGCCTACGCCTCCTTTATTTTCCACAACCACGGTTTGATCTATTTCAGTGCCCAGCGCTTCGGCGAGCGGCCGGGCCAGGGTATCGCCCGAACCGCCTGCGGCAGAGGGGACGATCAGCCGCACCGGGCGCTCGGCCCAGGCGGGGGGAGCTGCCCAGCTTTGGGGCGCGGCAGCAAAGATAAAACTGAGGGCAAGTACAACACGGGACCAGGGTTTCATGTTTTTTTACCTCCTCGGTAGTTGTTAGTTTCAGCCTTTGCCGGAGCCCAGGCTGCCGGGGTTGCTGCGCAGCTTGTCGATTTGATCGTGTCGTGGTGTCAGCCCCAGGCCGGGGGCGTCAGGCATGCGCAGCCAGCCTTGTTCGGGCTGGGGCAGGCCGGTGTAGATCTCGGCCATCATGGCGCTGGCGGCCAGGTGCCATTCCACATCGCCGCCATTTAACAGGCCGCAGTGCAGGTGACCGTTGTGGGAGGGGAAAGCCCCGCCATTGGCGACCGAAGCGTTGAAGCTCTCTGCCAGGGCGAAGATCTTGCGGGACTGGGTGAAGCCGCCGGAAATCAGCACGTTGGGTTGCAGAATGTCCACGGCTTGCTGCATCAGCAGATCACGGAAGCGATAGGACTGGCCTTCGTTCTGGCCAGCGGCAATGGTGATGCCTGTGCTTTGGCGCAGTTCACGCAGGCGGCCCGTGTCGTTCTGGGTAATGGGTTCCTCAAAAAAACCGACGTCCAGATCGCGGGCATGACGGGCGATGGCTTTGGCATGCACATAGTCCAGGCTGCAGTTGCCGTCGATGTATAGCGACATGTCGGCGGGAATGGCCTCGCGTACCAGGCTCATGCGGCGCATGTCCTGACGAATCAGCTCGGCCAGGGGACGCGGTTCGTCGCGACGTTGCAGACCATGATGGCCTACTACCATTTTCAAACCCTGAAAGCCTTGATCCACGCAGCCTTGAGCGACCTTGACCAACTCTTCTTCGCCCAGGAAAGCAAAACCGAAGGTTGCGTAGGCGGGGACTTTTTCACGAGCACCGCCCAGCAGTTTCCACACTGGCAAACCCAAGGCTTTGCCCTTGATGTCCCATAAAGCGATGTCCAGTGCCGAGATGGCGTGCATGGCATAACCTGTCTGGCCCCGAGGGCACACGTTCCAGTACATGCGATCCCATAGGCGCTCGGTGTGCAAGGGGTCTTGCCCGATCAGGTCGCTGGCCAGAATATCGTTGATGGTGCTGGCAACGGGGTGCTCCTCGGTAATGGCACTCAGTCCATAGCCGGTGATGCCTTCATCGGTCTCGATTTCGACATGACAGATGGCTAGATTCGTGGGTTTTTTGATGCCCGCGCTATCGAACTGAAAAGGCACGTTCAAGGGAATGGCGCGTACGGCCGTGATCTTCATTTTCCTGTCTCCTCACACTTTTTTGAATGCGTTTGCATGTAATTGTTTTAGATTTATAGCTTTTTGTCGCAAGCGCAATCAATGGTGTAAACCCTTGATTTAATTGATATATATACTCGTGATCTGATATATCAAAACGAATTTCTGGAGCGCGTGGCTAGCTTCTCGGGGGAGGGCTTGCAGGATAAGAAAATCTTTTGGAGGACGGGAAGCAGACGCTTTGTACGCTGTTTAGCAGCAGCACAGGGGCTTGTTGAGTAGGTCGGAAGATCAGCGGGGAAAAGGCAAACAGTGGTTGGTTTTACTTCCTGTCCAGATCGTTGTGAAACGTGGTTGATAGACGCGCCAAAAGAGCGGTTCACAAAAAAGCCCTGCCAAGCAGGACAGCGTGGCAGGGCTTTTTCAGTCGTGCGAAGTATGCGCAGCGAGCGGTCTATTTACCTCGCAGCAACTGCATTTGACGACGATCTTTTTTGGTCGGACGCCCGGCATCAAAATCCAGTGCAGGCTCGGGGGCCAGACGGCGTTGTTCGGCGGCCTGGGCGCGCCGTGTGCTGCTTTCTTCCGTTTCCTGATACAACTGGCGCGCAACCGGGGCTGGGCCACGCACGCCGCTCAATGCGGTGACGTGAACTTCCATGGCCGGTGTTTCTTTGCGCAGGGTAATCACATCACCAATGGAGACTTCGCGGGCAGGTTTGGTGCTTTGCTGATTCAGCAAAACCCGTCCTTTGGTGATCTCCTCAGAAGCCAGGCTGCGCGTCTTGTAAAAGCGCGCTGCCCAGAGCCATTTATCCAGTCGTAATTTGTCCATGCGTTATTGTAAATCCAGTCTGTCATAGCCGGGCTTAATGCAATTCCACCGCAGCGGCAGGCGCTGCCTGCACACGAGGCAAACGCAGACGCAGCAGCAGAACCAGACTGAAGACGGCCAGCAATCCGGCCCAGAACATGACGCGGTGGAAGCCGTCCGCCCAGGCGTGCTGGATGGCGTGCATCCAGAACACGGGATCGGCCGAGGCAGGCAGATTTACCTGACCGGAGCTAATGATGTGCTGAGCCTGCTCCAGCAGGGGATTGACCGGATCAAGGCGGCTGGACAAAGAGCTGACGGCGCCCTGGCTCATCAAGGACGCCAGCAGGGCAACGCCCAAGGTCATGCCGGTTTGGCGGATGGCGTTGGTAGTGGCCGATGCCATGCCGGAACGCTCACGCGGCACCAGATTCATGACCAAGGTACTGCATGCCGGAACAGACAAGCCCATGCCTATGCCCAGTACGGCCAAAGCGACACCCGCCATCCAGTAGGAAGTGCCAGGTTGCAACAACATCATGAACCAGGAACCGGCTGCCATCAGGCCAAAACCCGTAGTCAGGATCAGCTTCAAGCCAAAGCGTTGGCTTAAGGCACCGAAACGGGAGGCCAGCACGGCCATGCTGATGAACTGCGGGGCCAGCCCCCAGCCGGTTTGGGTTGCGCTCCAGCCTAAGGCGTTCTGGAAGAACAGAGACAGGAAAAACACATTGCTGTAGGCGGCAAAACCCAGCACAAAGGAGGCGATATTGGCGGTGCTGAAGCGGTAGTCCCGAAACAGGCTTAACGGCAGCAAGGGGCGGGCGACGCGGGTTTGGGCATAGATAAACGTCACGAAAGTGACCGCGGCCACGCCCAGGGAGCGTAGCGTCTCGGTGGCGTGCCAGCCTTGTTCACCCGCGCTGATCAGGCCGTAGGTCAGGGAACCGAGCCAGATAACGCTTAGCAACTGGCCGATCGGGTCGAAGGCCGCGTGTTCGGGGTTGGCCGATTCCTGAATGCCCCACAGGCCCAAGCCCAAGGTCAGCAGACCCAGTGGCAGGTTCAGGCTGAAGATCGCAGGCCAGTCGGCCACATCAACCAGCACACCGCCCAGAATCGGGCCCAGCACCAGGGCCAGTGCGCTGAAGGAGGACCAGCCGCCAATCACCCGGGCACGCTGGGCCGTGTCCGGAAAGGCGTGTGTCAGGATGGACAAGGCACCGGGAATAAGCAAAGCCCCCGCCATGCCTTGCACGATGCGGCCCCAAAGCAGGGCGCTCAATGAACCGGCCAAGGCGCACACCATGGAGCCGACGGTGAAGGCCAGCACGCCCAGCAGCCAGCTTTTCTTGCGTCCGTAGCGATCCCCCAGCAGGCCGGCGGACAGCATGAAGGCGGACAGACACAGCGCATACGCATCCACAATCCACTGCAGCCCGGCCATATCGGTTTGCAGGGCTTGCTGCATGCGGGGCAAGGCAAGATTGACGATGCTGATGTCCAGGGTAACCATGAAGGTCCCCAGGTAAATGGCGATGGTTAGAGCAAGTCGGCGAGTCATAAGATTTGATAAATGAGAATTATTATCGACGACTATAAAATATTGACTGACTGTCAGTCAATGAAAAATAAACAGGCTGGCTAAAATAACGCGGTAAGCTCCGACCAAGCACATTGTCGGGTTTTTTCTGATACCTTGACGCCCATGACCGCCGCTAAAACACCTCGTACCCAACCCTCTGAAGTTCGTCGCCGAGATTTATTGGAGGCGGCCGCCGCCTTGTTTCTGCAACAGGGGTTTGATGCCACGCCAGTCGATGAAATTGTGTTGCGGGCCGGCATGTCCAAGGGCTTGTTCTATCACTATTTCAGTTCCAAACAGGAGATCCTGGCCGCCTTGCGCGAGCAGTTCATCCAGCAGTTTCATGACCGGGTGCAAGGGGCGTTGGAGCAGGCCCCGGAAGATGATTGGGTGCAGCGTCTGACCTGTTGGATTCGGGCCTCGGTACAGGGGTATAGAGACACGCTGGACATGCATGATTTGGTGTTTTCAGACCATATACGCAGCAATTACCAGGGTGAGCGCAACGTGGTGACCGAGCCACTGCACCGGATCCTGAGCGAAGGGCAAAACGCCGGAGTCTGGTCTGTGGCGGATGTGGATTTGACCGCTTGGGTGATCTACCAGGGCATGCACGGCGCAGTCGATAATATGGGTCTGGAAACCGCTGAGCAGTGGGCAGCCCTGGAAGACAATCTGGTGACTCTTTTTGTGTCCATGCTTGGGGCGAAGCTCCCTCACCCGTATAAATAGCGTGGTAGAGCGGTGCTGTGTGTTTACGCGGCATTCAGAGAAGCTGAACCAGAACCGGTAGCGGTCTCAGAGCGGTGTTTCCTGGATGTAGACAGTCATCAACAGAACTGGCCCTGCTCCTTAATCGAAGCAGGGCCAGTTTTTGGATCAGCAAAGACTTAGCGGAACTGGAAGTGTTCTTTGTGCAAAGTCCAGGATTTCGCCGGTAAGGTCTGCTTGAGTTCGCGCTTCAATTGCCTGCCCATGGCCGCCGGCCCACAGAACCAGATATGCATGGGCTTGTCGGCGTGATAGTGTTGCATGACCTCTTTGGGTGACCAACGACGGCCATCGGCATAAATTTCAAGATCCACATCCGGGTGTTCCTTGGCGGCTTTGCTCAACGCTTGCGCCAGCGGATCATAGCCATGCTGACAGGCATATTGCAGATAGGCGTAGGGAGCATGACCTTCTTTGTGCTCCTGGCTTAACCAGGACAGAAAGGGCGTGGCGCCTACACCGGCACCGACCCAGATATAGATACCGTTGTCGTCACCTTCCGGCTGAGTAAAGCGGCCATAGGGGCCATCGAGCTCGATGTTTTGGCCGATATGCAAACGCTCGGGCAATTCGCGTGTCCAGTCGCCCAGTTGCTTGATATGAAAGCGCACAATCTGGTTGTCCTGATCGGCATCGGACAAGGTGAACGGATGGGCTTCAGATTCCCCCTTCAAGCGTAGAAAGGCGAACTGTCCGGCCTGGTGCCCAGGCCAGGACTGGTCCATGCGGCATTGCACCTCCAGCACATCGCCTTGTGACGTACAGGAGATGACGGTGCCTGTGTGTGGATAGGCCGAACTCAGGTTGCGTAGCAGTTGGATGCCGGCTGCTACCGTCCCGATCACCATGGTGATGGCCAGTGCCCAGCCGCCTATGCCGCTCCAGTAGGCAGGGGGTGTCAGCACCACACCATGAAAGATCAGGATCAGATAGGCCACGGGCATCAGGCGGTGCAGGCTGTACCATTTCTTATAGGAAATCGTACGGCGCGCCAGCGTGATGATCAGCATCAGAATCAGCGCGTAAAACGTCCATTCGCCCAGTGATTTGGCATAAGGTTTGAACAGGCTGACCCATTCAGGAACAGGAGTTTTGGCCAGCCGGCCGCCCGTGCCAATCGCCGCAGAAATCAGACCTTTGGATTCCTTGCTGAGCCAATGGGCCAGGCTGAACAAAATGGCGATGATGCCCAGCCACTTATGCAGTCTGTAGGCTTTGTCCATGCCCCCTAGCCAAGGCTCCAGACGACGGGGGCGCAGGGCCAGGACCATGATGGCCGTCATGGTGCCCAAGGCCAGAATGCCAGTCAGCAGCATGCCTTCTTGTCGGACTACCCACAGCGTATCGCCAGGCGGCGAAGGGGCAAGCCACAGGGCTTCAACAGCCCAGATCAAAAAGAAGGCAGAGAGCAGCAATAAGAGAGGGCGACGCATGGCCTGTTCCGAATTGTTTGAAAGAACTGGGCGCTGCGTGGTCGTGATGTGAAGAACGTACTGACGCAGCGCACTGAAAACACTTCATTCAGGGTAATACGTTGCCTAGTCGTTTGTGGAGCCTGTATTCAAGGGTCAGTTGAGAAAGCTCAAAACACCTCTAAATAGTTGTTATTTAAAATATTTGTTAATGATTCTGGTTGCTGTTTACTCTGTTTCCGCGTGTTGCAGAATAAGTGGCTCGATTGCTTTTCAGACCTGTTTGACGGGGCACAGCAGTGAGGCAAGGTCTAGCAATGCCCCATCTTGATGAGCTTGTCCGATCAGTTGCAAACCCAAAGGCAGCGGGCTGTCTTGTCCCGGTGCGGGCAGGCTCAAGGTAGGCCAGCCCAGCAAGGACCAGGGGCGGTTCAGAACTGAAGAACCGGTACTGTCCAGCCCATAGGGCGCAGGCCCAGGAGCAGCCGGGGTCAATAAGGCATCAAAATGCCCATAGCGATCCTGCCATTCCTGTTGCAGTTGACGGCGGCGCGCTTGCCAGGCGTGGTAGTCCGCCGGGGGCAGATCCAGGCCCTGCTTGATGGCTTGCACCGTAACGGGCCGCAAGGCATCCGGGCTGGCTTGCCAGACGGGCAGCAGGCTGCGGGCCATTTCATACGCCATGATCTGTCCTTGCAGGATCAGCAGTTCTTTCAGTTGCGCATCTGCAGGCAGACGTTCCAGTCGGGCGCCTTGTTGCTCCAGGTGCTGGCAGCCCTGTTCCAAGGCGGCCAGCGCAGCGGGGGTAATCGGGCCCAGGTCTTTGCCATCGAGCACGCCGATACGTGGCGCGCTGGGGACTCGACTATCCGGTAACCCTTGCAAGACCGAGGCGACACGGCGCAGCACAGACAAGTCCCGGCTGAAGTAGCCAATGGTGTCCAGGCTGTCGCACAACAAGAACAGACCGCTGCGATGGACCGCGCCAAAGCTGGGTTTGAAACCCAGGATGCCGGTAAACGCAGCGGGGCGCATCATGGAGCCTCCCGTTTGGGTGCCCAATGCAAAATCCACCATACCGGCCGCTACGGCTGCTGCTGAACCACTGGAAGAACCGCCAGGCGTATGGTCCAGGTTCAGCGGGTTACGGGTGGGGCCGGGGGCGGCGTAAGCAAATTCGGCGGTGACAGTTTTGCCCATGGCAATGGCGCCGGCCTGGCGCAACAAGGCGACGCAAGCTGCATCGCGCTCTGCGGGCAAGGCATGGGGGAAATGTGCACCATAACGTGTCGGCATGCCTTGGACATCCAACACGTCTTTTACGCCGAAAGTCAGGCCGGCCAAGGGGCCGTCGGGGGCAGTGCTGATACAGGTGGCCGGATCAGCCAGCCAGGACCAGGCCTGGATGGACTGGTCCTGCAAAGCGAGAGAGGAAGGGGGGGCAGTCATAAGGGAGAAGCAGGGTTACTGGATCGAGATGTTCTGATCCTTGATCAGTGCAGTCCAGCGTTTGGTTTCTTCTTTCACAAAAGCGGTGAATTCTTCAGGCGTGCCACCTACGACTTGAGCACCTTGGGACTCCACAATCTGACGATAGTCTGGATCTTTCAGGGCGTCATTGACAGCAGTGTTCAGTTTTTCCAGCACATCAGCGGGCAACCCTGCGGGAGCAATCACGCCAAACCAGTTCGAGGCCACCAGGTCCACCCCTTGTTCTTTGAAGGTGGGGGTGTCCGGCATGGCTTTCAGACGCTCTTGCGAGGTCACGCCCAGCACGCGCAGGCGCGGGTTGTCGATTTGCATGTGGGGCAGGAACAAGCTGGCCAGCTCCAGATAGAAGGAAATATTACCGGCCAGCAGATCGTTCGATGCGGGAGCACCACCACGGTAAGGCACGTGTACGGCATCAAAGCCGGAGGTGGCCTTGAATTGTTCAGTTAGCAAGTGCGATGCACCGCCTGCGCCGGTCGAGGCGTAGTCCAGTTTGTTGGGGTTTTGCTTGCCGTCGGCCACCAGATCGGCCAAGGACTGGTAGGGCGAGCTGCTGTTCACACCCAGCGCCATGGCGCCGCGCTCGATCAGGGCGATGGGTTGCAAATCCTGTTCAGGATCGAAGGGCAGGTTGCTGCCGTACAGTGCCTTGTTCACCGACATGGGGCCAAAGTTGCCCAGGCCGATGGTGTAGCCGTTGGGCTTGGCGCGGGCAATCATGCTGGTGCCGATATTGCCGCTGGCACCGGGCTTGTTTTCCACCACAATCGTCACCCCCAGGCTGTCGCTCATTTTTTGAGCCAGCATGCGCGAACGGGTGTCCGAGCTGCCACCTGCAGCATAAGGCACCACAAAGGTAATGGCTTGCGACGGGTAAGGCGCGTCGGCCATGGCCGAACCGGAACCCAACAACGTCAGTGTGAGCAGGCCACTCAATAAGGGGGCGCGATGCTTGAATACAGTCATGTTCATCTCCTGCGTTGGGCCAATATTCGCAGTGACGTGCAGTATGGCCCTGTTTTTGATAAGTGTCAGGATGGATGGTAGTAAGCGCTAATTATGTTGTCTAATATTAAAAATAGTCATTATTAATTCATTTTTAAACCTGATTGGCGGGCATATGCTGGACTCCAAATTAAGCGAGATGTTCTTGGTGGTGGCCGAAGAGCTGCATTTTGGCCGTGCTGCTCAGCGTTTGTTCATGACCCAACCGCCCTTGAGTCAGGCCATACGCAGGCTGGAAGAACAGATAGGGGCGACCTTGTTTATCCGCACCACGCGCACGGTGCAATTGACGGCGGCCGGACAGGAGTTGCAGCGTCGCCTGCGCCTGATCGGCAACGAGCTGGAGCAGACGCTGCAGGCGGTACAGCAAGTGCATAGAGGCGAAACCGGCATGTTGCGTATTGCACTGACGCCCAGCAGTGCCTATGCCGGCGTGTCCAAGCATCTGTATCGCTTTCGCCAGGACTTCCCCCAAGTAGATATTCAGATCTACGAGATGAATTCCAGCGAGATGCCCGCTGCCCTGTACGAGCGCCGGGTGGATGTGGCCATGATCCGGCCTTCCTTTGCTGTGCCGGACTTGAACCCGCAGTTGGTGGAGTCCGAACCCATGATGTTTGTGCTCAGGCGTGATGATCCACGTGCCCAGGAACATAGCCAGGGACTGACCTTGCATCAGGCTTTTTCTTATGAAATGGTGGCGTACTCACGCCAGCAGTCGCGTTATTTTCATCTGCTGCAGCAGCGCATGTTGCAGCGCTCGGGCTGCTTGCCGCGCTTTGCGCAGGAAAGCATGGTGCCTACGGTGCTGGTCATGGTCGAAGCGGGTATTGCTCCAGCGATTGTGCCCGCGTCCTTGGCGCGCTTGCGTACCGATACCTTGGAGTATCTGCCTTTGCTGGACGCAGACGATATTACGGCCGAGCTAATGAGTGCTTATGTCTCGGACAATACCAACCCGGCTTTGGTGAATTTTCTGGCGGTGCTGGAGCAGCATCGCTCAAGCTGATTGACGGGCAGCCAGCCATTGCCGCATGGATTGGCCCGTGCGCTGCCGAAACAGACGGGATAGGGCAGAGGGATTGGCATAGCCTAGATCCAGGGCAATGCGTTTGGCAGACTGGCCCTGGGCCAGCCGCTGACAGGCAAGCGACAGGCGCCATTGGGCCAGATAGTCGGCTGGCGTATCGCCGACCCAATGCTTGAACTGCACGGCAAATGCGCTGCGTGACATCTTGGCTTCCTGTGCCAACGATTGCACGGTCCAGTCCCGGCCCGGATCGGCCTGAATGGCCAGCAAAGCTCGCGCCACAGGCGGGTGCGACAAGCCGCGAAACAAACCTACGGGAATCTCGCAACGATCAGGATGGTCAAACAGCCAACGCAGCAATTGCAACAAGACAATCTCGAACAGACGGTCCGCCAACAGCCGATGGCCGCAGCGTACCGACTCCGTTTCCGCAAAGAGCAGGTCCAGTGCCTGCTCCAGACCAGCGGCCTCTTCCAGCGGGACAATAATCAGATCGGGCAGAGAGCGGGCCAAGGGGTGATGCTCTCCCCCGTCAAAATCCAGGGTGGCGCAGGTGAAGTCCGAGCCCTCCTCAGGTAGATCGTAAAAGGCATGCTCCAGCGGGCGAGGATAAAACAACAGGCTGGGGCGATCAATCGTCATGATTTCCGGCACCGGATCACGCGGGTCGTGGCGCACGCTTAACTGGCCGCGTCGCAGAATGTGCAAAAAGGCACGCCCTGGCTGGGCCGAGAAGCGGGTTACCCCACATAAAGAGCCGTTGTAGAACAAATGGGCGCGAACGCGGAACTGTTCCAGCAGAAGGGAGAGGCGATCCAGGTTCATGAAACCATCCTTGTCTGGATGAAAAGGTAAGTTGTCGAGACTAATCTTATCCAATGATCCTGCTCTTGGCGAGACACTATGCCTACTCGCTTCTTTTTGGCCACCTTGGCCGTCCTCACCAGGAGATCACCATGTCCCGCCTTACTTTGCCTGACGTTGCCCAAGCTCCCGCTGCCAGCCAGCCCGCTTTGCAGGAAATTCAAAAAGCATTTGGTGGCAGCGTGCCCGCCATGTTCCGTATGGTGTCCAATTCGCCCGCCGCCTTGCGCAGCATGTGGGGCTCCTTCGGCGCTTTTGCCGGTGGCCAGCTGGGTGCGAAATTAGGTGAGCAATTGGCCGTAGCCATTGCTGATCGCAATCGTTGCGAATACTGCCTGGCCGCCCACAACGTGCTCGGTGCCAATGCCGGCTTGAGTCCGGAGACGCTGGCCCAGGCCCAGCGTGGTCAGTCCGATGATCCACGTACCGCAGCGGCCTTGAAGTTTGTGCTCAAGCTGGTGGATCAGCGTGGGCAAGTGTCGGCTGCCGATGTGCAAGCCGTGCGCGATGCCGGTTTTTCTGAAGGTGAAGTGGTGGAACTGGTCGGTGTGACCGCCTTGAACCTGTTCACCAACTACATCAATAACGCGCTGGAAGTCCCGGTTGATTTCAAGGCTGTTGAACTGACTGCGTAAGCACGCTGTGTGATGGCCCGCCCGCGTATTGGCAGGCGGGCTTTTTTTGTCGCCGGGCCGCCCCAAGGCAAAACGCACCCCCTTGGGAGGCAGCAAGCCGAAGGCGCAGCGTGGGGGCTTGTTTTGCCGCCGGGCCGCCCCAAGACAAAACGCACCCCCTCGGGGGGCAGCAAGCCAAAGGCGTAGCGTGGGGGCTTGTTTTGCCGCCGGGCCGCCCCAAGACAAAACGCACCCCCTTTGGGGGCAGCAAGCCGAAGGCGTAGCGTGGGGGCTTGTTTTGCCGCCGGGCCGTCCCAAGGCAAAAAGCCCCCCTCGGTGGGCAGCAAGCCGAAGGCGTAGCGTGGGGGCTTGTTTTGCCGCCGGGCCGCCCCAAGGCAAAACGCACCCCCTTGGGAGGCAGCAAGCCGAAGGCGCAGCGTGGGGGCCTTTTCTGCGTTTGCAGGCCGTGTTTTACTTGGCCGACAAGGGGCCAGAATTAATGTCTGTCAGTGGCTGGTTCACATCGAAGAAGCGTGCATCAATGTCGGTGATGCCAAAGCTATTGAGCCGCTTGCTGTGCATGTCCAGATACGCCTGCGCGCTGGACTTGTCCTTGAACAGATAGACCCCGCCTGCTTTGGATTGTTCCTTGTTTTCTGTCCAGATTTTCCAGATCAGACCCGGCTCCAGGCTGATTGATTGCGCCAGTTCTTGCATGGCGTCGCTCATCTCTGACCCCCACGGGCCTGGGTAAGGAAAATCAACATACAGCAAGGTGCTCATGATTGGCTCCATATCAAAATACGTGCCGAACATCATACCTTGATGGTTGAATTGCCCGTTACTGTCTCTTATTTGTCATAGGACGTTGCGGGCGGCTTGATTGGCTGGCCTCGCCCATGAAGGGCGCGTATAGTTTTCTTTTGCTATTTGCTGCTGGAAGCCCTCATGTCCTGGACCGCGTTGTTGTTGGTGGTGTGTGCTGCGTTCATTCATGCGGGTTGGAATCTGCTCTCAAAACGGGCTGCGATGGCAGGAGCGCATTTCGTATTTGCCTACTCTTTTTTCGCCATCCTGTTTTACTTCCCCATCATGCTGTGGGTGGTTTTCACTCAAGGCAATATGCCTTGGACTAGCGAAACCATTACCTGTTTGCTGCTCAGCGCCTTGCTGCATATGGGCTATAGCCTAAGTCTGCAAAAAGGCTATCAGGTGGCAGACCTATCGGTGGTGTATCCCATCGCTCGGGGCACCGGGCCCATGCTCTCGTCTATTGGTGCCTTCATCTTGCTGGGCGAACCGGTACGGCCTTTGGGCGTGCTCGGTATTTTGCTGGTGGTGATGGGGATTTTGCTCATTGCCACACAAGGTCACCTACGACGTTTTTTCAGCCCCTCTGCATTGACAGGGGTGCGTTGGGGCATGCAGACCGGGGTTCTGATTGCCGCCTATACCGTGGTGGATGCTTATGGCGTTACCGTCTTGTTGATCTCGCCGTTTCTGCTGGACTGGTTCAGCAATGTGCTGCGGCTGGGCATGTTGGCCCCCTTCATCGCCAAGCGTGGGCGCGATGGTTTCGTCAAACTTAAACCTTATTGGAAATTGGCGGCGGCCGTGGGCCTGCTCTCGCCCATGTCCTACATTCTGGTTTTGCAGGCCTTGAGGCTGGGAGCACCCTTGTCCATGGTGGCCCCTGCTCGTGAAATGTCCATGATGGCAGGCACGCTGTTGGGCATGGTCGTGCTGCGCGAGAAGGCCAATATCTGGAGTTTGTTGGGCTGTGCCGTCATGATCAGCGGGGTTATTGCCCTGACCTCCGGTCCTGCTGCCTGATCGCTCTCTTGAAATATCGCAGGCTGTCCCTATCTGCTTGCAATAGGGCGTGCTTTGGCGCGCGGCAATCAACCCATTTTTTGCTTTTTCACCATGAGCCAGACTGACACTGCGAATACGTCCGAAACCCTAGGTTTTCAGGCTGAAGTCAAACAATTATTGCATTTGATGATTCACTCCTTGTACAGCAACAAGGAGATTTTCCTGCGTGAGCTGGTATCCAATGCGTCGGATGCCTGTGACAAACTGCGCTTCGAGGCCATCGACAATCCAGCTTTGCTGGAAGGCGATCCGGAAATGCGTATCCGTGTGGAGTTCGATAAAGAACAGCGCACGATCACCATTTCCGACAACGGCATTGGCATGTCGCGTGACGAGGCAATTGCCAACCTGGGCACTATTGCCCGCTCGGGCACCAAAGAGTTCTTTTCCCAACTGACGGGCGACAAGCAAAAAGATACTCAGCTTATTGGTCAGTTTGGCGTGGGCTTTTACTCTTCCTTTATCGTGGCTGACAAGGTGTCCGTGCTGACACGTCGCGCCGGTGAGGATCAGGAAGCGGTGCTGTGGGAATCCTCCGGCGAAGGCGAGTTCACCATTGCCGCCGCTGAAAAAGCCGAGCGCGGCACCACCATCACCTTGCATCTGCGTGAAGGCGAGGACGATTTCCTGGACGGCTGGCGTTTGCGCAACGTGCTGCGTCGCTACTCCGACCACATCTCCTTGCCGGTGCAAATGCGCAAGGAAGAGTGGGACGAAGAGAAGCAGCAACAAGTCACGCAGGACGAATGGGAAAGCGTGAACCAGGCCAGCGCCTTGTGGACACGCTCCAAGTCGGAAATTACCGACGAACAGTACCAGGAGTTCTACAAGCACATCGCTCACGATTACGAGAACCCTTTGGCCTGGACACATAACCGGGTCGAAGGCCGTAGCGAATACACCCAGCTCCTGTTCGTTCCCAAGCAAGCTCCTTTTGATCTGTGGGACCGCGATGCCCGCCGTGGCGTGAAGCTGTACGTCAAGCGTGTGTTCATCATGGATGACGCCGACCAACTGTTGCCCGCCTACTTGCGCTTTGTGCGTGGCGTGATCGATTCGGCTGACCTGCCGCTGAACGTCTCGCGTGAAATCCTGCAAGAAAGCCGTGATGTCCGTGCCATCCGTGAAGGCAGCGCCAAGCGCATTCTGTCCTTGCTGGAAGATCTGGCCGAGAACCAGCCCGAGCAATACGCCGAGTTCTGGGGCCAGTTTGGTCAGGTGCTGAAAGAAGGCACCGGCGAAGACATGGGCAATCAGGCTCGTATTGCAGCCTTGCTGCGCTTTGCGTCCACGCATCAGGAAGGCTCGGCCCAGACCGTGTCCCTGAACGACTATATCGGTCGCATGAAAGAAGGTCAGGACAAGATTTACTACGTCACCGCTGACACCTTTGCTGCTGCATCGAACAGCCCGCATCTGGAAGTATTCCGCAAGAAAGGCATCGAAGTGCTGCTGATGTCCGACCGCGTGGACGAGTGGATGCTGTCCTATCTGCGCGAATTTGAAGGCAAGCAACTGGTGTCCGTGGCCAAGGGCGGTCTGGACCTGGATTCGCTGGCAGACGAGCAAGAAAAGAAACACCAAGCCGAAGTGGCTGAAACCTTCAAGCCGCTGGTCGAGCGTCTGCAAGCCACGCTGGGCGAGAAGGTCAAGGAAGTGCGTATTACGGCCCGTCTGGTCGATTCCCCTGCTTGTGTGGTGGTCGATGCCAATGAACTGAGCCCGCATTTGCTGCGTATGCTGCAAGCCGCTGGCCAGGAAGCCCCTGAAGTTAAGCCAATCCTGGAAATCAACCCGGAGCATGCTTTGATCGCCAAGGTTCAGGCCGCTGACGATGAAGCCTTTGAACAGTGGGCCCAGTTGTTGCTGGAACAAGCCATGCTGGCTGAAGGAGCCGCCTTGCAAGATCCCGCCAGCTTTGTGAAACGTGTGAATCGCTTGCTGCTGAATCTGTAAATCTGAAGCTTGCTGGCTCTGCCTGAAGGTGGAGTCAGTTGCCAATACATAGGCCTCTATCCTGATGTGTACGATAGAGGCCTTTTTTGTGCGTGTTGACAGACCATTGATGGAAGAAGGGCGTAGTTAAAGGGAAAGGGGTGTTAAGCGATTTTTTGGTTTTTGTCTATCTTAATGAGAATTGATCGTAATACGATGCATGGACACGACACTGTGGGCCAAAACCCGCTAGTTTTGAGTTGAATTTAAGGAAATCGTAATATTTGGATAGACTTAAGAATGGGAATGATTAATATTACGGTTCCTATTAAAAGCACTTATCAGGCATCGAAACACCGCTAATGCGCGCGATCAACCCTGCTTTGATCGCACAGCCTTGAAAAAGTGATACCTACCATATGGAGCTGGTAATGTCGTTCGTTTCCTCTGTGCCGCCTCGTCGCTTTGCCGAGACGGTCTTGTCTGCTGCCCTGTTTGCCGCCCTGACGAGTCCTGTGATCGCTCAAACCGCCAATCCAGGCGTGACCGAGTTGCAGTCGATCAAAGTTCAAGGCTCGGAAGATGCCAATGGCATTGAGGGCTTTCAGGCCCATAAAGCGCAATCGGTGAAGTTCTCTGAGACTTTGCTTAACACACCGCGCTCTATCACCGTGATTCCAGAGGAGGTGATCAAGGATCGTGGTGCGACATCGCTGCAAGACGTGTTGCGCACCACTCCCGGCATTACTTTGGGTTCGGGCGAAGGCGGCACTCCCGTGGGAGATCGTCCTTTTATCCGTGGTTATGAGGCCAGTACCGATATTTTTATTGACGGTGTGCGTGATTACTCCCGTGGCTCGCACGAGACCTTCAACCTGGAATCGGTTGAAGTCTTGAAGGGCCCCAGCTCGGCGTATACAGGCCGTGGCGGCACTGGCGGTAGCCTGAATCTGGTGACCAAGTCTCCCAAGCTGAAAGACTTTTTCCAGGTGGAAGCAGGTTACGGGACGTCGGACCAATATCGTCTGACGGCAGACGGCAATTATGCTTTTTCGGACACAGGTGCAATCCGCTTGAACCTGATGCGCATGGGGGGTGACGTCGCAGGTCGTGATGGCGTGACAATCGACCGTTGGGGGATCGCTCCTTCCATTGCTTTTGGTTTGGGTACCCCCACACGTGTGACCTTGTCGTATTCGCATCTTGAAAACAAAGATATGCCGGACCTGGGCTTTCCCTTCCGGAACGCGGCCAATCCGGATCGTGTGACCCCCTTGGAAGCAGACCGAGACAATTTCTACGGTCGTCATCAGGTCGATTTTCGTGAATATACGGCAGATACCGCCACGGCACAGATTGAGCATGACCTTAATGAGCGTTTCACAGTTCGCAACGTGACGCGCTATGGCAAGACCTTGAATCATTACTTGATGACCAGACCGTCGTTTGACAATTGCAAGGCCAATTCGGGTGGTGCGTGCGCCAGTGAGGGGGAGGGCTTGCTGTTCACAAGATCGGATCGGGCGCGCTGGCGCAGTTCGGAGTCCCTGCTGAACCAAACCGACGTATACGGTACGTTTACAACGGGTACCTTGAAACATGATGTGGTAGCCGGGCTTGAGTTCAGCAAGGAGGATATCTACAACCGAAGCATCACGGGCACGCCTGGCTCGGATACGGACTCTTTTTATAATCCGAATCCCAATCGCAGCTACAGCTATTCCTTGAACTATGGCTCCAAAACCAAAGCAGGCGATATCAAGACACGCTCGGCGTATATCTTTGACACCATTGCGTTTAATGAGCAATGGTCGGTCAATGGTGGCGTGCGATTTGATCGTTTTGAGGTCGACAATACCCAGGAGTCCCGCAAAGATGATATGTGGAACTATCAGTTGGGTGTGGTCTATAAGCCAGCGCGCAATGGTTCTATCTACCTGAGCTATGGCACCTCTTCCAACCCGACAGGGGAGAACCTGGGTCAGGCCGGTGGTGCAGATGGCCCGGCAGGTGGCGCCGCTATTCGTGACCTGAAGCCCGAGCGCAGCTACAGCTGGGAGTTGGGGACAAAGTGGGACGTGGCCGACGAGAAGTTGTCTTTGACAGCGGCCATTTTCCAGACCGACAAGAAAGATGCTCGTTCTACCGATCCTTTGACTGGCGATGTGTCCTTGAGCGGCAGCAACCGTGTACGTGGCCTGGAGTTGGGTGCGGCCGGTGCAATTACCCCGAACTGGAATGTATGGGCGGGTTACACCTATCTGGACCCCAAGATCAAGAAATACCGCAGCGGCAATAATGTCTTTGACGGTAAGCAGATGAAGTTCATCTCCAAGCAGAGCTTCAACGTCTGGACGACCTACAAAGTCATGCCCGAGCTGACCTTGGGCGCAGGTGCCACGTTTGTGGGCAAACGCTTTGTGGATGACGCCAATCAATTGAAGCTGCCTTCCTACTGGCGCTACGATGCAATGGCGCGCTACGACCTGAACAAGAACGTATCTTTCCAGTTCAACGTCAACAACATCAGCAATGTGCGCATGTATGATGCTTCCCACGTCGGCCTTTTTGCCAACGTTGGCCCAGGCCGCTCTTACATGTTCAATGCCTCTTACCGCTTCGAGTAAGTTGCGTTTTGTCGTGTAAATTCAGATGGGCCGCCTTTTGGGGCGGCCTGTCTGTTTCTTGCTTTACCTTGTATTCCTTTTGTTTTGGCAGGTGCCCCATGCTGATTACGATCCCCGATGTGCTCAATGCTGAACAGTTGCATGAGTGTCGCCAGGCCCTGGAGCAGGCACAGTGGGAAGATGGGCGCACGACGGCGGGTTATCTGGCCCAGCACAGCAAACGCAATCTGCAATTGCCTCTTGATACAGCCGTCGCCAGGCAGATGGGGGAGTTTTTAATGCATGTATTGGGTCAGCACAGCGGCTTTATTGCCGCTGCCTTGCCCCTGCGTATGTTGCCACCACGTTTTAACCGTTACGAGGGCGGCGGGGAGTACGGCAACCACATCGATAACGCGATTTTTACGGTTCCTGGCACGGGACAGCGTCTGCGTACTGATGTCTCCACAACCTTGTTTTTTAGCGACCCCGACGAATACGAGGGCGGGGAACTGATCATCGAAGATGTATACGGAACACAGTCCATCAAACTGCCTGCAGGGCATATGGTGGTGTATCCGGGGACCAGTTTGCATCGTGTACAGCCGGTGACTAAAGGAACACGCTATGCCTCGTTTTTCTGGACGCAAAGCATGGTGCGTCATGCGCATCAACGCAAACTGCTGTGGGAGCTGGATCAGAGCATTCAGCAACTGGCCAAGCAGAACGCAGATGCCCAGGAGCTGTCGCGCCTGACGGGGATTTATCATAATTTGCTGCGCGAATGGAGCGATGTCTGATCGCCAGGAGTTTGATTGATCATGTCCCAAGAACGGCTGCCCCCGCTCAGTAATATTCCGGCCCAGATTGCCTGCCTGAGGGATTACGAACCCTATGCCCGTGTGCGTATGCGCGCACAGGACTGGGCGTATTTCAGTGCAGGGGCGGCCGATGAGTTTACTGTGCAAGACAACCTGGCCAGCTTCGGGCGCTGGGGTTTATGGCCTGCTGCTCTAGGTGAGTTTGATCAGCCTTCCACCCGTTTGACACTGCAAGGGCAGTCTATGGACTACCCGATTCTTCTGGCGCCCGTGGCTTATCAGTGCTTGGCTCATCCTGAAGGTGAATTGGCCAGTGTGCTGGGCGCGGGTGCGATGGGCGCGACCAGCGTAATCAGCATGCAGGCCAGTCATTCCTTTGAAGAGATTGCCGCACAGGCGCATGCCCCGTTGTGGGCACAGTGGTATTGGCAAACGGATCGCGCATTTACGTCGGATTTATTGGGACGGCTCAAGGCAGCGGGTTATGCCGCTTTGATGTTGACGGTGGATGCTGCTGTCAATGGCTCGCGTAATCAGGAGCAGCGTGCGGGGTTTGCTTTGCCCGAGGGTGTGGACGCCGTGAATCTGCGGGGCGCTCCCAGGCAGCAGGCGGTTTTAGGTGCAGCAGGCACCAGCCCTTTATTTGGCAGTGGCCTATTAAATAGTGCCCCCACCTGGGATGACCTTGCCTGGCTGGTGCAGCACAGTCCTTTGCCTGTTTGGGTCAAGGGAATCATGCGCCCCCGTGACGCTCAGCGAGCGCTTGATGTAGGGGTCGCCGGAATGGTTGTGTCCAATCATGGTGGGCGCACTTTGGATGGTGCTCCCGCCTCTGTGGACGTTTTGTCGCAGGTTTGTCAGGTCGTGGGGGAGAGGGTGCCGGTATTGATGGATGGCGGTATTCGACGCGGTACCGATGTACTCAAGGCTCTGGCTTTGGGGGCGACGGCGGTGATGATTGGCCGTCCCTATATTTATGGTTTGGCGACTGCCGGAGCCGCTGGCGTGGCCCATGTATTGCATATTCTGCGGGCGGAGCTGGAAGTGGCCATGGCACTGACCGGCTGTAATACTTTGGCCGATATCGGCCCCGACGTACTTTATCGGCCCTGATCCAATTCTTGTTCCGGCAAGGTTTCTTTGGGCCAGCCGTGCTCGCGTTTTACCCGTTCCCAGTCAAAGAACGGCCCCGGATCTGTCTTGCGTCCTGGGGCGATATGTTCGTGGCCTCGTACTGCGTTCAGGTTATGGCGCATGCGCAAGGCGCGGCTCAAACGGGACAGTTCCCGGTACTGCGCTTCAGTAAAGGGCTCGAAATCGCTGCCTTCCAGCTCGATACCAATAGAGAAGTCGTTGCAGCGTTCGCGGTCTTCAAAACGCGACACACCTGCGTGCCAGGCGCGGCGGGTAGTAGGGACAAACTGGATGATGTGGCCGGTACGCTGGATCAGAAAGTGGGCTGAAACCTTCAGGTCCCGGATGTTCTCGAACCAGGGGTGTGCACTGATATCCAGCTTGTTCTGGAAGAAATCCCGGATATACGGCCCGCCAAATTCTTGCGGTGGCAGGCTGATATTGTGCAGCACCAGCAGGGTTGGGGTGTCGCCCTCGGGGCGGTCATCCTGATTGGGTGACAAGGCACGCAGGACATTGGCATGGGGTTTAAGCCAGCCCTGGCGGTCCAGGTCATAGGCGTGGTGCATGCGGGCCATGAGCTTAACTGCGCGGGCCGCGCTTGGCGTGTTCCAGGCTGCACCAAGTGTGATGATTGCTCATCAGGGCTTCGGAACGAGGTAGAAAAATGCCACAGTGCGCGCAACGAACCATCTCTTCTGCCTTGCCTGGTTTGCGTGGCGGGCGCATGGTCGGGTTGGGTGGGTTGCGTTTGCGGGCCTTGTTTTGTGACACGATGCGGGCAATGATCATGGCCACCAGGATAGCGACAACCCAGAATAAGACTTTACCCAATTTTCCCTCGTTGCAAGATGACGTCCAGTACAAAGTGGCTGCCTGTATAGGCCAGCAGCAGGAAGGCAAAACCGGCCAAGGTCCAGCGCAAAGCAACGCGACCCCGCCATCCATACTGTTTTCGGCCCCATAGTAAGCCACCAAATGTAACCCAGGATAGCAAGGTAAAGACAGTTTTATGGTCAGCGGGTAAAAATTTACCGTCTATTGCCATGGAGACGGCGGCACCGCTCAGGATCGTGAAAGTCAAAATGACAAAAGAGACGCGGATCAGGCGAAACAGCAGTTCTTCCTGCACCAGCAGGGGCGGCATGGTGTCCAGCACCCGGCTGAATAAACCACGTTGTTCCTGATGCAAAATAGGGCGGTGCAACTGGCGGTCCAGCGCTGTCATCAAGACGGCGTGCAGGGCGGCCACGGTGCTCAGCCCGTAGGCGACCAGTGCAATCAGCAAGTGGATGCGTAGCCATTCATTGCCTGCATGGTGGACGATATGGCCATTGGGAAAGGCCATGGCCAGCAGGCTGACGATTGTGGCCGCAGGCAGTAGAATGAGCAACAGGCCGTCCAGACGCAGATACAGGCTTTGGAACCAGAACACCACCATGCCCAGCCAGATTGCCGCCGACAGGGCCAGTGCCCAGCTCAGATGCAGCCCTTGGGGCAGTACAATCGTCAGCAATAGGCCCGCTCCGTGCACAATAATGGCGCAGAGCAAAGCCACCCGGCTAGGGCCGTTCAGTACGGTTCGGGTGCTGCCGCGAGTCAACGGACGCCATAGCGAGATCGACAGCACGATGTACGCCAGTGCGGCGAGCAAGTGAAATACAATACTTGCAGACATAAGTCCCGGATTTCCTGAAAAACGGTACGGGGCGTACCTCAAGTGGCCATTTTATTCTTATTCGTAGACCACACGATAACCTAGTTTAAGCGAACCCAGTCCTATGTTTGAAAATCTGACCCAGCGTATGTCGCGTGTGGTGAAAACCATGCGCGGACAGGCTCGTCTGACCGAATCCAATACTCAGGAGATGTTGAGGGAAGTGCGTCTGGCGCTGTTGGAGGCGGACGTGGCCTTGCCTGTCGTGCGCGATTTTGTTGCACGGGTCAAAGAAAAGGCACTTGGCGTTGAAGTGGCCGACAGTTTGAATCCTGGTCAGGCGCTGGTGGGGGTTGTCCACCAGGAACTGACCAATCTGATGGGGGCAGACCTGGGCGATGACGCCAGCGAGTTGTCCCTGGCGGCGCAGCCACCGGCCATTATTCTGATGGCGGGTTTGCAAGGGGCGGGTAAAACCACCACCACCGGTAAGCTGGCCAAGTGGTTAAGTGAAGGCGGTCATGTTCAGCATG
Organism: Alcaligenes aquatilis; assembly: GCF_003076515.1. Taxonomy (NCBI): domain Bacteria; kingdom Pseudomonadati; phylum Pseudomonadota; class Betaproteobacteria; order Burkholderiales; family Alcaligenaceae; genus Alcaligenes; species Alcaligenes aquatilis. The sequence continues at coordinate 2,737,017 of NZ_CP022390.1, read as the reverse complement.
GTCGTAAAACGGGCAAGAAAAAAGTGCTGGTGGTCAGTGCTGACGTTTACCGTCCCGCCGCTATCGAGCAGTTGAAAACCGTTGCCGCCCAAGTGGGCGTCGAGTTCCTGCCTTCCGATCCCAGCCAGAAACCGGCCGACATTGCCCGCAATGCCCTGGACCACGCCAAGCGTCACCACTTTGATGTGCTGATTGTCGACACGGCCGGTCGCCTGGGTATTGATGAAGAAATGATGCGCGAGATTCGCGCTCTGTACGACCTGCTGAACCCCATCGAGACTTTGTTTGTGGTCGATGCCATGCAGGGTCAGGACGCGGTGAACGTCGCCAAAGCCTTTGCAGACGCCTTGCCGCTGACCGGTGTGGTGTTGACCAAGCTGGACGGTGACGCCCGTGGTGGTGCCGCCTTGTCGGTGCGCCATGTCACCGGCAAACCGCTGAAGTTTGTGGGTGTGTCGGAGAAACTGGACGGTCTTGAGCCATTCCACCCCGAGCGTATGGCTCAGCGCGTGCTGGGTATGGGCGACATTGTTTCTCTGGTGGAACAAGCCCAGCGCAATATCGACATTGCTGATGCGCAAAAGATTACCGACAAGATCAAGGCGGGCGACAAGTTCGATTTGAACGACTTCCGCGACCAGTTGCAGCAGGTTAAGAAGCTGGGTGATATGGGTTCACTGCTGGAAAAACTGCCCGCGCAGTTCTCCCAGGCGGCGTCTCAGTTGCAAGGCGGCCAAGCCGAGCAGCAATTGCGTCGTACCGAAGGCATCTTGAACTCCATGACGCCAGCCGAGCGCGCCAAGCCTGAATTGTTGAAGGCCTCGCGCAAGCGCCGTATTGCGGCGGGTTCGGGTGTGCCTGTGCAAGAGGTTAACCGCCTGCTGAATCAGTTCGAGCAAATGCAAGGCATGATGAAGCAGATGAAAAAAGGCGGCATGGCCAAAATGATGCGCGGCCTGGGCGGTATGGGCGCCTTGAAAGGTCTGGCTGGTAAAGGCTTCAAGGGCTTTCGCTAAGCAGCAAGTTGATTCTGGACCCGGATGAACGGAGTCTGGCTGTAGCATTACACGCTGACCAGATGACAAACGTGCTTCATGGACAGTCCCCCGAAAGTTGGATTCAGATCCAACCTTCGGGGGACTGTTTATTTGGGCTGGATTTTTTGTTTGCCTATGATGCTGATCGCTTTAGGTGCCCAGTGCAGGCAAGGAAAGATTCCAACCTAACTCTGCATTCAGGAACCATAGCTCCTGACGGGTCTGGAAGCTTGCACCCGCATTAATACGGGCCAGTAGTTGATCTTCATAGGCGGCTGGAATCTGTACTGCTCTTTCTATACTGGGTAGAGATTGGTAGTGCTTGTAGACGTCCAGCAAGGTATTGGCGACCTTTCCCGTGCGGTTGTACTCATCCTCCATTTTTTTGCAGAGTATCCGTCGTTGGACTTGGTCTTGGGCATTGGATTCGATCCAGGCTGCACGCCGTTCATTCACGGTAAAGGTGCTGCTTTCATCGTAGGCAATCAGGGCTAGTTGTTCCTGGCTCAAGCCCTTGAAAGGGTTGGGTTTGTTGGGGGCATTGAGAAAGGCAGTGGCTTGTCGTGCCCGGGCTAGATGTGCAGGGTCCTCTGTATCAGGGACCTGCGCATCATGGACTTTTTTGTTGTCATAGTAGCTGTCACTCGTAAAAACCTTTAAAAGCGCCTGGCCTTTTTGGGCCAGCTCCTGACTAGTCAGATTGGCTTCCCGTTCAGCAGATCGCTGTGCTGCTTCACTGAGCTGTTGGGCAAGCGAGGAAACGCTGACGCTGTTCGTTTTACTTACCCCGGCTTCAGGCGGAGCGTCCGGTGTAGGGGATGATTGTTTCAACGAGGTATTCGCAGGCCAATTAGCGATCACTTCAGGCACTGGGTTCAGTTGATTCAGAGTATTCATAGTGGCGTGCTGTGGAGAAGGGGGGCTACGCCACTGGGGATGAAGCGTAGCAAGGGTCAATCAACGCATCGTGAATTCGACGCTCCAGGCTTTGGTGACGGCATTAATGGATGTGATGTTGGCGGTGCAAATTGCGCCTCCAGAGGGAGTGGCGTCTACTGTATGAGGTTTAAGCCCGGAGGAAGGGGGGACATCTCTATAGACGGTGTAAAACTTGCAGGTTTTATTGCCAATGATGTAGTGGGCTGAAGCGAAGTTGGAATTGCTTAGGCCGGTTTGAACTTGAAAGGTATCGGATGTACCTGGAGTCACCACTGCTTTAGGTTTAGGAGATGCATAGAGGTAAGTGTTGGAGTCATTGACAGAGATGATGGTGTGATGAGCATCTTTATCGCTCAGATTCTTGAAGGTAACCGTCACTAAGGGGCCGGCATAAGCCGTCATGCTGCTAAGCATGACTACGGTTGCAACAACAGCGCGTGACGATGTTTTGACAAGCATGAATCGATCTCCTGGCCTGATTAAGGCGGTTGCTGATAGAAGTAGACCGATAAATCTTGATTAAGGCAGCGAGACTGTATTGAGCAATATATGTGCTTTTATTCTGGGTATGGCTGAGCTTGCTACGTTCTTGTTCTTTTATTCGTACCGGTATCTCAAAGTTCAAGTCGATCTATTGGTTACTAAATGGAATAAAAGTAACTTTACTATACAAATGTCGTGGTTTGTCTGAAATTTATTATTTATCAAATACTTAGCTTGCTAATCGTATTTTGTAGGAAAAGTAGCCAAGGCAAAAAAAAGTGAAATGGGATGTTTTGGAATAGTGGGCGAGACAAGTTGGAGAGTCTGTTGCCTTGCGATGGCACGCTGCACTTTTACGGAACCCGTTGCGAGTAAGTTTGCCATGTAGTCTTAATGCAGCTTTGTCAGCAGATCTTTGTGTAAATAAAAAACGCCCGATGCATTGCATCGGGCGTTTCATTTTGGCTGGGCCGTAATCCCACAGGTTTGGCACCTAGGGATCATGGCCGGCAGAGGCGAGAATTACAGCGCCGGAATACGTAGTACCTGACCAGGGTAGATTTTGTCAGGATGGCTAAGCATGGGTTGGTTAGCTTCGAAGATAACGGTGTATTTTGCACCGTTTGCCTTGCCGTAATTGGTTTCAGCAATTTTCCACAGTGTGTCGCCTTTCTGTACGGTGTACATGGTGGCTTCGGCGGAAGGCTGAGCAACGCTGAGCTGGTTGTCGACTTGAGACACCCCCAGGGTGTTACCCAGAGCCAGCACAATTTTTTCGGCTTGTTCAGTGGAGGCAGCTTGGCCGCTAACCGTGACTTTGTCGCCATCAACCGCCAGATTCAGACCGTCGGCGGAAAGTTGGTGTTTGGCCAGTTCTTTCTGGAGTTCGTCTGCTGTGGCTGCGTTGGCTTCGTTGGCACCAAAGAGTTTTTCGCCGACATCTTTAAGAAAACTGAATACGCCCATCGCTTTGCTCCTGAAGTTAGGGTTCTATGGCTGCTACCTGCGTGATGGCAGGCGAGACGGTTCATTATGACCTTATTTTTAGCCGTAAAGCCGTACTTGAATGTCAGCAATTGTGCATTTTAAAGGGTGAGTCTCAGCCTCCACCGACGGCAACCACGATCTCGATGGTGTCGCCTTCTTGAATAGGGGTACTGGCGTGCTGGCTTTTGGGCACGATGTCGCCGTTCAGCTCTACGGCAATGCGCTTGTTCTCATAGCCCAGCTCGATAATCAGTGTGCCAACCGTGTCGGAGTTTGCCAGAGCCTTGCTCTGGCCGTTCAGGGTAATGTTCATTCTTGTCTCTGGATATGGTCCGGATAGTGCCGGACGAGTGATTCAGATGGCAAATTTCTGGGTGGCGGCCAGCAGCCGAGCCAGAATGCCGGGTTCGTCGTAGGCGTGGCCTGCGTCTGCAACCATGTGAAACTCTGCTTGTGGCCAGGCGCGATGCAGTTGCCAGGCTGTATGCGCTGGAGTGCACACATCATAGCGTCCCTGCACAATCACGCCTGGAATGCCATGCAAGCGGTGGGCGTTTTTAAGTAACTGATCCGGCTCCAAAAAGCCCTGATTCATGAAGTAGTGGTTTTCAATACGCGCAAAGGCCAGGGCGGCTTTATCACTGGATTTGGCATCCAGGTGATGCTGGCTGGGCAAGAGCGTGATCGTATTGCTTTCCCACTGCGACCAGGCATGTGCGGCGCGTAGCTGTACAGCGGGGTCATCGCCCGTCAAACGCTTGTGATAGGCGGTAATCAGGTCACCATGCTCTTCTTTGGGGATGGGGGCCAAATATTGTTCCCAGATGTCCGGGAACAAGCGCGAGGCACCTTCCTGATAAAACCAGCGTAACTCTTCAGGGCGGGCCATGAAGATACCGCGCACAATCAATTCACTGACGTGTTCGGGGTGGGTCTGGGCATAGGCCAGCGCCAGGGTCGAACCCCAGGAGCCGCCAAAGACCAGCATCTTGTCGGCTTTGAGCTTTTCCTGGCGCAGCCGCTCCATGTCCTGAACCAGATGCCAGGTGGTGTTGTTCTCCAGGCTGGCATGAGGGTAGGAACGCCCGCAACCGCGCTGATCAAACAGCAGCACATTATATTTTTGCGGGTCGAACAAGCGGCGGTGATCGGTAGAACATCCTGATCCCGGCCCACCATGCAAGAAAATAGCCGGTTTACCTGCCGGGTTGCCGCAGCATTCCCAGTAGATATGATGCCCATCCTCGGTGTGCAAGGTGCCTTGGGCGTAAGGCTCTATAGGCGGGAACAGGGTAGCGCTCATTGTTCTTTCTTGGGCCAGTTCAGTTCAGGGGTCGGGGTGTCATTGCGGGTGAAGATCAGATCCCACACGCCATGACCCAGACGCAGCCCACGGTTTTCAAACTTGGTCAGTGGGCGGAAGTCAGGGCGGGGTGCATAGCCTTCGTTCGTGTTGCTAAGCATAGGCTCGGCCGACAGCACTTCCAGCATTTGTTCGGCGTAATTTTCCCAGTCCGTTGCGCAATGAATGTAGCCGCCGGGTTTTAGACGGCTGGTCAGCAACTGGATAAAGGGCGATTGCACCAGACGACGCTTGTGATGGCGCTTCTTGGGCCAAGGGTCCGGGAAGTAAATATGAATGCCAGCCAGGGAGGCAGGGGCGATCATGTCACGCACGACTTCAACGGCATCGTGTTGAATGATGCGGATATTGCTGATCTGGTTGTCATCAATACGCTTGAGCAAGGCGCCGACACCGGCGTTAAACACTTCCACACCTAGGAAGTTGTCGTTGGGGCGGGCCTGAGCAATTTTCTGGGTGGTTTCACCCATGCCAAAACCGATTTCCAAAATCAGGGGATGGTCGTTGCCAAACACGGTTTCCGGTTTCAGAATGCTGTCGCGGTAGCTGATCGACCACAGAGGCAAGAGGCGCGCCAAGGCTTGTTCCTGGCTGGGCGTAATGTGCGCGCGCCGATGAACAAAGCTACGGATATGGGTCTCGCCGGAGTTGCTGTTCGCGACATTGGGCGAGAGCAGGGATGGTTTTTCGTTGCTGGTGGTCATGGTTGGGGCGCGGGCATCAGGAATGGCTCGCGTATTAGCTAAAAGCGGGAAAGCTCTATTGTAGTGAGTCTTGCCGCTGAATTCATGGGGAAGTGCGTGAAAAAGATAGGGTGGGGGCAACGCATGAGCCGGAGATCGCGCTATAATTTTCGCTTCCCCATTCGCGGGATCGTCTGCTTTTGACGCAGACTTCTCCATCAGGGCGGGTGTAGTTTAATGGTAAAACTGATGCTTCCCAAGCATCCGTCGTGGGTTCGATTCCCATCACCCGCTCCAGTTCTGCTTTGTTTCCAACTCCCCCGTTTTTCTGCAACGATTTCCCAAGTCAGGCTTTGCTGCTCTCGGGAGCTGGGTGTGTTGGCCTGCAACACGACTGCATTTCTACTTCTTAGACGGTGGTAGCCGCTGATCCTTCAAGCGAAACTTGATACATGTCGCTATTTATCGAAATTGGGTACACGTTTTATTGACGTGTCGACGAAATCGGAATGTTGAATCATGGCTCTTGCTACGGCTTGGAATCCGGGTCAGCTTGCTGCGTGAGCAGTTACCCCAGCGCGTCAGGCGCCCACGGCGTATTAAAGCGGGTCAAACCGCGGGGGCCAAGTCGCAAGATGATTCGGACTCTGTGGATCCTGACAAGTTGGAAGGTTTCTGATGACGACACGATCTGCCAAGCGCTCAGACCTGGAGGTGCACCTGGGTTCGAGTGCGCATATTGTGGGGCACCATACTTCAGGTTAACGGTGGGGGAAGCAGAAGCAATCTGGGCGGAGCTTGTTCAGGCTGTCAGTCGTTGGCGCAGCGTCGCCAAAGGGTTAGGCATGCAAAGTACGGATCTGGTGGATTTTGAGCCGGCATTTGCTTAACTTCATTCCCATGGCACTATACCCAGCATGCAAGAAGATCTTTTCGGCGATGCCATTGCTCAGCCACCCGCTTCAAAGCCCGCCGCTCCCTCCCGACGCAAAATCACCAAAGTCAGCCTTGCTGCTTCCGCGCTGGAGCTAAGCGATCTGGCGGCCCAGCTTCCTGAAACCCTGCGTTTCGGTGTCTCCACCTGGTCTTACCCCGGTTGGGAGGGCTTGATCTGGGATGGCGAGTACGAGTCGAATATCCTCTCTAAGCACGGCCTGCAGGCCTATCACCAGCATCCTTTGATGCGTACAGTCTGTGTCGATCGCACCTTCTGGCGTCCTTTGACGGTCACGCAGTATTCCGCCTACGCCGCGCAGGTGGATGACGATTTCCGCTTCGTTGTGAAATGCCCGTCCATGATTACGGATGCTCAAGTTCGTGATGAGCAGGGCAAGGTGCGCAAGTCCAATCCTGACTTTCTGGATATCCGTTTGGCTGTAGAGCAGTTTGTGCAGCCTGCGCTCGAGGGTTTGCGTGAAAAGCTGGGCGTGCTGGTCTTCCAGTTAAGCCCACTGTCCTGGGGCTGGTTGAATCGCCCGGCAGAGATGTTCGACAAGTTGGGGCAGATGCTGGCGGCGGCGCGTGAGGCTTTGCCTCAGGGGTCACAAGTGGTGCTTGCTGTAGAAGTCCGAGATCCGGAGCTGCTGACCCAAAGTCTTATCGATACGCTCAAGGTCAATGGTGCGACGTTTTGTCTGGGTTTGCACGGCAAGATGCCGCCGATTGAGGAGCAGTTGCCTGTATTGCGTGCCTTGTGGCCGGGGCCCTTGGTGTGTCGCTGGAACTTGAACCGGGAGTTTGGTGCTTACGGCTATGCCGATGCTCAAAAAAAGCATACCCCCTTCGATGCCATCGTCAGCGAGGACCTGCATACCCGCACGGTGCTGGCGCGCACGATTCGTGGAATTACGGGGGCGGGGCAGGCGGCTTATGTGACGATCAGCAATGATGCGGAAGGCTGTGCGCCGCTTTCCATTCAGCGGCTGACGCAACTTGTTGTGGCACAAGAAAAGTAAAAACGGGTCTTGTGAATGGTGGACCGTTCACAGCGTCTGTGTTGTGGCTTGTGCTGGGCTGGGGACTGAATTGAAAGAAATGTGCGGCATGCAGACCTTGTCTTTGCTGTCAGATTTACTCAATATATGTAAGGTTTGCTTTACTTATTGACAGGTATTTTTGACTTCTATAAAGTCAGGTTTACTTTACATTCAGGTGCTCAAACATGCTCACCAACAGCAATTCCTCTTCTGCGCCATCAGCAGGCCGCCGCTATCTGATTCGCACTTTGCTCTTTATGGGCGTGTATATCCTGGTCAATGCCTTGACCATTGTGGGGCTGTTCGACAGCCTGCTTGGTCGACCTGTTGGCTGGCTGATTGCCATTGCCGTCGCCCTGCCAGTTGCCGGACAAGTGTGGGCCACCTTGCGCTTGATGGCGCAAAGCGATGAGTTCGTGCGAGTGATTGTGGCCAAGTGCTTTGTGCTGGCTTCAGGAGCGACACTGACCTTGTGGACTGCCTGGGGCTTTGGGGAAACCTACGCCGCTGCGCCCCATATTCCCGCCTGGTTGATTTACCCCTTCTTTTGGGCTGTGTTTGCCCTGGTTTCACCCTTTGTCCGGACTAGCGATTAAATGAAAAACCGATTGCGTGTATTGCGGGCTGAAGCGAATTGGACGCAGGCCGATTTGGCAGAGCGCTTGGGCGTGTCCCGGCAGGCGGTCAATGCGCTGGAAACGGGTAAACATGCACCGTCCCTGGATCTGGCCTTCAAGATCAGTGCTGTGTTCGGGCAGACCGTAGAAGAGATTTTCGAGAATCCGTATCGGGGACCTCGGGCCTAATCGGGGATGACGGCCTGGAAGGCACACTTGCCTGCTAATTCCTTTTTGGAGTCAGCAGGCAAGTGTCGAAAGAGCGCCATTATTCCAATCCGAAGCAGTGATCTTGCGGACTTGATGCAAGCATTGCCTTGTCTGCTTCTTATTGGCTTATTTGGTGGTGTAGCCACCGTTGATCAGAATAGTCTGGCCGGTAATCCACCAGCCGTCGCTGACCAGATGACGAATAAAGGGCACGACATCTTCAATGTCTGTCAGTCCGGTCTTGGAGTAGGGGGACAGCGCGGCAGCCGTCTTGTGATAGGCCACAGCGTCCTCGCCCTCGGCGGGGTAGAAAAAGGGCGTATCCATAGGGCCAGGGCCCACTGCCGTGACGGAAATGCCGCGTGCGCCATATTCTTTGGCGGCGGCGCGAGTGTAGTGTTCTACCGGCGCTTTGGTGCCCGCATACGCGGCGTAGAACGGGGTGAAGGCCCCCAACAGGGACGTCACCAGGGTGCAGACTTTGCCATTGTCCTGCACGTGCTTGCCGGCTTCTTTCAGGAAGAAAAAGGCAGTTTTGGAGTTGATGTCGCTCATCTCCTCGTACTCGGCTTCGCTGACCTCGGTCAGTGGTTTTTTCAGTACCTTGCCGACCGTATTGATGGCGATATCGGGGCGGCCAATGGCGGCGACGGTATCGCTAAACAGTTTTTCCATGGCACTGGCCGAGCGCAAGTCAGCCTGGAAGGCGACGGCTTGTGCGCCAGTTGCCTGGATGGCTTTGACGGTGGCGTCGGCCTCTGCTTTGGAACTGTCGCTGTTGTAGTGAATGGCAATGGCGCGTGCGCCTTGTTCTGCCAGGTCGCGGGCGATCAGGCCACCCAGATTCTTTGCTCCGCCTGCAATCAGAACGGTTTTACCTTTGATGCTGTGCTTTGCCATGATGACTCCTTGCTAGTGTGGGCTGCGACGTGCAAGCCGTTTCGTTTTTTCATGATATAAGTCGCTGAAATTGTTTAAATCACCTATTTATGACATCATTTGTCAAAAAAAACGAACAATAATCGTTGCTGCTTGAGCAGACTCGGGTTGGCAGTTCAAGCTGCGAGTTGCGGCTGCTTATCTGGAGAACGCCATGGATCGCATTGACCTGTTTCGCATCTTTACGCGGGTCGTGGAGTGTGCCAATTTCACCCGCGCGGCCGATACCTTAGGTATGCCGCGCTCTTCGGTGTCGATGGCCATTCAGGAGCTGGAGGGCCGAGTTGGTGCTCGCTTGCTCAATCGCACCACGCGCAAAGTGACTGTCACGCAAGATGGCGCGGCGTTTTATGAACGTTGCCTGCGCGTGATTGCCGATGTGCAGGAAACCGAGAACCTGTTTCGCCAAGCCAGTGTCGGGCCAATAGGCACGATCAAGGTGGATGTGCCCGCGCGGGTAGGCCGCTTGATTGTGGCACCTGCCTTGCCGCAGTTTCTGGAGCGCTATCCGCATGTCCATGTGCATTTGGGCGTGACTGACCGCGAGGTGAATTTGATCGAGGAGCAGGTGGATTGCGTGCTGCGGGTGGGCGCCTTAGGCGATTCGGGCTTGATCGCCAGAAAAATGGGCAGCCTGCCTTTGATCAATGTAGCCAGTCCCGCTTATCTTGCCCGTTATGGTATGCCTCAGGCGCCTGCGGATCTGGAGAACCATCAAATGGTGCGTTACGCCTCGCCCACCAGTGAGCGCGTCGCCCCTTGGGAATGGATGGAGCAGGACAAGCGGCAGGTGTTGGACTTACCAGGCCGCGTGACCGTGAATAATGCCGAAGCGTATATCGCTTGTTGTTTGTCCGGCTTGGGGTTGATCCAGATTCCTGCCTATGACGTGCAGGCGCACTTGCAGGCAGGTGAATTGGTGGAGGTGCTGCCGGATCACCGTGCCGCGCCTATGCCCATGTCCTTGCTGTATTTGCATCGCCAGCACTTGTCGCGCCGTTTTCAGGTGTTTGCGGATTGGTTGGAAACCTTGCTGCGCGACTGTGCGTTGTAGCGCAGAGTCACGCAGCAAGGCAAAGCAGTTAGGGGTAAAACAGCAGCAGCCCAAACACCACGAAAACCATCAGGTGCAGATAACCCTGAATGGGGGAGGTTCGCTTGCCGCTAAAGCTCAAGATGCTGAGCAGGGCAGTGATCAGAAACAGAACGGTTTCTGTATTGCTGATGCCCATGATCACCTGTTTGCCGGTAATCAGGCCAATCATCAACACCACTGGCACCGTTAGTCCTACGGTAGAGACAAAGGCGCCCAGGCACAGGTTGATGGCCCGTTGCATCTCATTGTTCATCGCCGCCTTGATGGCGGTAATGGACTCGGGGGTGAACACGATAATCGCGATCAGTACACCGCCGACGGCGATGGGGGCGCCCGAGGCAGCGATACCGTAGTCCGTCACGATAGCCAGATCGTGGGCCAGCAAGACGATGGGCAGGATCAGGGCGATCAGCACTAGGCTGCGTATCAGCATGGCGCGGGTCGCCTGAGGATTGCGTGGTGTGGGTGCCTTATCTTTAGCGCTCTGCACCACCTGATTGGGTTGTACATAGTCATGGCGGCGACTGCCCATTTGCAGATACAGAAAGATGGCATAAATCAGCCCCGTCAGCACTGAAATGCCGATGGCTTGGGTTGTGCTGAACTCGCCTGCATTGCGGGTGTAGTTGGGCAGAATCAGGCCCACACTGGTCAGCAGCACAATCATGGACAAGTAGGTGTGGGTGCCTTGGCGGTTGAACTCCTGATCGCCATTGCGCGCGGCGCCGGCAATCAGACAAAGGCCCATAATCAGGTTCAGGATGATCATCATCACGGCATAGATCGAGTCCCGACCAATGCTGGGGAAGTCCCCCGGTCCCAGCAGTACCGAAGCAATCAGGATGACTTCGATCAGCACAATGGACAGAGTCAGAATCAGGGTGCCGTAAGGCTCGCCTAGTTGATGGGCCAGGTGGTCTGCTTCACGCACCACCCCAAAGGAGGCGGCCAGAATGGTCACAAACAGGGCCAGAAAGACGATGGCCGCGGTGGTGCCGTTCAAAGAATCTCCCAGCCATTGCCCGCCAAAAATCATGAACAGGACAACCATAGACCAGGAACCGAGCAGACGCAGCCAGGTGACAGGGGTAATGAGTTCAGGAGAGGGAGATGCAGGGTAGGCCATTGTGAATGCTCCGCTAAAAGCTAGGGCCGTCCCTGTGCTGAAAAAGCAGATCCAGGTCGTCCCGGATCTGTTTTGAATTGAACAATTCAAGTAGCCACGATTTTATCACCTGGGCTTCAAGTGGCAACTACGGTTCGTTCGTAAGCGGCCCTTTGTGGTTTGGAGCCGTCTTCCTGCTCGTCAGGCCACGATGAAGGTGTGAAGGGCAAAGGCCTTTATCCTCTTTCAGGCGTTGTCAGCCAGCGGTTTTATTTTTCTGATGGAGTTTTGGGGCAAGCCTGCTGTGGGAATGATTCTTTTCCTGTTGCTCGCTACGGTGGACACCAGCCCGATGAAAAAACAGGTGGCCCCATGGAGCGCATACACGGTTTGTTATCCGTATAGGGTTTGTTTCTTTCAATAGCTTGTCGAAACTTTCCAGGGGCTACACCCGCATAGGTTTTGAATGCGGTAGAGAAATTGGCCGGGCTGGAGAATCCTAAGTCAGTCGCAATGACGTCAATTTTCAAGGCTGTGGTTCTTAGCAAGTACTCGGCCCGATACATACGTTGCAATCGGATGTAGCTACTGACGCTCAAGCCAAAATTACGTTGAAATATATTCATGATTTTGCGCCGTGAAATCTTGAACATATCGCACAGTTCTTTTTGGCTGGGTGGAGAGCCCAGATTGGCCTCTATCGTTTTCTGAATGGCATGGATCAGCATGCTGGTTTCAGCGGTCGTGCTGGGCTGCGGGCTTTGCACCTTGCCTGAAACCATGGCTGGCCATATTTTTTTTGGGCAACGCAAAGGCACGTTGATACGCTCTTTGACCTCGTCGACGGCGTATGGATTGCCAATGTAGTCCACCGCCCCTGCTTTTAAAAAAGTGACGCATTCCTCACTGCTGCCGTCCATGCGCGAATCCAGAATGATGAGGGGGATTTGGGCTGTGGCTTTTAATCCTTGGAGCATATGGGTTAAGGACAAAGCATCTATCCCTGTCAATTGCTTATCCACCAGGATAAGTTCCGGCAGGGTTAATTGGGCCTTGGTATATCCTTGCACTCCGTCAGCAGCAACAGAAACTCGAAACGCACCAGCCAGCAGCGCCTGAAGAAGTTGTTCGTGCTGTCGAGTGTTATTGGAGATCAGCAGAATCCTGATTTTTTGATCTGGCTGATACTTTATAGTGGCGTATTTGTTCAATATAAAGCCCCGCGCCCTTCTTCTGATGAAGACGGCTACCTTTACTGACATTGCTCAAGTAGCCAATTTCCTCAGAATACAGACTCAATGAATAGATAAAATCTATCGATATGATTCGTACGGCAGACATAACATTCTGTATTAGTGGGAAAAGTAAATTTTCAAAATTGCTCATTGCATTTCATTTTTGGCAGGCGGCATGCCGAAAGCCCGAAACCCGTGCCGTAAGCAGGACCTAAAAAGTCCAATATCCGGAATGCTACGCTGGCGTATCGGTGAATTTTCCTGATAGGAAAAGGCGTGATTCTACGGCTTTTACCTCTGAACAAAAGACCATGTCCAGATAGGTTTGCCGTGGTTTTGCCCGCATTAGTGTGCATCTGGACAGATGTTGTCGGGGAAGTGTGTGAAGCTCTTTTTATGATGACTCGCAGGTGCAGGAAGCACGGCCCGAGGCAAGGCGCTTATTTGCCGTTTTTTTGTTGGATTTTGATCTAGTTTGGGCGTTCAGTTTTTACAGATTGTTATGCTTGTTAGAGCGAGTTTGGTATAGGGCGGTTAAATCATTTTGGTGGGCCCCGGGGCAGGGCCTGAGCCGGTTGACGAAGCAAAAAACAAGAAGGGCGGGACAAGGTTTATTTCCCTTGTCCCGCCCTTGCTTTCACCATACCCAGGCTTGGTGTGGAGCCTGGCTCAAGCTGGTGCAGGGTGTCCGGTGATGGCCTGGTCCAGCATGTCCAGCCTGTCCTGACCCCAGAACAGCTCACCCTGGTACACATAGGAGGGTGAACCGAAGACACCGGCTGCAATGGCCTCTTCGGTGTGGGCTTGATACTGCGCTTGCATCAGCGGTGCTTGTTCAAGCCAGTAGTCTGCATCTAATTGGTGAGCTTGCAAGATCCCGGCCAGTAGCACGGGATCGGCAATATTCTGGTCCTCGCACCATTGCGCTCGCAAAATGGCTTTGTGCAAATCCCGCACCGGCAAGCCAGCCTGGTTGATGGCGATCACCAGGAGGGAGGCCAGCGTGGCGTCTGGGCACATGAAGCGTGGTGTGGGATTGACGTGTAGGTCCAGCTTGCGACACCAGCGCTGCAACTCTGTAATGCGATAAGCCTGCCGTTCGGGCGAGCGCTGTCCTAGTAGAACACCGCCCGTACGGGCATAGACCTGAGGCAGGTCCACAGGTTTGTAGTGGATCGGCACGCCCTGTTGGCGGGCAATCGCCTCCAGCCGGTCGGCCCCCAGGTAAGCCCAGTCTGAATTCATCCAGAAGTAGTAGTGAATGCCGGGCCTGTTCATGTGCGTACCTTTGGGCTGGATAAGGCGGGAAGGGAGAAATGCGTCGGCCCGTGCATGAACCAGGTACTGGCAAAGGCGATCAGACCCAGCACGCTGAGATACCAGACGATGTAGTCGGGTTGGCCATCGCCATAGGCCAGCAAGGAGGTGGCCACCAAGGGAGCCAGGCCGCCACCGATGGCACCGGATACCTGCACGGCAATGGAGATGCCGCTGTAGCGCACTTCAGGTGGAAATTGCGTGGAGAACAGGCCCCCTTGCGGGCCATACAGTGCGGCGTAGACCAGGCCAATCGCAATCACCAAAGCCAGGGTAATGGTGTTGGAGTCCAGGCTTCCCAACATGGAAAAGAAGGTGGATGAGAACGCCAGCATGCAGACCGTGCCGGCCATGAATACCCATTTGAAGCCGATCCTGTCTCCCAGTACGCCAAATAAAGGCATGGTGAACAGGGCGGCAAATGCTCCCCAGACGGTGGCATCGAGCATCACGCCGCGATCAACTCCCAAGGTGGTGGTGGCATAGGCCAGGGCAAAGGTCACTACGGTGTAGAACCAGGTCACTTCAGCTAGACGGCCCCCCACGACCAGCAGGACTTCACGCGGGTAATGACGCAGGACTTCCAGGGCGGGAATCGCCACTTGTTTGCCTTTCTTGCTCATCTGCTCGAAGTCAGGTGACTCGGCCACTTTGGCGCGTATCCACCAGCCCACCAGCAGCAAGACAACACTGGCCAGAAAGGGGAGACGCCAGCCCCAGGAGAGCATGTCTTCTTCAGGCAAGCTGGCGACCGCTCCCATGGCCAGAGAAGACAGGATCAGACCGGGGGCAACGCCTGTTTGTGGCAAGCTGCCGAAAAAGCCTTTCTTGCCTTCCGGGGCATGTTCAACCGCCATGAGCACGGCGCCGCCCCATTCGCCGCCTACCGCAATGCCTTGCAGAAAACGCATCAGGACCAGCAGGACGGCGGCCCAATAGCCAATGCTTTCATAAGAGGGGATCAGGCCGATCAGGATAGTGGGAATCCCCATTAGAAAGAGCGTGATCAACAACATGGATTTTCGGCCCAGCTTGTCACCGAAATGGCCGAAAACAAATCCTCCCAAGGGACGGGCAAAAAAGCCCACGGAGTAGGTGGCAAAGGCCGCCAGTGTGCCCGTAATCGGGTCAAAGGCGGGGAAAAAGATCTTGTTGAAAATTAGTGCGGCAGCGGTGCCGTACAGGAAAAAGTCATACCACTCTATGGTGGTTCCCATCATGCTGGCCAGGCCAGCGGTAACGTACTGGCGCGACGAACGCGCCTGTCCATGATTAGGCATCGTCATAGCGACCTCCTGGTGGAAGCGGGGTGTTGAGTGTGGGCGTCAGCGAGTTTTAGTTAAGGGCGCAATGCCTTGGGTCTGACGGGACCAGTAATCAAAGGTCGCGTTCACAATGGAGGGCTTGAGCAGGTAGTCGTGCGCTTCGGCCGCCAGGGTGTCGTCCACGGGGGTAAGCGGGCCAAAGGCCGCCTGTGCGCGCACTTGCAGGCGTGCAGCACGCTCCAGATACACGGACAGATACGTGGCTTCCTGACAGCTTTGGCCTGCGGTCAGATAACCGTGGTGGGCCAGGATAATGGCGCGCTTGTCGCCCAGAGCTTTGGAAATGATGACGCCTTCCTGGTCGGCAATGGGGACACCTGGCCATTCGCCCAAAAAGGCACAGTCATTGTGCAGGGGCGTCATGTCCATTTGCGAAATCACCAAAGGCTGACGGGCGGTGGCCAGCACGGTAGCCCAGGGCGAGTGCGTGTGGATGATGGAGTTGACGTCCGGGCGAGCCTCATAGACCCACAAATGAAAGCGGGTGGCCGGGTTGGCCATGCCTTGGCCGCTCAGGGTATTTAAGTCGCGGTCAACTTCAATGAAGTCTTCAGGGGTGGCTTCGTCAAAACCCAGACCAAAGCGCAAGGTCCAGTAGGCACCAGGGCGTTCGGAACGGACACTGATCTGGCCTGCCAGACCGGCCTCCTGCTCGGTCATGGCCAGGATGCGACAGGCAAATGCCATGGTTTCGCGGGTGTCGCGTTGTACGTGCTGCAGATGAGAGGCCATCTCTTTGGTGGCACGTTCATCAAAATAGGATTTGTCTCTGAGTGGGGTATCCATGTGATTTGTCTCCTTTGGTATGCCTCGTCGATCCTTGTGCCGACGATGGGATTCATTGTCTTGATTTAAATCAATAGGAGCTATGTTCGGTGGCTCATAGCTCCTATTCCATTTGCTTGCAAGACGGTGTCACCCATGCAAACCCGGCTCGAGTGCCGGGCTAGGAGACAATCGGGGCCGGGTTCAGCTTTGGCGCCAGCGAGAGCGTTCGCGGCGTCGAGAGCGGGACCAGGGATGTTGCACCTTATGCGGTTGTGGCCGGGGATCAGGTGGATGACGTGTGTCATGGTTTTCCACGGGATTGGAGTCCGGCTTGGGCGAGTCTAGAAAGACACTAGTGGCACAATCGCAGTCGATGTACATGGACAGTCCTTTGTCAACGTAAAGAAAGGGGAGGTGGTAGCGAGGCACTGTTCTGGGCCTGGGTGCCTCCCGAGAAAAACGAGTTGTAGCTGTCTTGCAGGGCATGCAGGATCAGTTCGGGGTAGTTGTCTTGCTCGGCGGGCAGTTGCGATTGCAGCCGTGCCAGATGCTCGTTGTCCTGTTGGTCACCCCACTGTTTGTGATAGTGACCATGCTGATAGCCGCGTAGCTGACGCAAGCGGTTCAAGGCGTTTTTGCCCGCGTAGGAGTGGTAGAGCGTGTCCAGCGTCAGACCACTGAGGCGGGCCAGTTGAACAAAGCCGCTGAAGTCGAACTGACGCGTCTGCAGCACCCGCAAAGCAAAGTGTTCCAGCGCCGTCATGAGGGTTGCAGAGTCGCTGGCGCTTGCAGGGGCCTGCTCAAGCTGATCCAGTGCGGTGGCGGCCTCTTGCTCGCGCAGCAGGTCGTTGGCGCGCAATACATCGCACAGACCAAAATGCAGGATGTCGATAAGCTCCAGCTGTAGTTGCGGCAGATTGCGTTCGCGGTGTTGCCACCACTTCCAATCCAGGTAGTTGGCTAGCTCTGCACACTCCAGCCAGATCGCCCGGTAGTAGTCCTGTTTTGCCACTCGCCAGTTGGGGTCGATCAGGTGATTCAGCTCGGTTTGCAGGGTCAGCATCTGCTTCAGGCGGCGGGCCCCAGGGCCGGCTGGGATAATCGTCCCTTGTTGCCCGAGGCGGTGCTTTTGACGGCCTTGTTCATCAAAGTTCTCGGGTGCCAGCCAGGCCTGGAAATTTGCTTTCAGGGCAGGCCATTCTGTGTCGGTAATCGAGAACCAGGCTGTATCGCGTGAGCGCCCTTTGTAGACAATCGCTTGGCGGAAAATGCCTTCATAACGAAAGCCCAGTCGTCGTGCAGCCGCTTGTGAAGGAGCATTGTGCGTATCGCACTTCCATTCGTAGCGGCGGTAGCCCAAGCCGTCAATGGCATAGGCCATCAATAGATAGTGGGCTTCGGTGGCCATGCGGGTTTGCTTCAGAGCGGGTGACCAGGCTACAAAACCCACTTCAATGCAGCCGTTTTGCGGGTCAATCCGCATCAGGGACAAGGTGCCCAATGCCCGCCCTGTGGCTTGTTCTACGACGGCGTAATGCACGGCGTTGTCGGCCTGACTGATGGTATGCAGATGCTGATCGAATTGCCCACGGCTGGTAAAGGGCCCTACGGACAAGTAGGTCCAGTCACGGCCATCGTTGGCGCTGCTGTAGGCCTCGTACAGGCTCTCGCCGTGTTGCTCCGGGTTCACTGCTTCCAGTCGGCAGTACTTACCGTGCAAAACACAGCGGGTGGGTCGCGGGCGGGCTTGCCAATGAGTGAGCGAGGGGCCAATAGGCTGGTGATAATCGTTCAACTGAACCATGAGATGTCTTCAATAGAAAACGCTCCTGAAATGCCAGTTCGTGGCACATCGGGAGGCGGGAAAGGGGAGGGCGGGGCTGGGGGACAACAGGTGTTGTGCTAGGCCACTAATTGATTCTATTGAGCAAGTGGCCGGTTACAGCAATCCGCTTTTTTGCTTGCTCCCAGACCACATTGAGAAGATGGCCGTGAAACGTGACGGAGCCGGCCCTGGCGGGTCTTGGCGTTGGATTTGAGCGGCAGACACAACTATCCTGAGCGCTAAGCACAGATGCCGTAGCGTCGGTTGGGCAGACCAAAGTGGCAGGCATCAAAAAAGCCGAGCTACCTGGTGGGTAGTCTCGGCTTGGGTCCAGGCTTGACGCCAGAGGCTTAGAGCTGGTTGAGGTTCAGACGCAGAACGCTGTCTTTGGCACCTTTCAGGTAGTGCGGGCTCTTGTCACCGTGAGGAATCTTGATGGTGACAAAAGCGGTCTGGCCGTCAGCGCTCAGCGTCACGCTGTTGGGGTGTACAGGAGCGCTAATGCGGTGTTTCACAGCCAGGGTGTTGGCATCCAGAATGGTTACCGAACCGGTACCGGCAGGCGTTTGACGATCCACGCCACGGTTGGTGGCGATCAGTTCTTTACGAGCGTCGTTGTACACGATATCCAGCAGCCCCAGACCGACTTTAACCGTGTTTTCCACTTTGCCGGAGGTGGTGTCGAATACGTAAATCTTGCCGGTGTTGGCGTCAGCTCCAAACAGTTTCTTGCCATCTGCGCTCAGGGCGATGTTCACGAAGAAGTGACGGGAATCTTCCCGCTTGTCGCTTTTCGCATCGCCTGTCGTGAAGCGCTGTTCGATAGTGCCTGTAGCCGGGTTGATGACCGCAATTTCATCCTTGCCGCCGTGGCCCACGAACAGGCGTTTGGTGTTGGCATCGTAGGCAGCGCCGGCAGGCCACAGGCCAACGTTGTCGATATTGTGCAGGATGCGGCCTTGGGCACCGTCCACAATCCATACGCGGCCACCTTCAGAGGGGTTGGTCACGAAGATGCGGTTGTCCTGTTCGTCAATCACGACTTTACGGGTGTGTTCCCAGCCGTCCTTGCCTTCTTTCTGGCCCAGTTGAATCAGTTGCTTGACGGTGCCGTTCAGGCTGTTGATCGCCAGCAGCGAGCCGTCCAGAGTGTTACCCACGTACAGAGTGTGAGTTTTCTGGTTCAGGCCCAGTGCGAAAGCACGGCGTGGCAATTGGATGCGCTGCGACTCACGCAGAGTGTCCTGGTCCAGAACATGCAGAAAGCCGGCCGCACGGTCTTCAAACAAGGGGGTGGCGGCAACGAATAATTGCTTGCTGTCTTTGGCGGCCAGAATTTCGTAGGCACCCTCAATGGTGTCCTGACGGAAAGTGACTTGTGCTTGAGGGGCAGTTGCATTGAAAGACGATGTTTGGCCCACTTGTTGCGATTGCGGTGCGGTCTGGCATGCGCTGAGCAGCAAGGCCCCCATTACGGAGGCAACAATCATTTTTAAAGAGGCAGGGCGGGACGCAATCATGTATTTCCTTTGGGATTCAATAAATGAGAATCGTTACTATAACTGCTCTGTTTTATAAACTTTTCTGATCTGCCTGTCTATGTAAATACGTAGAACCCTGCTTGATCGCAGGGTTTTGAATGACGTTTTCAGTCTTGCTGGGAGCCTTGTCCAAAACGGGCTTGCCAGGCTTCATACACTTGGCGTTTTTCAGGCAAAGGCAGGTGTTCCATTTTCACGCCCTGCTTGCCAAAATCCTGCTGCATTTTTTTGTAGAAGGATTCGGTGGACCAGCCAAAGGGTTCGCCTTGTTCGTCGTCGGCGCAATAGACCACACGCTCTACGCCTGAGGCGATCATGGCGGCCATACACATGGGGCAGGGGATGCCACTGGCATACATGGTGCTGCCTGCATGGTGACTGCTTTTTACCGCCTGGCTGGCGTGGCGCAGTGCCTGGATCTCGGCATGGGCGGTCGGGTCGTGGGCGAGGTAGGTCTCATTGACCCCTTCGGCCAGAACCTGGCCGTCACGCACCAGCACGGCACCAAAAGGCTGGCCGCCACGGGCGACATTCTCTGCTGCAATCTGGATCGAGCGCAGCAGATAGTGTTTATCGTTCATGTTTTTCTCCTGTAGAGAAGCAGGGTTGGAATGAGCCTTGAAACCAGAGTCTGTGTTTGTGCCTTGTGGCAGGCCTGCGGGTGCAGGTGGCATAAGGGGGGGGTTCTGGTTGGGCGTGTTGGTAATGCAAAACAGCCGCTGACGGGCAGCGGCTGTTTTGTTTCGGATCCTATTAGCGATGGCCGCCAATAGTCAGGTTGGCATGACGGTTCACATCTTTATACAGCAAGTAGCGGAAACGGCTTGGGCCGCCCGCGTAGCACGCTTGTGGGCAGAAGGCGCGCAGCCACATGAAGTCACCAGCTTCCACTTCAACCCAGTCCTGGTTCAGACGGTAAACGGCCTTACCTTCCAGAACGTACAGACCGTGTTCCATGACGTGCGTTTCAGCAAAGGGGATGACGCCACCGGGTTCAAAGTTCACGATGTTCACGTGCATGTCGTGACGCAGATCGGACATATCGGTAAAGCGCGTGGTGCTCCAGCGGCCTTCGGTGTCGGGCATCACCATGGGGGTGACGTCTTTCTCGTTAGTCACGAAGGCTTCAGGTGCTTCCAGGCCTTCCACACGCTGATAACGCTTGCGGATCCAGTGGAAGTTGGCCAACTCGCCCGTGCGGTTGTGCAAGGTCCAGTTGGTGGAAGGAGGAATAAAGGCATAGCCGCCTTCTTCCAGGATGTGCTTGGTGCCTTCCAGAACCAGTTCCAATTGGCCCTTGACGACAAAAATCACGCCTTCGGCTTCGGGATCGGACTCAGGGTTGTTGCTGCCGCCTTGAGGACCCACTTCCATGATGTATTGAGAGAAGGTTTCGGCAAAGCCGGACAGAGGACGAGCCAATACCCATAAGCGGGTATTTTCCCAACCGGGCAGGAAGCTGGTCACGATGTCTTGCAGCACGCCTTTGGGCAGCACGGCATAGGCCTCGGTGAACATGGCGCGATCTGTCAGCAACTGAGTCTGAGGAGGATGGCCACCGGGAGGGGCGTAGTAATTGACTTTGGACATGTTGATTCCCATTGACATTCAGTAAGGAAAAATCTGTCGAACGGCATGGCGCAATCCCGGCGGTTGGCAAAAGGCACAGGCGGGATGTCGTTGTAATGCGCGGGACCAATACACAGTAACGATTGCTGGTGATATTTACAAATTAAATGTATAAATCTCTAGTATTTGTTTTTTGAATGTATTGAGCTGTGGAGCCTGTTGGCAGCAACAGCAACAGCAACAGCAACAACTGCTGCAAGTGCTTTAATACCAATGCCGAAGCAGGCAGCAGTGTTACTACCTATATTGAGGCTCATTGATGTCGCGTCCGTCTTGGAACAGCGGTTGATCTACGCTCCGTGCCCACATCCAGTAGCTTGGGGCCTCACGAGCCATCTTTGATGCACAGCTAGTATCCACAGGCGATAGCCAGCACTTTGCTTGGGCCAAAGGCGTGATGTCAGAAGGATTTTGAAGATATGGATCATCAACTATCGAGCAGTCCCAGCCTGAATCGGCCCTTGTACGACCTGGACCTGTTGCTGGCCTTGTTGACGGTGGTCGATTGCGGCAGCTTTACGGCAGCAGCGACGCGTTTGCATTCCACCCAGTCCACGATCAGCCAGAAGGTACGACGTCTGGAAGAGCTGGCCGGGCTGCGTCTGCTGGATCGGGCCAGCCGGGGAGTCAGCACGACCGAAGCGGGGCAGACCTTGCTGGGTTACGCCCGCCAGATGCTGGCCCTGAATCATCAGTTGTCAGAAGCCTTGTCGGGTTCGTTGGTGACTATCTCGGTACGGCTGGGTGTGCCAGAGGATTTTACCAACGGCCAGACCATGCGGGCCCTGGCTGGTTTCAATCGGCGGTTTCCGCAGGTGCGGCTGGAAGTCAGCAGCGGTTTAAGTAGCGATTTGCTGGCCGCCTACGATCAGGGTGAGCTGGATCTGGTGCTGGTCAAGCAGCGTCATAATGCCCGCGAAGCGGTGGTCTGTTTACCCGAGCAGACGGCCTGGGTCGATAGCGCGACCGATCCGGTCTTTCATCTGGACCCTATCCCCCTGGTTACTTTCCCACGCCGTGGTGTTTACCGTGAGGAGATTATCAGTGCAGTGGAGTCCTTGGGGCGGCGTTGGCGCATCAGTTTTACCAGTTCCAGCTTGAGCGGCATTCAAGGAGCGGTGGCAGACGGGATGGGCATCAGCCTGTTGCCACGGCGTGCTGTGCGGGACGACCATATTGAGCTGGGGCAAGCACAAGGCCTGCCCCGGATTGATGCTTTTGAGCTGGCGATTTTGCATAGGCCCCACGCCAATGAGATGGTGACGGCCTTATCCCGTGTGCTGGTAGAAATGTTGGCTCCCGAGAGTGAGCACCGCGTTTGATACCTGGGTGTTCGGCCTGCGAGAGTGGCAAAGACGCGTCAGGCTTTAGTGCTTGGGCGTGACTGGATCAAAGTGCGTCATTACATCCAGCACGGGTTCTTCGGCCATCACACGCGCCCGTGCAGCCACGGCAATCTCGTGTCCCTGACTGATGGTCAGCTTGCCATCCATTTCCAGGTCTACCTCTACCCAGATCATGTCGCCCAGCTTGCGGGTGCGTAACTGGTGTATCCCTTCTACGCCGGGCGTCTCGCGCAAGAGCTTGGCAATGCGCTCTTCCGTTTCCTGATCGACCGCTTTATCTGTCAGATCGTGGAAGGCGCCTATCGCAAACTTCCAGCCCGTGCGCAGAATCATCAAGCCCACAATGCTGGCAGCCAAGGGGTCACCCAAGGGCAGGCCTGCCAAGTTCGCCATGACTCCGACACTGACAACCAAGGAGGATGCGGCATCCGAGCGTGCATGCCAGGCATTGGCAGCCAGCATGGTCGAGCGTAACCGTTTTGCTACACGCAACATGTAGCGAAACAGGAGTTCTTTGCTACAGAGCGCAGTCAAGGCAATGGCCAAGGCAATGGGGTGTACAGCCTCGATGCTGCTGGGGTCGCGCAAGGCAGAGACGGCATTCCACAACATCCCGGCGCCCACAGCCAGCAAAAGGCCTCCAATGGCCAAGGTAGCGACCGTTTCGTAGCGCAAATGGCCGTAGGGGTGGTCTGCATCTGGGCCTTGGCGGCTATGGCGGTTGGCAATCAGCACTACAAAGTCCGACAGCAGGTCAGATAAAGAGTGAATGGCGTCGGCAATCAGGGCTTGAGAATGGGCAAACAGGCCCACCACAAGTTGCAGCACGCTCAAACCAATATTGACAAGGACGCTGACCCAGGTGGAGCGTTGAGCGCCGCGGTGCCGGTCCAGATCAGAAGGGGGGGTATTTTTCATGCCAAACGGTCCTTGCAAGCAAAGCGGCAGGCTGTGTATCAATACAGCAGTTTCAAGATAAAGAGTGTATCGACTTTCCCGGCCTGTAGGGTGCTGAAAGGGGCTTGGCAGGCTGTTTTGAGCCTATTCTTTGATATATGGATACAAAAAAGCCTCGCTTTTGAGCGAGGCTTTTGGGCGTATCAGGAATGCGTCTTAATTGATGCGCATGCCGGGCTGGGCGCCAGGGAAGGGCTCTAGAATATAGATACCTTGGTCCACGGCGTCATCAGCATGGCTGGCAGCCAGAACCATCCCTTCGGACACACCAAAACGCATCTTGCGAGGAGCCAGGTTAGCTACCAGAACCGTCAGCTTGCCGATCAGGTCGTCGGGTTGGTAAGCCGACTTGATGCCAGAGAACACTTGGCGCAAACGACCTTCGCCAGCATCCAGGCTCAGGCGCAGCAGCTTGTCCGACCCTTCTACGGCTTCACAGCTGACGATCTTGGCAATGCGCAGATCAACCTTGATGAAGTCCTTGATGTCGATGGTGTCGGCAATCGCTTCGCCACCGGGCAGGACGACTGGGGCTGGCGGGGGGGCCAGCAGTTCGTCCACCATGGCGCTGTCTACCCGCTGCATCAGGTGTTTGAATGGAGCGATGTGATCAGGCAAGGCAGCTACGTCATCCCAGACAAAGCTGCGATCCAGACCGAATAGCTCGCGGGCAACGCGATCGGTCAGGGTAGGCAAAATGGCGGTCAGCATGACAGACAGGCCCTTGAAGCCAGCCAGGGTGCGCGAGCAAATGTCTTGCAACGCATCTTTCTGGGCTTGCTCGGCAGTTGCAATGCCTTTGGCCATGACCCAGGGCTGGGCTGTATCGAAAGCCTGGTTGATGATGTCGGCTTGAGCCATGATCTGGCGCACAGCACGGCCGTACTCGCGGCTTTCCAGATCGGAGCGGACTTTCTCGGCAACTTCTTTGAGCTGGTTTTGCAGCTCGGAGGTGTCGCCCTGGTAGGCCAGCTTGCCATCAAAGTGCTTGCTAATGAAGTTGGCGGCACGGCTGGCGATGTTGACGTATTTGCCAATCAGGTCGCTGTTGACGCGGGCAATGAAGTCGTCAGGGTTGAAGTCCATGTCCTCAACGTGCGAGTTGAGCTTGGCGGCCATGTAGTAGCGCATCCATTCGGCATCCATACCCAGTTCCAGGTAGCGCAGGGGTGAAATGCCTGTGCCACGGCTCTTGGACATTTTTTCGCCGCTAACCGTGATGAAACCGTGTACGTTCAGCGCATCAGGCACTTTACGGCCGGAGAATTTCAGCATGGCAGGCCAGAATAGGGCGTGAAAGTACACGATGTCCTTGCCGATAAAGTGCACCTGCTCGGTGCTGCCTTCCGGATCCAGCAAGGCATCAAAGTCCAGACCGGCCTTGGTGCAGTAGGCTTTCAAGGAAGCCAGGTAACCAACAGGCGCGTCCAGCCAGACGTAGAAGTACTTGCCGGGCGCATCGGGAATCGGAATGCCGTAGTAAGGCTCGTCGCGGGAAATATCCCAGTCGTTCAGGGACGCTTCGGCCCCTTCGCCTGTACCCAGCCATTCGCGGGTTTTGCCCAGCACTTCCGATTGCAGACGTGGCTTGCCCTGGGCGTTCTTGCCTGTGGTCCACTCTTGCAGGAAGGCCACGCAGCGCGGGTCGGACAGACGGAAGAAGAAGTGTTCCGAGGTTTTTAACACCGGACGCGCATTGGTCAGGGTGGAGTAGGGTTCGATCAGCTCGGTCGGGGCGTAAACCGCGCTACAGACCTCGCAGCTGTCGCCGTACTGGTCCTTGGCATGACACTTGGGGCACTCGCCCTTGATGTAACGATCGGGCAGGAACATGCCTTTGACCGGATCATAGAACTGTTCGATGGTGCGGGTATCAATGAAGCCGGCGCTTTTTAGCGTGCGGTAGATATCCTGGGCCAGCTCGACGTTGTCAGGCGAGTCCGTACGGTGCCAGTGGTCGAACTTGATGTTAAAGCCGTTCAGGTAGGTGGGGCGTTCGGCCGCGATCTTGTCTACCAACTGGGCGGGGGTAATGCCCGCGCTTTCTGCCTTGAGCATGATGGGGGCGCCATGGGCGTCGTCCGCACACACAAAATGTACCGTATGTCCCGACATTCGCATGGACCGAACCCAGATGTCGGCCTGGATATATTCCATGATGTGGCCGATGTGAAACGAGCCATTGGCATACGGCAGGGCGGTCGTAACAAATATCGTTCGTGACATGACTTAACAAAATAAAAGAGAAAGGGAACAAGGATTCTACGGTCTATTGGACACTTGTGCAGCGCCAGACCGAGGAATGTCCACGGACAAGTTGCTGATGGGTAATTGCGAATGATACAAATGCACACACCCTGAGCCGTTGACGACTCAGGGTGTTCGGGGGGCAATGCCTATTCAGCGTTGCTGTGAACCAACTGCTTGGCGCACAGTCAAGAACTGTTAAGGAATCTCGCGCATCTCGATGTCGGTGACATCACGCGAACGTGGTGCTGTCGACTGTTTGCTGGCAGCGGTGGGGCGGCGGCGCTGGTCCCAATAGGCTTTAACGCCGAAAGGACGGCCACTAATACGCGCCACAATGTATAAAATGCCGATCGCAATCGCGGTGGAAACCATGAAGATAAACGCCATGATTGCACCGAAAATTGTCAGCAAGACAAAGAGGGCTGTGCGGATAATCTGGTTAAATGTGCTCATAGGTTTAGTATGACACCATAAGTGTAAAAAAATTCCTCTTGAACCGCTAAATTTCTGGTTTAAAGGTATGGTGATGTTTCTTTATATCAAGGTTTTGTATAAATGACAGTGAGTTCCGAGCGCGTGTTGCAAGCCCTGGCGAGTGTGACCGATCCCAACACGTTAAAGAAGTTATCGGTCGATGCGGGTCGATGCGAACTGGGCATTGACCAGAACCAGGTTGAGCTGACTTTGCATCTGCCCTATACGGCTTATGACATTCAGGGGCAACTGCGCGAACGTATCGAGCAAGCTTTGGCGGGCGTGGGTGCCACCCTGTCCAAGCTGCATTTGAGCCCTCGCATTGGTATACATGCCGTGCAGGAAGGCTTGCGCCCCATGCCCAATATCCGCAACATTATTGCGGTGTCCTCGGGCAAGGGCGGGGTCGGTAAAAGTACGACGTCGGTGAACCTGGCCTTGGCTTTGCATATGCAAGGTGCGCGTGTCGGTTTGCTGGACGCGGATATTTACGGCCCTAGCGTGCCCACCATGCTGGGCCTGCACGAGCGTCCGCGCAGTGCAGACGGCAAGATGATGGAGCCGCTGATTGGCCACGGTCTGCAAGCGAACTCGATTGGTTTCTTGTTGGATGAGGACGCTCCGGCGATCTGGCGCGGCCCGATGGCAACCCAGGCGCTGACACAGCTGCTTACACAAACGCGTTGGGACAATCTGGATTACCTGATCATCGACATGCCTCCGGGCACGGGCGACATTGCCTTGACCCTGTCGCAGAAAGTCCCGCTGACGGGCGCTGTGATTGTGACCACTCCGCAGGATCTGGCGCTGATCGATGCCAAGCGTGGCTTGAACATGTTCCAGAAGGTCAATGTGCCGGTCTTGGGTATCGTGGAGAACATGTCGGTTCACATTTGCTCGAACTGTGGTCACGCTGACCCGGTCTTTGGCCAACACGGTGGCCGCGATATGGCCAGTCAATTCAACGTGCCTTGGCTGGGTGCCTTGCCGCTGGCAATGAGCATTCGGGCTCAGACCGACTCCGGTACCCCTACCGTGATTGCCAGCGCAGACAGCCCCGAGGCTCGGCTCTATCATGAGATTGCCAATCGCGTTTCGGCTAACTTGTCGCAACTACCTCCAGACACGTCGGGGCAGCGCCCCAAGGTTGTTCCTCGTCCTCTTTGAGTACGTATGCGCAAATCCGGCTTTTGCCTGTTGTTCTCGATAGTCCTGAGCCCTGCCGTGTGGGCTCAGTCTTCCGTTCCTGATGTCATTATTGATCCGGGGGGCGTGCCCCCCCAGGCGTTGAAAGAAATTCAGCGTGCGGTCAGTGCCATTACGCGTTTGGCGGAAGATCAGGACTTGGGAGAGGTCTCGCGTCTGCGGCGCCGGGCCCATGATGCGACCGTTTCCGCCTTGCAGACTCAGGGTTATTTTGACTCTGTGGTTACGCTGGAGGTGGGTGAAGATTCCAGCGGGGAATATTGGGACATTATTATTCAGCCAGGTGAAATCACGCGTGTGCGCGACATTGCCTTGGACTTCAAAGGCAAGATCCAGGAGCCGGAATACCAAGTGCGTCTGGAAGGGATCAAGGCCAGTTTTCCCCTGAAAGTGGACGATCCTTTTTTAAATTCAGTCTGGTCGTCGGCCAAGGCGGATTTGTTGGAAAGCGTACAGCGCCAGGACTTTTACTACGCTCGTTATATAGACACGCGGGCGACGGTACTGGCTGACGAAGGGGTGGCCGACCTGTCCCTGAACGTCGATAGCGGGCCACGGGTTCGCATGGGGCCTCTGGAGACCACCGGCTTGAAGCGAGTCCCCCAGTCACTGGTGGACCGCTACGTGCGCTATACCCCCGGTGACCCCTACGATCAGGACAAGCTGGACGAGTGGCAGCAATCTTTGGCGGCCACCACTTTTTTTCGGGGTGCCTTTGTCACTCTGGATGAGCAGGCCAGCAAAAAGAAAGAGCTTCCTGATGGTGATGTAGAGCTGCCTGTAAGGGTGCGAGTGACCGAAGCACCATCCAAGCAGTTCACCGGCTCTTTGGGTTTTGACAGCGACCACGGAGCGCGTGCCGAAGCCCTGTACCGAAAGAATATTGTGTTTGGCCTGCCCATTTGGTCCGAGGCCGGTCTTGGGGTGGATAAAAACCGCCAGAGGGCTTTTTATGACATCCATTTGCCGCCCACGATTCGTGGCTACAAGAACAGTTTCGGTGTTTTGTATGATCGCTCTGACGTTGAAGGCCTGGACACTGAGCGTTTGGCCTTGGGCTGGAAGCTGCGCCAAGAACGAAAGGCGGCGGGTAATAGCCGCGTTGAGTACGAAACTGAGTGGGGTGTGCTGGGGGCCTGGGACAAGACCAAGATTTCTGGACTGCCCACTCGTGAAACCCCTTCTGCCATTGCAACTTGGCAGTGGCTGCGCCGCGATGTGGACAAGAAATACGATCCGCGCGAAGGCAATTTGATTGACTTTGGTGTCGGTGCTGGTGTCACGCTGGATCGGGGCGAAAGGTTCTACCGCAGCAATTTGCGACTCCAACAATGGTGGCCGGTTGGGGATCGGGACGTCTTGTCCGTACGCGGGGAAGTCGGCAAAGTGTGGGGGATGACGGATCGGACGCCGCCTGATTTCGGTTATCGCACTGGGGGCGCGCGCAGCATCCGGGGCTATAAATATCAAAGTATTGGTCTTGAACGCAGCGACGCCGTGGTGGGCGCGCCGGCCATGGCGGTTGCTAGTGTGGAGTACACGCATTTTTTCACCAGCATGTACGGCATGCGTGCTTTTGTGGACGTGGGCGATGCGGCGTCCAGCTTTGGTGATATGGACTTGGCCTGGGGTTACGGTTTGGGAGCGGTGGTCCGAACCCCTGCCGGGCCCTTCAATCTTGATCTGGCCTATGGTCAGCGGGACAAACGTTTACGTTTGAGCTTTTCTTTGGGAATCGCATTTTAATGGCTTGGGTTCGGCGCTGGTTCCGATATTTTGCATTGTGGGGCATCCCCTTTGTGGTGGTGGCCCTGCTGCTTGTGTGTGGTTTTGTGTATTGGGTGCTGGCCAGTCAGGTTGGTACCCGTTGGGCGCTGCGCACGGCCTTGCCTTATGCACAGGGCAGTGCACAAGGCGTACGCGGAACGATCTGGGACGGTCTGAGTATCGACCACCTGGTGCTGGCCCTGCCCGATACCCATGTCGATATCGAACGTTTGCGCCTGCAGGCCAACTGGAAAGAGCTCTGGGAGCGACGCTTGCATGTGGTGGAGCTCAGTGCCCATAAAGTGGATGTGGCCTTGACATCCTCGGACGAGCCCAAGTCCGACGCCCCCTTCAAAATGCCTGAGTTGCCTGTCAGTATTGCCGTGGACAAACTGGCCTTGGGTCAGTTCCTGTTGACGCAAGATGGTACGCCCTTGCCGGTAGCCATTGCGGATTTGTCCTCGGCTCTGGCTGTGGATTCCGACAGCGCACAGTTGCGTCTGTACGATTTGATGGTGGCCAATGAGTCCATTCGCGCTGGTTTTCAGGGTGAAGTAGAGCTGGCGGGCCTGGAAGCGCCATATCCGGCACGAGCCGATATCCAAATCATTGCTCGTGGTTTGACGGCGGATTCTCCGATTTGCGCCAAGCAGTATTTGCCCGCTTATGCGGAGCAATCGAAGTCCGACCGGCCTGCTGCAAAAGTCGCCGTTGCTCAGTCCACAACGACAGCCGCTGCACAAACGCTGAAAGCCAATGCCAATGCCAAGGCTGCGGCGGCCTCTGTTGCGGCACAAACTCCTCAGCAAAGCCAAACCAAGGCCAACACGCAGGGCCAACTCGCCCCTGATAGCCAATCGGTCGGTCAGCCTGTAGATACCCCTAGTGCCGCCGGAGTCATCAGCTCCGAGCCCGGGGGCAGTGCAGGTCTTGTTGATGAAGAACGTATCCAGGAGCCGGTTGCTGTTCCTGAGCCCGAGCCTTTGCCCGATTGTGTGGTCAATGCGCAAATCACTTTGAATGGCTCTTTGGAACAAGCCACCTTGCTACTTAAGGGGCATGGTCAGGGTTATAGCCTGGACGCCAGTGCAGAATTGAGCCCGTTGGATTCCGTACCCGTGCGTCAGGCCAAGCTGGCGGTGAAATTGCCAGACGAGTCCTTGCTGGATGCAGACTTTGCCTGGGATGCCACACAGGAAGGTGTGCACATTCAGGATCATTTCAAAGGTCAGTTCAGCAGCAACAAGCTGGACTTGCATGCATTATTAGGCGATGTCTTGCCTGACGCTCTGCTCAATAGTCAGGGCAAGTTTGATGTGGTGCTGGCGGATAAAGAACAAATACTTTCTGCGGATGTCGATATTCAACTGCTGCAAGGCAGCCGCTGGAACAAACAACCGGCGATTGGGCAGATCAAGGCGAAAGCGGCCGCACCAGCGCAGCCGGGTGAGCCGACCTGGTGGCGTCAACTGCACTTGAGCGATGTGCTGACTGATTTGAAAGTGGGCGATAACCAGGTGCTCTTAAAGGGCGATTTGGGTATAAGCGGCACGGCGGCACTGGATTTGCAAGTCAAGATGCCCAAAGCAGAACAATTGTGGCCCGGCCTGGAGTTGGGTGTGGCATCGGCACAAGGCCAACTGCGTGGCGACGTGTCGCGCCACACCTTACAGCTACAAGGCCAATACGATCTGGGTGGCAAAGACAGTACTCAGCTGGGCCAGGGCATCGCGCAAGCGGATCTGGCCTTGGAAGGTGGCTGGCATTTCGCCGATCAAGGCAAGGCAGCCTACTGGGATGGCCAGCTAAGCCGTTTGCAGGCTGACCATGCAGGTCTGGCTGTGCGTTTGCAGTCGGCTATGCCACTGCGTTTTACGGATGCACTGCGTGCACCCGAGCCAGCGCGAAAAGAATCCCTTGCCAAGACAGATGCGACGTCTGCAGAACAGCCGGCGGTAGAGCCTGGCGTGGCTCCGGCCCCGGCTTTGGCGAATGAAGGTGCCAAGCCGGTCGACGAAGTACAACAGGGTGCGGGTACTGGCTCGGTAGTCAATGCGGCAGATGGTAGCGGAGCGGCACAAACTGACAAAGCGGCATCGATGGAGGGTGGTGCAGCCGCAGCGCGCGCTGCCCGGCCACCTTTGGAGCCCTGGTCGGTTCGCGTGGGTGCGGCTACCTTGAGCACCTCCGTCGACGGCGAGCCTTGGATCAATCTGCGTCATCAGGAATCCACGTATCAGCCGGGACAGTGGGCCAGCCGGGGTGAATTGCTGGATCTGGTCTTGTCCGAACCCCGCATTGCGCGTTTGTTGCGCAAGGTGGGGGTGCGGGAAGATCCGGAGAAAGCCAAAGGGGGCGGGGTCAAGATTGCCAGGAACAAGAAAACCCAGCCGCCTGAAATTGATATCAAAGCCCGTTGGGACCTGAAGTTCAATGGCGCCTTGGCTGGGCAAGTGCGTGTGGATCGTGTCGCGGGTGATGTCCAGGTTTTTGCCGAACCTCCCATGTCTCTGGGCCTGGAGGATCTGAGCATCGTCATTGATGCGAAACCTACCTCGGGTACTACCAGCCGTCTGGATGCTCAGATGGATGTGCGTACCAAGGACATGGGCTACGTCACTGCCAAGGCTCAAACCCCCATTCACGGGCTGACCCTGGACGAGAACGATCGCAAAACGGTCAGCATTCAAGCCAATATTGATGACCTGAGCTGGACGCGCCTATTCCTGGGTGATGCCATGGAATTGGGCGGCCGTCTGAATGCGGACGTGAATATTGATGTGGGCGCGAAATGGGCCTGGACCAGCCGAGGCACGGTAACGGGCCGCGAGTTGCGCTTTACTCGTCTCGATGACGGTATCCGTTTGATTGACGGGCAGTTGGATGCCAGTTTTGATGGCGATATTTTCCGCTTGGATTCGCTGACTTTCCCGGCCCGTCTGCGGGTAGAGCCGCAAGAGTGGCGTACGGCTACGTGGCTGAAAGAGAGTCCGGATGCCAAGGATGGCAAGCTGACAGTGTCCGGGCAGTGGAACTTGAGTACTCAGCAAGGGGCATTTGGCGTCGATATTTTCCGTTTCCCCATTTTGCAACGCTCTGACCGTTACGCCATGATGTCCGGCAATATCAATCTGGACATGGAGCTGCCTCGTATTGCGATTACCGGCAAGGTAGTGGCTGATGCAGGATGGTTCAATCTGGATATGTTGGGCGGCATTCCCACGGTAGATAGCGACGTGGTGATTGTGCGGGCTGGCGATGAGCCTGCTGCCGAGCCATCTCAGGCCGCCACTGATATGAGTATGGACATTGATGTGGATTTGGGCCGACGCTTTTATCTGACCGGTTATGGTGTGAACTCGGGCTTGGTCGGCAATCTGCGGATCACCATGGCCGGTGGCAAGTTAACCGGCATTGGTGCCTTGCGTACTCGTGGTGGTCGTATCGAACTGTATGGGCAGAAGCTCTTGCTCAAGCGCGGTACGGTGACGTTTCAGGGCGACATCACCTC
The DNA here is from genome assembly GCF_003076515.1 of Alcaligenes aquatilis. NCBI lineage: Bacteria > Pseudomonadati > Pseudomonadota > Betaproteobacteria > Burkholderiales > Alcaligenaceae > Alcaligenes > Alcaligenes aquatilis. The sequence continues at coordinate 2,704,431 of NZ_CP022390.1, read as the reverse complement.
GCCCATCCTGGATATTGAAGCCGTGCGTACCGGGCTGGCGGTAGAAGCAGGTGTTAAGGTGGTTGGCACGGCGCGTAGACCCCGAATCGATTTGGTGTCCTATCCGGAAGTCAGTGAAGTTGAAAAGCTGTCCTGGCTTTTGTTGGGCCATGGCCCGGATGACTCCGGTGGCGACATGGCCTTGTTGCTCAGTGTGGGCACTTCTTTTCTAGGGGACGGCGAACCCTTTTACCGCAAGTTCGGTATTGATGAGGTGGCCATGCGCTCAGGCGACCTGGGTAGTGCTGGTAGCATCTTGCCAGTCGAAAGTGTGGTCAAATCCCTGAACAGTGGCACCAGCAATGAAGAGCGTAAGTTCATTGCAATTACCAAGGCGTTAACGGCCGATTTTTCGGTCAGCCTGGAGCAGGCCATGGCCGATACCGGCACGGTAGGTCGGGCCAGCTACCGCTTGGCGCGGGGCCTGACCGCTGAAGTCAGCGCGGGTACGGTAAACGGTCTGGCCCTGATTTACCGCTGGTTCTCGAAAGATTGATGCAGGCTGCCCGGCTTCAAACGGGCAGCCAATTGTGGTGCAAATGATATATTTGCGCCGCAATTGGCTTGTGTGTGTATCTAAACGATAAAATAACCGGTTACTGATTTAAGGCGGCTAATTTCTTATGAGTATCAAAAGCGACCGTTGGATTCGGCGGGCTGCTGCCCAAGGCATGATCGAACCTTTCGAGCCAGGCCAAGTGCGCAATGTAGACGGACAACGTATCGTCAGCTACGGCACCAGCAGCTATGGTTACGATGTGCGTTGTGCCAGCGAATTCAAGATTTTTACCAACATCAATTCGACCATCGTGGACCCCAAGGCCTTCGATGAAAAGTCCTTTGTGGATTTCGTCGGTGATGTGTGCATTATTCCGCCCAACTCTTTTGCACTGGCCCGCACGGTTGAGTACTTCCGTATTCCTCGCAGTGTGCTGACCATGTGTCTGGGCAAAAGCACCTATGCCCGTTGCGGCATTATCGTGAACGTGACTCCGCTGGAACCCGAGTGGGAAGGCCATGTCACCTTGGAGTTTTCCAACACCACCCCGCTGCCAGCCAAGATTTACGCCGGTGAAGGGTGCGCACAGATGCTGTTCTTTGAAAGCGATGAAGTGTGCGAAGTGTCGTACCGCGACCGCGGCGGCAAATATCAGGGTCAACAGGGCGTTACCTTGCCCCGTACCTAGGAGTTCTGGATGAAGTTTCGTTTTCCCATCGTCATCATCGACGAAGACTACCGTTCCGAAAATACGTCGGGCCTGGGCATTCGAGCCCTGGCCTCGGCGATAGAGGCCGAAGGCGTAGAGGTTCTCGGGGTCACCAGTTATGGTGACCTTAGTTCTTTTGCGCAACAGCAAAGCCGCGCGAGCGCCTTCATTTTGTCGATTGATGATGAGGAATTCGATGTGGATTCCCCGGAGGATGTTGCCAACGCGATCAAGAACCTGCGCTCCTTTATTGGCGAGCTGCGGTTTCGCAACGAGGACATCCCTATTTATTTGTATGGCGAGACACGCACCTCGCAGCATATCCCCAACGATATTCTGCGCGAGCTGCACGGCTTCATTCACATGTTCGAGGACACGCCCGAGTTCGTGGCGCGCCACATCATCCGTGAGGCCCGCTCCTATCTGGAAAGCCTGGCACCGCCGTTTTTCCGCGAACTGGTCAAGTACGCGTCCGACGGGTCTTACTCTTGGCACTGCCCTGGGCACTCGGGGGGGGTCGCTTTTCTGAAAAGCCCGGTAGGTCAGATGTTCCACCAGTTCTTTGGTGAAAACATGCTGCGTGCCGATGTCTGTAATGCGGTCGACGAGCTGGGGCAACTGCTGGACCACACTGGCCCGGTAGCCGATGCCGAGCGCAACGCGGCCCGTATCTTTCATGCCGATCATTGTTTTTTCGTGACCAACGGCACGTCCACCTCGAATAAGATCGTCTGGCACGCCAATGTGGCCAATAACGATGTGGTGGTTGTGGATCGCAACTGCCATAAGTCGATTCTGCACGCCATCACCATGACGGGTGCTATCCCGGTTTTTCTGCGCCCCACGCGCAACCACTTGGGCATTATTGGTCCTATCCCGCAAGAAGAGTTCTTGCCAGAAAACATTGCGCGCAAGATCGAGGCCAACCCCTTTGCCAGCAAGGCCAGGAACAAGAAGCCTCGTATTCTGACGCTAACGCAAAGTACCTACGATGGCGTGATCTACAACGTGGAAATGATCAAGGAAACCCTGGATTCCAAGATCCCCACGCTGCACTTTGATGAAGCCTGGTTGCCGCATGCGGCTTTCCACGACTTTTATCACGACATGCATGCTATTGGTGCCGATCGTCCGCGCACCAAAGACACCATGATTTACGCTACGCATTCCACGCACAAAATGCTGGCTGGTTTGTCGCAGGCGTCCCAAATCACGGTGCAGGATGCGGAAAACCGCCCTTTGGACCGCAACGTGTTCAACGAAGCCTACCTGATGCATACCAGCACCAGCCCGCAGTACGCGATTATTGCGTCCTGTGATGTGGCTGCGGCCATGATGGAGCCGCCCGGTGGCACCGCGCTGGTCGAGGAAAGTATTTGCGAGGCCATGGACTTCCGTCGCGCCATGCGCAAGGTGTCCAAGGAATACGGCGAGAACGACTGGTGGTTCAAGGTCTGGGGGCCGGACAATCTGCCCGAAGAGGGCATAGGCGAGCGCGATGACTGGATTTTGCGCTCTGATGCGGAGTGGCATGGCTTTGGCAAGTTGTCGACCAACTTCAACATGCTGGATCCGGTCAAAGCCACGGTCGTGACTCCCGGCCTGGATATTTCCGGCACCTTTGCCGAGCAGGGTATTCCTGCCGCTCTGGTTTCCAAATATCTGGCCGAGCACGGCGTGGTGGTCGAGAAAACCGGCCTGTACTCCTTCTTTATTCTGTTCACCATTGGCATTACCAAGGGGCGCTGGAATACCTTGCTGACTGCCTTGCAACAGTTCAAGGACGATTATGACCGCAACCAGCCTATGTGGCGTATTTTGCCGGACTTCTGCAAAACCCAGCCTACCTACGAGCGCATGGGCTTGCGTGACCTGTGTCAGCAGATTCACCAGGCTTACCGCAAGTACGATCTGGCCCGCCTGACCACCGAGGTCTACCTGAGCGACATGATTCCCGCACTGAAACCCTCGGATGCCTATGCCAAGATGGCGCACGGCGACATTGAGCGTGTTGGTATTGACGAGCTGGAAGGTCGTGTGACGGGTGTTTTATTGACGCCTTACCCACCCGGCATTCCTTTGCTGATTCCTGGCGAACGCTTTAACTCGCGCATTGTGGAGTATCTGCAATTCGCGCGCGAGTTCAATGCCCGCTTCCCCGGCTTTGAAACCTATGTGCATGGACTGGCGCAGGATATTGGCCCCGATGGACTGCCGCGCTACTACGTAGATTGCGTGCTTGAGTCTGAAACCAACGAGTAAACCCGCGTGATTCCTTTTTTTGATGTTGCCGTCATCGGCGCAGGTGCGGCCGGTATGATGGCTGCCAGTATCGCAGGCCAGCGTGGTCTGCGAGTGGTATTGATTGATCACGCTGAGAAGCTGGCCGAGAAAATCCGTATTTCAGGTGGAGGGCGTTGCAACTTCACTAATACGGGGACTTCGCCAGAGAATTTTCTGTCCAAGAATCCGCATTTTTGCCGTTCGGCCTTGGCAGGCTATACCCCCCAGGATTTTCTGCAACTGGTGCGAGAGTACCGCATCGGTTTTCATGAAAAGCATAAAGGCCAGTTGTTCTGTGATGACTCCAGCGAGTCCATCATTCAGATGCTGCGTCAGGAGTGTTTGAAAGGGCAGGTATCCTGGCGCATGCCCTGTTCGGTGCAGTCCATTGGCCGCACGCAAGAAGGTTTTGTGCTGCGCACCAGCCAGGGCGAGTTGAATGCCTTGCAGGTGGTGATTGCCACAGGCGGCATGGCGATTCCGCAGCTCGGTTCCACGGACTACGCTTTGCGTATGGCACGTCACTTTGGTTTGAAAGTGATTGAACCGCATCCGGCCTTGGTCCCCTTGACCTTTGACGGCCGGGATTGGAAACCCTTTTCGGCCTTGAGCGGTATGGCTTTGGAAGTGGAAGTCAGCACAGGGCAGGGCAAGCAACGCCAAGCCTTTTTGGAAGATTTGCTGTTCACGCACCGCGGCCTGTCCGGGCCGGGTATCTTGCAGATTTCCAGCTACTGGCAGTCGGGTGAAAGTATTAGTGTGGATCTGGCCCCCGGTCAGGATATCGCGCAGCAGCTATTGGATTTGAAGGCGGGCAACCGCCAGCAACTGGTCACTGTCTTGTCCACCTTGTGGCCACGCCGTCTGGTCGAGCAATGGTTGGATACCTCGGACTTGTTGCCTAAAGGCGTGGGGCAACAACGTCTGGCGGATTTGCCCGATCGCGTATTGCGTGCGGTGGGGCAGGTTATTAACGTTTGGCAGTTGAAACCCAGTGGCACCGCAGGCTATAAAAAGGCGGAAGTGATGAGCGGTGGCGTGGATACACGCGAGCTCAATCAGAAAAGCATGGAAGCACGTAAAGTACCTGGTCTGTTCTTTATTGGTGAAGCGGTGGATGTCACCGGTTGGCTGGGCGGGTATAACTTCCAATGGGCCTGGGCGTCTGCAGCAGCGTGCGCACGCGCACTGAAGGCGCAGGCAGGTCAGAGCTAGGGAAGCGAGTGGAAGCGGCAAGACGCAGTCTTTGCGGTCGCTTCTGACATTAACAGGATTGTGGGCTGGTGAGTCTGGGAGGCGATATGCAGTTGCCAGGAGATAGAAAGTACGTAGTAAGCCATGAGTGGGCCAAGGATGAGGACGGTATTGTGCTGGTTGGCATTACCGATTTTGCTCAGGATCAGTTGGGCGATTTGGTATTTGTGGGTGACTTCACTCCAGGTACGCGTTTGGCTGCGGGTGCAACGGCGGGTGTGGTGGAGTCGGTGAAAGCGGCCTCGGATATTTATGCGCCTGTGGCGGGCGAGCTGGTGGAGTTCAACCAGGCCTTATCCGATGCCCCGCATCTGATCAACGAAGCTCCGTTTGATACCTGGATTTTCAAGCTCAAGGCCGACAATCCAGCCGATCTGCAAGGCTTGCTGGATGGCCCTGCTTATGCAGCGGTGGCCGAGTAAGTTCAGATATTGAGCTGACAGGAATGCGTGTTGGCCCTGCTTGTTCCAGTCGGGCTGATCGTACAAAAAGGCCTGAATCCGATTTCACGGATTCAGGCCTTTTATGTAGTTTCGAGCCTGCGAGTCTGAGCTTGGGACGGGGCAGATGGCTGCTTGAAACACGTGCCTGGCTTCTGTCAGAGAACCTGAAACTTAGCCACGGGTGGGCTTGAGTTCCCGTGTCCATTGATCTCCAGATTGGTGGGGTTCCGGCGTCGCTCTTGCTCCTAACGACGGCGGCGATAGGTCACATAGTCGTAAGTGAAGCCATTTTCCTCGGGCTGGGGCAGACGTTCTACTTCCTGCCATTGGCCAACGGGTAGCTCTGGAAAGAAGGTGTCGCCGTCCACATCAGCCTTGATCTCGGTTGCGATCAGCTCTTGCGCCATAGGCAGGGCCAGACGGAAGAGCTGCTCGCCACCAATCACGCAAGCGGCGTCGAAGCCAGGGCAGGCGGCCAGCGCGTCGTCCAGATTGCTGAATACCTGTGCGCCTTCTGCCTGGTAATCCGCATTGCGGCTGATCACCAGGTTCGGGCGGCCGGGCAGGGGACGGCCCAGCGACTCCCAGGTCTTGCGACCCATGATAATGGGCAAACCCATAGTCACGCGCTTGAAGTGCTGCAAGTCTGAAGGCAGACGCCAGGGCAGGTCGTTATCCTTGCCTATGCAGCGATTAGCGGCATAGGCAACGACCAGACGAATAATAGGGCTGGAACTCATACGGCAACAGGCGCTTTGATATGGGGATGTGGGTCGTAGTCGGTGATTTCGAAGTCTTCGTACTCGTAATCAAACAGACTGGCAGGTTTGCGTTTGATCGTCAGCTTGGGGTAGGGACGCGGTTCACGTGACAACTGCAGTTCGGCCTGCTCGAAGTGGTTGGAGTACAGGTGGCAGTCGCCGCCTGTCCAGATGAAGTCGCCTACCTCCAGATCGCATTGCTGGGCCATCATGTGGGTCAGCAAGGCGTAGCTGGCAATATTGAAGGGCACTCCCAGGAAAATATCCGCACTGCGCTGGTAGAGCTGGCAGGAGAGTTTGCCGTCGGCGACATAGAACTGGAACAGGGCGTGGCAAGGAGGCAGGGCCATCTGGCCGACATCGGCCACGTTCCAGGCCGAGACGATCAGCCGACGCGAATCGGGATTTTTGCGGATCTGTTCCACCAACTGGCTGATCTGGTCGATGTGACGACCATCGGGCGTAGGCCAGGAGCGCCATTGCACCCCATAGACCGGGCCCAGATTGCCGTTTTCGTCGGCCCATTCGTCCCAGATGGATACGCCGCGTTCCTGGAGCCAGCGTACATTGGACTCACCGCGTAAAAACCACAGTAATTCAATAAAGATACTGCGGGTATGCAGCTTCTTGGTGGTGATCAGCGGAAAACCCTGCGACAGATCGAAGCGCATTTGGTGACCAAATACCGAGTTTGTGCCGGTGCCGGTGCGATCCCCTTTGGGGGTACCTTGAGTGTAGACCAGGCGCAGCAGGTCTTCGTAGGGATAAAGGGACATGTGTGTGGCCTCAGGCTTGCTGAATGTCGACGGAGTAGGTGATTTCGGCAGTTTTGCCCAGCATGGCCGAAGCCGAGCAGTATTTGTCGTGCGACAGTTGTACGGCACGTTCCACGGCCGCCTGGGGCAAGTCTTTGCCAGTGACCACAAAGGTGAAATGAATCTTGGTAAAGACTTTGGGATCGGTGTCGGCGCGTTCGGCGGTCAGCTTGACTTGGCAGCCGGTAATGGCGTGACGGCCGCGTTTGAGAATCAGCACCACGTCGTAGGCCGCGCAGCCACCCGCGCCGGTCAGCAACATTTCCATGGGTCGGGGAGCCAGGTTATTGCCGCCGCCTTCGGGTGCACCGTCCATGGCCGTCACATGACCGCTGCCGGTACGGGCAAGGAACAACATGCCGTCTTTGCCGCCCCAGTCGATTGTGCATTCCATAAGAATTCCTTTGTTTGCAGTGCGAGCCAAGACTCGTCAGTAGATAGATAGCGCTGATTGTACTTTTTGACGCGCTTGCGTGCAGCGTCTGTAGATAGTCTGTGGGGCGATGCCTACGGGCTGACTCTGTTACAGCTGCTTGCGATTTTGTGGCGTGTGTTCCGTGCCCGTATAAGAAATTCCATATAGACAAATCAGAACAGAACGGTGCTCTTTGTAAGATTTGGACTGGTTTTGTTATTTGTCCTAGGATAAACTGCTGTTCGGTACACGGCATTTTGAAACAGATATGTCACAGGGGTTTACCCTCGCCTATAATGACTGTCGCCCGTATACCAAAAAATGTCGTGCTCGTATTTGTTCTGCCTCAATAAACCCTGCTTTCAATGGGGGCTTTATTCAGACGTAACAGACGGGTGTTTTAACATGACGGCTCTCGCGACCTAGGCAGTCGCAGATTTTTTGCGTCCATGCTCTTTCGATCTGCGACGCGTCAAGTGCCGCCGAGCTGCTTGGCAGCTTCACATTAACCAGGCCTGGATCATTGTGAATACCGTTTCAATACTGCTACTAGCTTTCATATTGTCCGTTACAGGACTCTTTGTTTTCATCTGGTCGTTACGACGTAACTTCTTTGACCACAGTCCCGCTGCCTCGCGTGAGATCTTCTCCAAAGGCGAGATCGGGCAGGTAGATGACCCTTCCGCCACCCCTGAACAACGTCAGGCACTTCAAGAAGAAATGGGTCGCAAGACGATTTCTGCTGAAGACCGTCAGGCGCTCAGTCTTGAGTTGGCAGAACGCGTTGAAGCTGACCGCTCCACCGCTTCGGTCACGTTCATTTTGCTGGCCTGTTCGGTCTTTTGGCTGCTGTTTGCCTCGACGGCAGGTTTGATCAGCTCGATCAAGTTGCACGATCCCGAATTTCTGACGCAGCACGCCTGGATGACTTTCGGGCGCATGCGTACGCTGCACCTGAACGGTGTGGCGTATGGCTGGGCGCCAATGGCCGCTTTCGGCGTTGCCATGTGGATGCTGCCGCGTTTGCTCAAGACTCCTTTGATCGGTGCGCGTTATGCCATCACGGGCGGGATCTTGTGGAATATCGGCTTGGCTATCGGTCTGACATGTATCGCAATGGGTATCACCGACGGTATGGAATGGCTGGAGATGCCCTGGCAGGTTGATATCCTGATGGTTATCGGTGGTGCTCTGGCTGCCTTGCCTTTGGTTTTCACCTTGCAAAACCGTCGTGCTCACCACCTGTATGTGTCGGTGTGGTACATGGGCGCAGCCCTGTTCTGGTTCCCCATCCTGTTCCTGGTCGGTAACCTGCCTGCCGTGCACGTGGGTGTTGAGCAAGCAACCATGAACTGGTGGTTTGGTCACAACGTGCTGGGTCTGTTCTACACGCCGATGGCCCTGGCTACGGTGTATTACTTCCTGCCCAAGATCATTGGCCAGCCTATCAGCTCTTACAACCTGTCTCTGGTGGGCTTCTGGGGCCTGGCATTTTTCTACGGTCAGGTCGGTGGTCACCACCTGGTCGGTGGTCCTGTGCCGCAGTGGATGATTACACTGTCCATCGTGCAAAGCATGATGATGATCATCCCTGTGCTGGCGTTCTCGATTAACCAGCACTACACCATGAAAGGGCACTTCCGTACCCTGATTCACTCGCCTACTCTGCGCTTTATCGTGCTGGGTGGCATGATGTACACCGTCAGCTCCATTCAAGGCTCCTTTGAAGCGCTGCGCAGCATCAACACGATTACCCACTTCACGCACTTCACGGTTGCCCACGCCCATATCGGCTTGTATGGCTTCTTTACCATCGTGATGTTCGGCGCCATCTACTATGTGATGCCACGTGTGATGTCCTGGGAATGGCCTTACCCCAAACTGATCTCCCTGCACTTCTGGCTGGTCGTGATTGGTTTCTCCATTTACGCCATCGGTTTGAGCATTGGCGGCTGGTTGCAAGGTGTGGCCATGCTTGATCCGGCTAAGTCCTTCATGGAGTCGGTGTTTGTCACGATGCCTTACCTGAAGTCGCGCTCGATTGGTGGCGGTTTGATGACTTTGGGTCACCTTGTGTTTGCCTTCCACTTTGTGGCAATGGCTTTGCGCTATGGCAGCCGTCGTATTGGTCCAGCCCTGTTTCACCAGCGCTCGGCAACTCGCAATGTAGTGGAGGCATGATTTAGTCATGGAAAGCGAATACAAACTATTGGGCGGCGCCATGGTGACGCTGGCCCTGGCCACATCGGCTCTGGTCGTTGTCCCTTATCTGCAGGTGAAAAGGGTGGAGCCCTCTCCAGGGCTCAAGCCTTACACCGAGGTAGAACTGCGCGGCCGTCAGGAATATATCGATATGGGCTGTGTCTACTGTCACTCGCAGCAGCCACGCAGCCAAAACCAGGCTCCCGACTTCCAGCGTGGCTGGGGTCGTGCCTCGGTGGCAGGCGACTACTACTACGACACCCCTCACTTGCTCGGCACCATGCGTACCGGTCCTGACCTGCTCAATATTGGTGCTCGTCAGCCTAGCGTGGACTGGCACCTGGGTCACTTGTATCAGCCTCGCGCCTACACCCCTGGCAGCAATATGCCTTCTTACCCCTTCATGTTCGAGCTCAAGGACAAGGCAGAGGAAGGCGATAAAGTTGTCAATCTACCCGGTGAATTTGCGCCTGAGGGTAAGGTGGTTGTGGCCAAGCAAGAGGCCCTGGACCTGGTTCAATACCTGTTGGCGCTGGATCGTACGTATCCCGTATCGCCAGCCAGCGTTATCAAATAAACAGGCATTGCTGAGCTAGCGCGCCCCGCACGGCGGGGCGCCTCGGAGAATTAGAATGAGCGACAAACGTAAATATGACGCGCAGCTGCGTGAGAATGCTGATCCGGAAGAAAATGCAGCGCCGATTCCTTGGGTAGTTCTGCTGATCATTGCAGGTCTGTTCCTGTGGGGCATCTACTATATCTTCAGCAGCGACTTGAGCCATGACTCAACCGTAGGTGACAACCGTATCGTTGCCGACTTCGAATTGCCTGAAGGCGCGGTTGATGGTCAGCAGTTGTTCGTAGCCCAATGTGCCGCCTGTCACCAGGCAACGGGCGCAGGTGTTCCAGGTGTGTTCCCTCCACTAGTTGGTTCCGAGTGGGTGCTGCGCAAGCCAGAAGTTTTGGTCCAGATCATGCTGCATGGTATTACCGGTGAGCTTACCGTCAAGGGTAATAAGTACAATGGTGCAATGCCTGAGTTCCGCGAGAAGTTCAACGACGAGGAAATGACGGCTGTTGTTAATTACCTGCGTACAGAGTTGGGTGGCAATAGCGCCGATCCTGTAGACGTGGCCTTTGTCAAAGCCGAACGTGAAAAAACAGCTGATAAAACCGATCCTTGGAATGGGGACGCCGACTTGGCTCCCATGGAACAGTAGGACTGAAATGATGGGCCAGCGATGAGACTATTTATAAGTATTCTCCTGGTTTTTGCCCTGGGTATTGGGGCTCTGGCTCATCTGACACAAGGGTTCACTGCCCTGACCGCCGAGACGGCCCGTCGCAATGATGTCGCCGCTTCGCCGCGTCTGATATCCGATGTCGAAGTACTGCTCCCAGCCGGGGGCAGTACCCAGCTAAGTTCTCTGCTGCAAAATGATGGCCGCATCACCATCGTCAATTTCATCTATACCCGCTGCGTCACGCTATGTCTGGCGATGGGCTCGGAGTATCAGCAACTGCAAAAAGCCATTGTGGACGAAGGTTTGCAGGATCGCATACGTCTGCTGAGCATCAGCTTCGATCCTACCGACTCGCCCGATCACTTGCGCCGTTACAGCAAAACCATGAAGGCCAATCCCGACGTCTGGCAGTTTGTCACCATGATGCCGGGGGACCAGCGCCAGCGTGTACTGGATGATTTTGGCATCATCGTGATTCCTGCCCCCTTTGACGAGTACGAGCATAACGCGGCCTACCACGTCGTCAGCCCCGAGCCGCGCCTGGGGCGTATCGTGGATTATGGCGAGCCTATGCTGGCCCTGGCCTACGCCAAACGGGCCTTAGAGAACCTGAACAAGACGGAGGGGCTGTAATGTCGCTGAAGCGTGTTGTTGCGCCCTCCACGGTACGTCCCTATTTAGGTAGCGCGCTGGCCTTGCTGGCTGCCGTGCTGTTTGCATGTGCTGCTTTTTGGGATCGTCCCCTGACGGTATCCATGAGTCTGCACATGCTGGTGCATATTCCGTTGCTGGTGCTCTCGGGCGTTGCCTTGCAACTGGCATTGCGCTATCAGGGGGTAGGCCGTTCGCCTGCCATGCAGGCCTTGCTGCGCCCTTATTACGCCATGAATGAATATGGTTTGCCCGGCCTGATCCTGGTCAGTTTTGCTGCGGCTTACTGGATGGTTCCCAAGGCGCTGGATGATGTTCTGGTATCGCCTTCGATGGCCACTGCCAAATATATTGGTCTAGTGCTGATGGGCATGTTGTTTATGGAGTCCTGGCGACGTGCCCACTTGGTGTTTCGCCTGTTTTTCTTTGGCAACTTCAGTTGGATGATGGCCATTGTGGGTTTGCTGTATTACGACAATCCGGTTCGGCTCTGTAATTTCTACCTACAGTCCGACCAAGAGATTGCCGGCATAGGGCTGGTTATCATGGCTTGTGTGCTGCCATTGCTTTGGCTCTTGTCCGAGAGCAAGGCCGTGATCGCCTTTTTGCGGCAATAATACCCATCCATTTTGTTTTGCAGGTGTCCTCATGAGCCATACCGTTTCCAATAGCGATAATCGCCTGTACCGGCGCAACAGCTTTTTTGACCAGATTCTGAGCGAGACGAATCGGGCTTTGGAAGTATTGGGACGTTCCGCACGTGCTTCGCGCCCGAATCCCGCGGGTAAGGAAGTGTCCGAGATCACGGCGGACGAAGCCCGTCATGCGGCAGGTTTGATGCGTGTGAACCATGTGGGCGAGATTTGTGCCCAAGCCTTGTACCGTAGCCAGGCCATGCTGTGTAAAGATCCGCAGGCGACGGAAGTGCTGTTGCAAGCCGCGCAGGAAGAGGTTGATCATCTGGCCTGGTGCGATGACCGGCTGCGTGAACTGGACAGCCGTCCCAGCGTATTCAACCCTTTGTGGTATGCCGGATCCTTTGCGCTGGGCTTGCTCGCCAGCCGGGCAGGGGTGCCGTATAACCTGGGTTTTATGGCCGAGACTGAACGTCAGGTTGAAGAGCATCTGGAAAGTCATCTGCAGTCCTTGCCTGCCACCGATAATCGCTCGCGCCGCATTGTAGAAAAAATGCGCGATGACGAAATTGAACATCGTCGTACCGCCGAGAATCATGGTGCAGCCGGTTTGCCGCCTCCGGTAAAAACCTTGATGCGCATGATGTCCAAGGTGATGACGACCACGGCTTATCGCCTGTAAAAGAAGTTTCCTGGCTAAGTCGCTCATCGTTGAGTACTGGGTTTTCAGAGCGGTAGCGGGTAAAACGGGCCAATAGTTGGCCCGTTTTGATTTATAGCCTCAAGGCTTGATAGACGGCCTAGGGTTAACGACTAGATACCTGACAGGGGATTTGCGCTAGCAAATTGATGTATTAAAGCGACAAGATGGCGATCTAAGGGTTTTCCTCAGCATTTATCTTGCATTGCAGCATTTTTGTAGGTAGACTGCAGTTATTGGATGTTGAAAAGAAAGCGGGAATAAGCAAAAGCACAAGCGTAATAACCCTTAGCTTTCTGGCTCGATATTTTATCTAGTAGCCCAACTTGCCACGATTGTCTCCTCCACCCTCCTCCTTTGGTGGATTTGCCCGAGATCTTTAGATCTCGGGTTTTTTTTTGCCTGTGTTTGTCGGAGCGCTTGGTATAGCGTGAAAGCCTGTGCCAGGGCCTCCTTAGGCGGGTGTCGCAGTAAGTGTGGATGTGCAAGCTTGATCTGGGGGCTGAGCCCGGTTATGAAGCGGGAGCCTGAATGTAGAAAACCTTGTCCAACATGTTGATGGACAAGGTTTTTTTTACCTGCTTTGGGTGAGCTTACTTTTGTGGAACGGTAGCCACATGTAGCAAGTTTGTGCGACCACTGGTGCCAAAGGGAACACCGGCAATCATTACGATGGTGTCGCCAGCCTGAGCGAACTCATGCTGCGCTGCCATATCGGTCGCGTGATCAATCATTTCGCCCAGATCGCTGACGTCTTCGCAAGGCACGGCATGTACACCCCAGGCCAAGGTCAGACGGCGTGCGGTTTCCACACGGGGTGTCAGTGCCAGGATAGGGGCGATGGGCCGTTCACGGCTGGCGCGCAAGGCGCTAAAGCCGGTCGTGGTGTAGGCCACGTTTGTTGCTGGTTCCAGAATGCTGGCCACACGACGCAGGGCGCAGCAGATCGCGTCTGCGGTGCTGGCTTCGGCGGTGCTGTGGTTGGCTTCCAGAATGGTGCGCCAGCTAGGATCGTTTTCGATCTCTTTGATGATGCTGTCCATGATGGACACAGCCTCCAGTGGAAACTGGCCTGCGGCCGACTCGGCAGACAGCATGACGGCGTCGGCGCCCGAGTAAATGGCGGTGGCCACGTCGGAGGCTTCAGCACGCGTAGGGACAGGCGAGGAGATCATGGATTCCAGCATCTGTGTGGCAACGACCACCGGTCGCCCTGCCGCACGGGCAGTACGCACGATTTGACGCTGCAACACAGGCACGCGCTGGGGGGGGACTTCCACGCCCAGGTCGCCACGTGCCACCATCACGCCGTCGCACAGCTGGACGATTTCTTCCAGGTGCTCCAACGCTTGTGGTTTTTCCAGCTTGGCCATGATCCAGGCCTTGTCACCGATCAGCTCGCGGGCTTCACGAATGTCGCCAGGACGCTGCACAAAGGACAGCGCAACCCAATCCACGCCTAATTCCAGTCCAAACTTCAGATCGACCAGGTCTTTCTCGGTCAAGGGCGAGATAGGCAGTACCACGCCGGGTACATTCACGCCTTTGCGATCGGACAGGGGACCGCCAACCATGACGGTGGTTTCTGCAAAATCCGGACCAAAGCTGTCCACACGCAGACGCAGCTTGCCGTCATCGAGCAGCAGGTCTGTCCCGTCTTCCAGAGCGGCGAAGATTTCGGGGTGGGGCAGGTAGGCACGCTGGCTGGTTCCCTGGGCAGGGTCCAGATCCAGACGAAATTTCTGGCCGGTTTCCAATGTCACGCGGCCATCTTTCATTGTGCCAACGCGCAGCTTGGGGCCTTGCAGGTCCAATAGAATACCGATACTGCGACCGGTTTCCTTTTCAATCTGACGAATGGTGTGATAGCGCGCGGCATGGTCCTCGTGGCTGCCGTGGCTAAAGTTCAGGCGGAATACATCAGCTCCGGCCTCGAACAATTCACGAATGCGCTCTGGCGTGGAGCTGGCAGGACCCAGCGTAGCCAGAATGCGGGAATGACGTTGACGTTTCATGGGTTGTTGTCCTTAGGGGGATCGATAGCTCAAAGAGCAGCGATACCGGCGCGGGCGATCTGAGCGTCTTCAGGTGCTTTCACGCCGGACACGCCGACGGCACCAATGACTTGACCGTCCACCACAATCGGCTCGCCGCCTTCCAGTGGCGTAATGGGCATGGACAGAGCAGCAAAGCGACCATTGTTGACCATGTCTTCAAATACCTTGCTGGGCTTGCCACCACCAAGTACGCAGGTGTGTGCTTTTGCGGGGGCAACCTGGGCGCTCATCAAGGGAGCGCCGTCCATACGCTGCATCCAGAGCGCGTGACCGCCTGCATCGCAAATGGCGATGCTGACAGCCCAGTTGTTCTTGAGCGCTTCTTGCTCGGCAGCGGCAGCTATTTTTTTAACATCGGCCAGGGTCAGTACTTTTGTGTCTCTCATGTCCAGTCCTTTATGAAAAGCGTTAATCGCTAGGGGATAAAACCAAAATGGCACGGAAATCGTTGACGTTGGTCAGGGTCGGGCCCGTGACCAAGGCGTCATCCAAGGCTTCAAAGAAGCCATGACCATCATTATTGTCCAGACTGGCCCTGGGGCGTATACCTTGTTGCCAGGCACGCTCCAACGTGTCTGGACCGCAGAAGGCTCCGGCAATTTCTTCCTGGCCATCCACACCGTCGGTATCGCCTGCCAAGCCGTAGATACCGGGGGCCCCGTTCAAGGCGATGGCGGTGGACAGCAGAAACTCCACATTGCGACCGCCTCGACCCTGGCCGCGTAAGGTTACGGTGGTTTCTCCGCCCGAGAGCAGCACGCAGGGAGCCTGGGCAGGCTGCTCATGTTGGGCAACGCTCAAGGCGATACCGGCCATGACTTTGCCGACATCGCGGGCTTCGCCTTCAATGCTGTCGCCCAGCAAGACGGGACGCACGCCCCGGGCCTCAGCGACACGAGCGGCAGCCAGCAGGGCCAGTTGTGGTGTGGCGACCAAATGGGTGGTGACATGAGTCAGGCGTGGATCGTCGGGTTTGATGGTTTCGCCATCACCGCTCTCTAGCAGGGCACGGGCTGCGGCGGGAATGTCGATGCCGTAGCGGGTGATGATTTCCAGCGCTTGCTCGCACGTGGTGGGATCGGCCACCGTGGGGCCAGAAGCGATGTCCATGGGCTTGTCGCCGGGAACATCGGAAATCAGCAGGTTCAGAACACGGGCAGGAGCACAAGCCGCAGCCAGACGCCCTCCTTTGATGGCAGACAGGTGACGACGGACGGTGTTCATCTCGCCAATCGAGGCGCCCGATTTCAGCAGCGCCTTATTGATGGCTTGTTTGTCGGCCAGGGTGATGCCTTCTGCGGCCAGAGGCAGCAGAGACGAGCCACCTCCGGAAATCAGGCAAATCACCAGATCGTCCTCGTTCAGATTGCTGACCGTGCGCAAAATTTCGCGGGCTGCGTCTTCGCCGGCCTGGTCGGGCACAGGGTGGGACGCTTCCAGAATCTTGATGTGATCACACGGCACGCTGTAGCCGTACCGGGTCACGACCACGCCGCTGATAGGGCCTTTGTCCCAGTGACGCTCCAGGGCCTGGGCCATTGCTGCTGATGCCTTACCCGCGCCGATCACAATGGTGCGCCCTTTAGGAGCATCGGGCAGGTAGGGCGGGATGCAGTGTTCGGGTTGAGCCGCGTTGACGGCAGCCTGAAACATTTTGCTGAGTAAGTCTTGTGGCTCGATCTTCATGGGGCAATCCTAAAGCAGAGCGATGGCAACAGGCCATCTTACTGCGCGACAACACGCCTTCACATCCCCGCTTCGACTTGCTGCTCCGAAGATGGGGGGACCTGGCGGTAAAAAGCGGGCAGCAGCCCGCTTGCCGGACGTCCCAGCCGTGCTGGTTAAATGGAGAGAAAAACCAGCCCGGACGGGAGCATCCTTGAACCGGTCTTATTGACCAATCTCGTAATTGGCCATGATTTCCAGAGCACGGACCATGGCGGAGTGGTCTTGTGCAGCGCCACCGTGGGCGGCGCAGGTGTTGAACAGTTCCTGGGCTGTTGCGGTGTTGGGCAAAGCCACGCCCAACTGACGCGCGGTGGTCAGGGCCAGGTTCAAGTCTTTCTGGTGCAGTTCAATGCGAAAGCCCGGATCAAACGTGCGCTTGACCATGCGCTCGCCGTGCACTTCCAGAATACGGGAGTTGGCAAAACCGCCCATCAGCGCTTCACGGACCTTGCCTGCATCGGCACCGGCCTTGGAGGCCAGCAACAGGGCTTCGCCCACGGCCTCAATGGTCAAGGCCACTATGATCTGGTTGGCCACTTTGGTGATCTGACCGTCGCCGTAGCCGCCGACCAGGGTGATGTTCTTGCCCATCAGTTCAAACAGCGGCTTGACCTTGTCGAAGGCTTCTTGCTTGCCGCCCACCATGATGGTCAACGAGCCGGCTTTGGCGCCGACCTCGCCACCGGATACCGGAGCGTCCAGGTATTCGCAGCCCAGCTTGACGATGCGCTCGGCAAAGCCTTTGGTGGCCACGGGGGAGATGGAGCTCATGTCCACCACGATCTTGCCAGCGGTCAGACCGGCGGCAACGCCGTCTTCGCCAAACAGTGCGTCTTCCACGTGCGGGGTGTCGGGCACCATCGTGATGATGATGTCAGACTGGCGGGTGACTTCGGTGCCGTTGGCGCAAACGGTTGCACCGGCTTCTTTCACGCTTTTGGGGAAGTCGCCACGGGTGTAGGCAAACAGCTCATGACCACCCTTGATCAGGTTGACGGCCATGGGTGCGCCCATGATGCCCAAACCAATAAAACCGATTTTAGCCATTGTGTAATCTCCTAATAATTATTTGCAGGTATCTGACGATCAGGCGGTGACTTCAGTCAGTTCAGTCATCCAGCCCAGGCCATCCTCGGTCACGCCAGCGGGCTTGTACTCGCCGCCGATCCAGCCCTGGTAGCCAATGCTGTCGATGTACTTGAACAGCCAGGCGTAGTTGATCTCGCCTGTGCCCGGTTCGTTGCGACCTGGGTTATCCGCGATCTGGATGTGTGCGATCTTGTCCAGGTGCTTTTTCAGTGTGTTGGCCAGCTCGCCTTCCATGCGCTGGGCGTGGTAGACGTCGTATTGGATGAACAGATTGTCCGAACCCACGTCCTGCAACAGAGCCGCAGCCTGTTCGGTGCGATTCAGGTAGAAACCGGGGATGTCGAAGGTGTTGATGGGTTCAACCAGCAGACGCAGACCAGCGTCTTTCAGCTTGGCGGCTGCAAACTGCAGATTGCTGACCAAAGTCTTGTGAGCCAGTTCACGGTCTGCGCCCTCGGCCAGCTTGCCCGCCAGGCAGTTGACTTGCTTGCAGCCCAGCGTTGTGGCGTATTCGATGGCACGGCCAACGCCGTCCTGGAATTCGCCCACACGCTCGGGCAGGATTGCAATGCCGCGCTCGCCGCCGTCCCAGTCGCCCGCAGGCAGGTTGTGCAACACTTGGGTCAAACCGTGTTGTTGCAGTTTGTCAGCCAGTTGCTGTTTGTCGTAGGCGTAGGGGAACAGGTACTCCACTCCCTTGAAACCGGCTTGGGCCGCTGCCTGGAAGCGATCCAGGAAGTCGTGCTCGTTAAACAGCATGGTCAGGTTGGCGGCAAATTTTGGCATAGTGCTACTCCGTTTTTTAAATCAGCAATCAGTCCATCAGCGAGATGGCGGTGGGGGCGTCAATACCCGCTTCGGCCAGGGACTCGAATTCCGTCACATTGTGCAGTTCGGTGCCCATGGCAATGTTGGTGACGCGCTCCAGAATCAGTTCGACCACAACCGGCACGCTGAACTCTTTCATCCATGCACGAGCCTGTTCAATGGCAGGCTGGATGTCTTCGGGTTTGTGTACACGGATGGCTTTGCAACCCAGACCTTCCACCACAGTGATGTGATCCACACCATAACCTTCGGTTTCAGGGGCGTTGATGTTGTCAAAGGCCAGTTGTACACAATAGTCCATCTCGAAGCCACGCTGTGCCTGACGAATCAGACCCAGGTAGGCGTTGTTGACCAGAATATGGATGTAAGGCAGCTTGAATTGCGCACCCACGGCCAACTCTTCAATCATGAACTGGAAGTCGTAGTCGCCCGAAATGGCCACTACTTCACGGCCGGGGTCAGCCGCAACCACACCCAGAGCGGCGGGAATAGTCCAGCCCAATGGGCCTGCCTGACCGCAGTTGATCCAGTGACGTGGCTTGTACACGTGCAGAAACTGGGCGGCCGCAATCTGCGACAGACCAATAGTGCTGACGTAGGTGGTCGAAGGGCCAAAGGCGCGGTTCATTTCTTCGTATACGCGCTGAGGCTTCAAGGGCACGTTGTCGAAGTTGGTTTTGCGCTGCAAGGTGGCTTTGCGCTTCTGGCAATCGGCAACCCAGGCGGCACGGTCGCGCAGCTTGCCGGCAGCCTTGTATTCTTTGGCCACTTCAATGAACAGCTTCAGTGCCGCGCCAGCGTCCGAGGCAATGCCCAGATCAGGGCCGAATACGCGACCGATCTGTGTGGGTTCGATATCTACGTGCACGAATTTTCGGCCTTCGGTGTACACATCCACGGAGCCGGTGTGGCGGTTGGCCCAGCGGTTACCGATACCGAATACGAAGTCCGAAGCCAGCAAAGTCTGGTTGCCGTAGCGGTGCGAGGTCTGCAGACCCACCATGCCGGCCATCAGCGGGTGATCGTCGGCAACCGTGCCCCAGCCCATCAGGGTCGGGATGACCGGCACATTGACCAGCTCGGCAAACTCTTGCAGCAGCTCGGAGGCGTTGGCGTTGATCACGCCACCACCGGAGACGATCAGCGGACGCTCGGAAGCGTTCAGCAGTTCGATGGCTTTTTCAGCCTGGGCGCGGGTGGCGGTTGGCTTGTAGGCTTCCAGTGGTGAGTAGGTGTCCAGATCGAATTCGATCTCGGCCATCTGCACGTCGATAGGCATATCAATCAGCACAGGACCGGGGCGGCCCGAGCGCATGATGTGAAAGGCTTGCTGGAACACACGCGGGATCAGATCGGGTTCGCGAACTGTTACAGCCCATTTGGTCACAGGCTTGGCAATGGATTCAATGTCCACCGCCTGGAAGTCTTCTTTGTACAGGCGGGCACGAGGGGCCTGACCGGTAATGCACAGAATTGGGATCGAGTCAGCCGATGCGGAGTACAGGCCGGTGATCATGTCGGTGCCAGCGGGGCCGGAAGTACCGATACATACGCCGATATTGCCGGGATTGGCACGGGTAAAACCTTCGGCCATGTGGGAAGCGCCTTCCACGTGACGGGCGAGAATGTGATCAAAGCCACCTTCTTTGCGCAGGGCGGAGTAGAAGGGGTTGATGGCGGCGCCGGGCACGCCAAATACGGTGCTCACGCCTTCTTTACGTAAAATTGCGGCGGCGGCGTCCACTGCTCTCATTCGAGCCATTGATATCTCCTAGATCATCGTTTGACGAAATTCACAACTCGATAATAAGGAGTGATGGACCTGCCTAGAAATGGTGGTACGATTGTTTCTATCGATACTTGGAGTATTGAATGAGCCGTTACACCGAAATTAGAAGTTTTGCATTGGTCGCTGAAAAAGGCAGTTTTGCGGCCGCTTCCGTGGTCGAAGGAGTCACCCCCGTGGTCATGGGTCGCCGCCTGGATGCGTTGGAGCAGCGTCTGGGGGTGCGCTTGATGCACCGATCCACTCGCGGGCTGACATTGACCGATCTGGGCGAGCAGTTTCTGGAGCAGTGCAAACAAATTCTGAAGGACTTTGAAGAGGCCGAAGCCAGTATCAGCGCCCAGCGTAAAGTGGTGCGCGGACACCTGGTGGTATCGGCTCCGGCGGCCTTTGGGCGCCGTCATGTAGCGCCCCATGCCTTGTCCTTCAAAAAGCGTTATCCCGAGCTGAAGCTGTCTTTTAACTTCACCGACAGCGTGGTGGATCTGGTGCGTGAGGGCTATGACATGGCCTTGCGGATTGGTGAAGTGACTGACCCCAACTATGTGGCCGTTCGCCTGTATCCGAACCGGCGTGTGGTATGCGGCACGCCTGAATACTTTGAGCGCTATGGTGTACCGCGCGTGCCTGAAGATCTGGCGCGTCACAACTGCTTGGCCTTTAACTTGCAAGGCGGTCAGCAACGCGGCTGGACCTTCCTGCGTGATGGCCGGCCTTTGGCGGTACGAGTCGATGGGGACCTGGATTGCAATGACGGTGAACTGCTTTTTAATTGGGTCAAGCAAGGTTGGGGCATAGGCTGGCGATCTACCTGGGAAATTCAGCCAGAACTCAAGCGGGGCGAGCTGGTAACGGTGCTGAATGAGTTCGAGATTCCCAGCTACGATATCCAGGCGGTGTATCAGCAGCAGCGCTATTTACCGGCCAAGGTGCGGCGTTTTATTGACTATTTGCGCGCCATCTATAACACGCCGGGCTACTGGGATGGCGAGGTGAGGTTCTAGCGTTTTTGCGTATTTCAACTGTAAAAAACCGCTTCGAAAAGCGGTTTTTTTGCTGCGTACGACTTAGAAATGCCATTCCAACTGTACGGTCGGGGCGCTGGTTTTGATACCGGGTTTCAGGCTGCCGTCTGCCTTGTAGCGGTTGCCGAACTTGTTGTACCAGTACTCGTAGCCAATTCCCACCCACAAGGTGTTCTTCTTGTCGAAAGCCACTTTACCCACGTCAGCCATCAAAGACGTGCGAACCAGCACTTCAGACTTGGTACTGATACCGGCGTAGTCGTCACCTTTGGGGCCGGCATAGTTGGCAAAGCCCTGGAACTTCAAAGGCACTGAACCCACATCAAAGGGCAGATTCCAGTTCAGGCTGGCCAGAAACTGGGTGTCGAAAGAGCGGCGGCTGTCCGGGCAGGCGGGAGCGCCCAGACCGCAGTGGTTCCACTCTTTCCCAACCATCAGACTCAGATCTACAAAGCCTCGGGGCACATCGAATTTAAAGGTAGGGCCCAGCACCAGTAGGCGTTTGCGCGGTGCAAAGGCGGTGTTTTTGGTATTCAGGTCAAAACCCGCTGTGACGGCTACATCTTTCACGGGGCCAAAGCTCAGATTCTTGTCGAATACCTTGCTCATGGAGAGCTGGTGGCGATAGGTGGCGTAGAACTCGGTGGCGCCATTGCTGCCGTTGCCATTGGAGGGGTCGTAGCGGTCCGATTGCAGGATGTCGAGGTTAAAGAAGTTCTGCCCCAAGCTGTAGCCATTGACGTGGGTCAGGCTCAGGATGTGCTTCTGGATAGTCCGGTCGTTCATCGGCTCGGTGTACTGCGTGCTGAAGCGGTAGCCTAAAAAGGTGTCGCTCCAGTCGGCTGCGAAAGCGGGGCTGGACAGCAGGGGGGCGGCTAGCAGGGCGTATGCCCAGCGAGCAGGGTGTCGGTGTTTCATGGTGTCTCCTCTTTGAATGGGCGCAAACAGGTCCCTGGGATCTGGTGTCCCTTGTGGCCTGCTGCTGTAGTTTTTTTTGCGTGGGTGCTACTGACCTTGCTTAGATTAATTATGGACAGTCGATACTTTTATGAAGGTATTGCAGAAATTTGAATAGCCGCCCGGTTTCACGCGTGGGCGGCTATTCAAAAGGGGGACTTAGCCGTTTTGTGAGGCTAGTTGATTGCTGGTTTCTTCAGCCGCTTTTTGGGCGTTGGCCTGTTTGCGAGCCTGGGTGGCTGCGGTGGACTCAACAGCGTGGCCTTGGTCGGCGTACTTTTCCATGCCGTTGAAAAACAGGTTCAGCAAGATGGCAGAGACGGCAGCCAGCAAGATTCCGCTATGCAGCAAGGGAGCCAGCGCGGGTGGCATCTTGTCCAGCAGGTGCTCGGCAACCAGGGGGATCATGCCAAAGCCTAGGCTGATGGCCACGATGTAGGGGTTGTAAGGGTTGCGGTTCAGGTTGGCCGACATCAGGATCTTGATGCCAGTCGCAGCCACCATCCCAAACATCACGATGCCAGCGCCACCCAGAACATAGTTGGGAATGGAGGCCACGATGAACGCCATTTTGGGAAACAGGCCCAGCATGATCAGGAAGGCACCGCCCATGACACATACCCAGCGGCTGCGCACACCGGTCACGCTGACCAACCCTACGTTCTGCGAGAAAGAGCTGTGCGGGAAAGTGTTCATGATGCCGCCCACCAGGGTGCCCAGGCCGTCGGTGCGCAGACCACGCACCAGCGCTTCACGGTCGGTAGGACGGCCGCAGATGGAACCCAGTGCCAGGAACATGCCCAGCGATTCAACCATGATCACCACCATGATCAGCGACAGGACCGCCGCTGCGCCCAGCAGGGCCCAGCTGAAAGTCGGTACGCCAAAGTGAAATGGAGTCACCACAGCAAACCAACTGGTCTGATCCAGACCTTCAAAGGTGATGCGACCCATGGCCAAGGAAACGAAGAAACCGACCAGCAGGCCAATCAGCACCGCCACGTTTGCCAGGAAACCGCGCGCAAACTTGGTGATCAGCAAGATGACGGTCAGCACCATCAGGGCAATGCCCAGGTTTTCCAACGAACCGTAGTCGGGATTGGGGATGGACATGCCGGTGGCCGGATCTGTAATGGTGGGAGCGCCGCCACCAATCCAGTTCAGACCCACGCGCATCAGCGTTACACCAATGACGGTAATGATGATGCCGGTCACAACAGGGGGGAACAGGCCCATCAGACGGCTAAATACCGGAGCGATCAGAATACTGAAGATACCGGCCAGGATCGTGGCGCCAAAAATACCGGGCAGGCCCAGTTGTGGGTCCAGGCCGATGGCGATCATGGGGCTGACCGCTGCAAACGACACACCCATCATGACGGGCAGCTTGATGCCGAACATGCCCAGACCGCGAGCCTGAATGATGGTAATCAGGCCACAACACAACAGGTCGGCATTAATCAGGAATGCGATCTGTTCTTTAGACAGGCCCAAAGCCGCGCCAATGATCAGGGGGACAGCAACTGCGCCCGCGTACATCACCATGACGTGTTGCAAACCAAGGGTTGCCAGGCGCCCCGTTGGTAGGCGTTCATCTACACCGTCACAAGCAACAGGTGTGGACACTTCTGGGTTGGCGGACATCCGGGTCTCCTTTATTAATACGTTATGCGCAGCCGATGCCTGGGCGCGTAAGCATAAAGTTATCGGATGGGCTGTATCACTGGAAGGCAGTACGGCTTGATAAGTAGAATACGTAAAAGCGTATGGCAGGCTGATTGGTGTAATGGTGAAAGGAGATAAGCCCGGTAGACGGGGCGCTGTGTTCAAGCCAGGGACGAGCCAATTCCTGCTTTTTTCATGTGTTTTACGCCGCTAGGGGTATTGCCCACCTAGTCCAGTCTCAAAAACTGTGTTAGAAGCCGCCAAACTACGGGTTGGTGCATGGTTTTAGCGGGGGCGGCGAAACTGATAGGGATAAAAAAAGCGGCTTGTCAACCGCTTTGGGAAATCTGCTTATTTGTCTGACCACAGAACACCGGCCGTGGCCCAGTTCTCGCGTTTGACGTCGGTAAAGACAATATCAACTGCCTCTGGTGTACAGCCAAGCACGCGACAGGCTTCTTTGGTCAGGGCCTGGGCAAGTTCACGTTTGATTTCCACAGGACGGCCGTCGAATAGTTGTACGTTAATAGAAGGCATAGAGACTCCGTAAGGGGGATGGGATTAGCGGCAAAAATCCGGCTCGCTCTGGTAGAGCTTGCGCAGCAAGGCTGGCCATTCTAACAAGCCCTCTGGCTCGTTCCCCGGCAAAAGTTGGCGGTGTGTCAAAGCCAGTACATCCTGGGTAGGAAGGTGCAATTGGGGGCTTGCTGCCATGGCAGACAGTTGAATGCGGCAGGCGCGCTCTAGCGCGTCCATCAGGACATAGGCTTCGGCCACCGTACGCCCGCAGGTCAGCGCCCCGTGATTGCGTAAAAGCAGGGCGGGGTATTTGCCTAAGTGCTGGAGCAGAGCTTGTTGCTCGTCGGGCGCAAAGGCCAGGCCGGCGTAAGGGTGGTAGCCAATATCCTGCCAGAAACGCATGGCGTGTTGGGACAGGGGCAGCAATCCACAGGACAGGGCCGAGACCGCAATTGAGGCATCTGTATGTAAATGAATGACACAGTGTGCATCGGCACGAGCGCGGTGGACGGCACCATGAATGGCAAAACCGCTGGGGTTGGCACGGCGGCCTGTGCCGTCCACAACTTGGCCCTGGGTATCAATCAAGAGCAGATTGGAGGCGCAGATTTCATCAAAGCGCAGACCAAAGGGATTGATCAGGAAAATGTCGTCGTGGCCGGGCAGGCGCAGGGAAAGGTGGGTGTAGATGATATCGTCCCAGCCCTGGCGGGCCGCCAGCCGGTAAGCGGCGGCCAGATTGACGCGGGCGCGCCAGTGCTCGGGATCAATATCCGCCGGACGATGGGCATAAATGGCCTCGATGTCCGGCGTGATAGGACAGGACTGGCTCACGCTGTCGTGGTTTCCAGTTCAGCGATGGTGGCTTTTTCTTCCAACTGAATCACATCGCAGTTGTCACCAGGGCCTTTGCGGTCAATCACAATGAAGTCGGCTACTTGATTCAGGGCCATCAAGGGGTGATGCCATACGCCGGTTGCGTAGTTCACGCCCTGATCGCCACGAGCCAGGAACAGGCGCAGATCGCTTGCCTTGGGAGTGGGGCCGGCGGGGGCCACAATCACCAGATATGGCTGGCCGGACTGGGGAATGAAGGCCTGGCTCCCCTTGGGGTGGCGCTCCATCATTTCCACGGTAAAGGGCAGGGTGCGTGGCTGGCCACGAAAAATGGACACAATCGCGTGACCCTCTGGGCCCGGTTCAATTTTGGCCAGATCGTGGTAGCGCTCGGTATTGCCGTCGTTGATGGTGAAGTGCTGAACCGTGTCGCAGGCCTCGATGACATCACCAAAAGGGGCGAAGGCTTCGGCTGTCAGGGTTTCCAACTTCAATGTGATTGTCATGGCAGAGGTCCTTGATAAGACAGACTCGCGTGGGGCGGTAGGCAGCCGCGCCACGAAAACTCAGAGCAAACAAGGGGGAGCGTACCCGAAGGCTGGTGCTACCCCGTGAACGGGATGGATCTTCTGGACGAGCCAGCAGGCGGGAAAATCAGGCCAGCAGCGCATCCAGACGGAAACGGGCAATCTTGCCGATTTCGGTCAGACAAGTTTGAAACTCGAGCTCAGCATCGTTGTTCAGGCGGGCTTCTACTGTATCCATGATTTGGTAACGGCTCAAACCCTTGACGGCAATCACGAAGGGAAAGCCGAAACGCTCACGGTACTGGGCGTTCAGGCCACGTAGGCGGGCCAATTCTTCGGTCGAGCATTGGTCCAGGCCGGCGCCACGTTGTTCTCCGGTTGACGCGCTGGTCAGTGTCCCTTGCTCGGCTTCTTTGCCAGCCAGTTCGGGGTGAGCACAGATCAGGTTCTTTTGTTCTTCGTACGAGGCGTCCTGGACCACCTGCACCATGCAGGCATGCAGTTGATCCACGCTGTCAAACGGACGCTGGTTCCAACTACGCTCAGGGACCCAAGGGGAGTGTTCGAAAATACCTTCGAGTCTATCCACAAACTGCCTCTGATCCAGGCTGGATAGTTCAGCTAGCGCATGTGTGGTGGTAAGGGTTTGAGTGGTCATGTGTCAGTCCGATTGTCTAAGCGTAAAGAGTGCGAGCCCAGGCGGCTCCAGGATCAGGCCTGGGGACCGTTTTATCAAGGGTGGTGGGTGGACGTTTATACAGTCTGTTTGATGTATTCAAACCCTTATAAACCACCGCCTGTGGGCTATGATTTTCTTATATGGGACCAGTTTAAGTTTTCTGTTTATAAATAAAATAGAATTAGGCGTATAAATGATATACGCCATCTCGTATTGTGCATGTATGTCATTATCATGCTGGAAAAAAGCATAAGAAGGAGAGAATAAGATGGCCGCCCGACGTGGGGATAACCCGCTTGATACCTATCTCTTGAGGGTATTTTGCTTACTCGTTACCGAGCGCAGCGTCTCGCGTACCGCGTTCAAAATGAACCAGTCGCAGCCTGCTATCAGTGCGGCCTTACGACGCTTGCGTGACATTATTGGCGATCCTTTGCTGGTGCGCGAAAAAGGGGGCATGGTGCCCACCGAGCGTGCCATGGGTCTGCTGGCTCATGCCAAAGGAGCCTTGGCCGAGATCGACTGCATGGTCAACGCGCCAGACAGTTTTGATCCTCAGGTCAGCCGCAGTGAGTTTCATATCGGAGCGCCGGACTATCTGGCCCCTGTCTTTATCGGTGGTGTGGTCGAGCGCATGCGCCGTGAGGCACCGGGCGCGCGTTTGAATCTGCACTCTCTGGATGCCAGTTTTGATTTCGAGCGTTCTTTGGCTGAAGGCGATCTGGATATGGTTATTGGCAACTGGCCCGAACCGCCGGATCGCATGCACTTGTCCGTGTTGCTGGAAGATCAGATCGTCTGCCTGGTTGCCGCGACGCATCCTTTGGCGCGCAAGGGCTTGACCATGGACGATTACGTGCGGGCGCGTCACGTGGTGCCCATGCCGTACTCCATCAACCAACGCGGTGTGATCGACACGACCTTGGCGAGCTTGCGTATTCAGCGCGATGAAAGCGTAGCGGTGCAGTCCTTCTCGGCAGCGCCGTATTTGCTACAGAATACAGACCTGATTTTTACGACTTCACGTCATTTTGCCGAGTTCTATTGCCGTTTATTGCCCCTGGCTATTTTGGAGGCACCGCTGGAGTTTCCTCCCATGCGTTTTTATCAGCTCTGGCATGAACGTAATCGGCATTCGCCCAGCCATCGCTGGTTACGGCGGCTCCTGACCGAGTGCGGGAATCAGTTGGCCTCGACAGAACCGTTGTCGCAACCCGATTCCTGAGCCCTAAACCCCTAAAATACTTGCTTTCAGGCCCGTGCTCGGGCAAATTAGCGAGCTACTCCTGCCGACACAAAAGTGATACGGAACTTGACGGAAATTGTTGCATTTAAAGCGACTGGTCACGGACACAAGCCGGAAGGCAGGTTGATAATGATGTAGTTCCTAACCTTGCAGGGTGTTTTGCGGTGTCTTTACCTCAGATGGGGGAGTCCCTAACTTGGTTGTATATCTGTGTCGTGGCTTTTATGGTCGGCGGGCTTATTGTGGCCTCCGAGCGTTGGCATGGCCGTCTGACTGGGGACAGCGACCTTAGTAAACCTCAAGCGTCCCACTCCCGCCCGACCCCTCGCGTGGGTGGGCTGGCCGTGGTTGCAGGCAGTTTGGCCGGTTTGCTGGTTCTGGGTCCCAGCAATATGACACTGACCTGGCTGTGGCCAGTCTTGTTTCTGGCAGCCATGCCGGTCTTTGTGGCGGGTCTGGTCGAGGACATTACCAAGGACGTCGGCTCCTTGAAGCGTTTGCTGGCTGCCTTCCTGTCGGCGGCGATTGCCTGGTGGTTGCTGGGTGGCGTGTCGCGCGTTGGAGTCAGCTGGGCCGATTGGGTTCTGGGCTTCTGGCCCATTTCGCTGCTCTTTACCATGATTGCCGTGGGCGGCTGTACACATGCCCTCAATATTATTGACGGGATGAACGGCCTGGCGGGCATGATCGCCACCTTGATGGCTCTGTCGCTGGCGTTGGTGGCTTTGCAGGTGCAGGACATTCCTATTTTTCTGATTGCGGCCTCACTGGCCTCGGCCACCTTGGGCTTTCTGGTGTGGAATTTTCCATTCGGACGAGTTTTCCTGGGGGATGGCGGCGCGTATTTCCTGGGATTCATGCTGGCTGAACTGGCTGTGCAACTGGTGGTGCGTAACCCCAGTGTGTCGCCGTTTTACGCCTTGGCCGTGCTGTTTTATCCTGTTTTCGAAACGATGTTTTCGATCTGGCGGCGCCGCTTCAAGCGTGGTGTGCCCGTGGACCAGCCCGATGCACTGCATCTGCACCAACTGGTGTTTCGTCGTCTGGTGCGTGCCACGTTCAGTCGTGACAGCGGTGGGGCCTTGCCCACGTTTTGTAATGCCATGACTTCGCCTTACCTATGGGTTTTGGCCTTGATCGGTTTGGTTCCGGCCACGATCTGGTGGGACAATACCTGGGCGTTGTGTGCCAGCATGCTGGCCTTCTCATTGGTTTATATCTGGCTCTATTCCCGTCTGGTTTCGTGGCGTCGCCCTTCCTGGTTGCTGTTGCCCTCGGTACGGCGGCGAGTAGATCGGGACTGATACTGTCAGGCGTTCAAGATTATTCCTTGCGCATAGCGCTAACTGGAGAATGAAGTTGCAACTTGAGAATGTGAAACTGGCCGTCATTGGCTTGGGATATGTCGGTTTGCCTTTGGCGGTAGAGTTTGGCAAAAAGCGTTCCGTTATTGGTTTTGACATTAACGCGCGTCGTGTCGCCGAACTCAAGGAAGGGGTAGACCGTACTTTGGAGGTCGAGAGCGCAGAGCTGGCCCAGGCCAGTGGTCTGAGCTATTCCTGCGAGGCTGATGAGCTGGCTCAGGCCAATGTGTTCATCGTGACCGTGCCGACACCTATTGATCAATTCAAGCAGCCCGATCTGACCCCGCTGGTCCGTGCTTCCGAGACGATCGGTAAAGTGCTCAAGCGTGGCGATATCGTCATATACGAATCCACGGTTTACCCTGGCGCTACCGAAGAAGTGTGTGTGCCCGTGCTGGAACAAGTGTCGGGTCTGCGCTTCAACGAAGATTTCTACGCCGGTTACAGCCCGGAGCGTATCAATCCGGGCGACAAGGAACACCGCGTTTCCACCATCAAGAAAGTCACTTCCGGCTCGACGCCTGAAGTGGCTGAGCTGGTGGATGCCTTGTATCGCGAAATCATTGTGGTGGGCACCTTCAAGGCCAGCTCCATTCGTGTGGCTGAGGCTGCCAAGGTGATCGAGAACACCCAGCGTGACGTGAATATCGCTCTGATCAACGAATTGGCCCTGATTTTCAACCGTCTGGGCATCGATACCCTGGACGTGCTGGAAGCGGCGGGCACCAAGTGGAACTTCCTGCCTTTCCGTCCCGGTCTGGTGGGCGGTCACTGCATTGGCGTAGACCCCTACTACCTGACCCACAAGGCGCAAGCCATCGGTTACCACCCCGAGATTATTCTGGCTGGTCGTCGTCTGAACGACTCGATGGGCGGCTACGTGGCTTCACAACTGGTTAAAGCTATGACCAAGCGCCGCATCCAGGTGCAAGGTGCGCGCGTCCTGTTGTTGGGTCTGGCCTTTAAGGAAAACTGCCCGGATCTGCGTAATACCCGAATTGTCGATATCGTGCATGAACTCAAGCAATACGATGTCCATGTAGACGTGTATGACCCATGGGTTGACCCCAAAGAAGCCCAGCACGAATACGGTATTACGCCTGTCGAGACTCCCCAAGCAGGTGAGTACGACGGCGTGATCGTGGCTGTTGCCCACAAGCAGTTCAAAGAGATGGGTGTGGAAGGCGTGCGCCAATGGGGCAAGCCCGAGCATGTACTCTATGACTTGAAGTATGTGTTCGATCGCGAACAGTCTGATCTGCGCCTTTAATTTCGGAAAGCATTATGAGCTCTACATTTGAACAGGCGAACCAGCAATTGCGTAACCAGCCCAAAACCTGGCTGGTTACGGGCTGTGCCGGCTTTATCGGGTCCAACCTGCTGGAAGCTCTGCTGAAAATGGATCAGCAGGTGGTGGGTCTGGACAACTTTGCAACCGGCCACCAATACAATCTGGATGAAGTGCGTGATCAGGTCGGTGCCGAGCGCTGGGCCCGTTTTCGCTTTATTGAAGGCGATATTCGCAGCCTGGATACCTGTCGCGAAGCCGTCAAGGGCGTGGACTATGTGCTGCACCAGGCGGCTCTGGGTTCGGTACCACGTTCCTTGAACGATCCGCTCACGTCCAACGAGGTCAATGTGAGCGGTGCCCTGAATATGATGGTGGCAGCGCGTGACGAACAGGTTAAAGCCTTTGTGTATGCGGCTTCCAGCTCTACATATGGTGATCACCCCGGCTTGCCCAAGGTGGAAGATACGATTGGTCGCCCTTTGTCCCCCTACGCGGTCACCAAATTCGTGAACGAGCTGTATGCGGATGTGTTTGCCAGTGCCTATGGCTTTTCCAGCGTGGGCCTGCGTTACTTCAACGTGTTTGGTAAACGTCAGGACCCTAACGGTGCATACGCCGCAGTGATTCCCAAATGGGTCTCGGCCATGATCCAGAACCAGGATGTGCAAATTAATGGGGATGGCCAAACCAGCCGCGATTTCTGCTTTATCGACAACGTCATTCAAATGAATATCCTGGCCGCCGTGCAGCAAAAGCCGGCTGTGGCTGAGGTGTATAACGTCGCTGTCAATGCCCGCACCAGCCTGAACGAGTTGTTCGAGCACTTGAAGCAGACCTTGAGCAGCAATGGTGTGAATTACACCAAGCAGCCCATCTATGCCGATTTTCGCGCCGGTGATGTACTGCACTCCCAAGCGGATATCACCAAGGCTCGTACACAATTGGGTTACGAGCCGACTCACACGATGTTGCAGGGTTTGAATACAGCCATGCCCTGGTACGTGGCGTTCCTGAGTTGATTTGGGCCGGCCTGAAAGCACGTCTGTCTAGTCTGCATGACGACCACCGCCGCATTGCCCTGGGGGCGATGCGGGTGGCGTTTTTTCTATTGCTGGGCAAGGCAGCGGGCGCTTTCAAAGAAATGGCGGTGGCCTATCGCTACGGTGTAAGCGATGTCGTCGATGCCTACCAGTTCACAATGGTCATGGCCAACTGGTTGCCAGTGACGATTGTCGGCTCTATGTCTGTGGTGTTGATTCCCGTGCTGGTGCGCTTGCATCGTCTGGAACCGGCTGCGCGCAGCCGTTTTCTGGGTGAGCTCAAAGCCTGGTGCATTGTGCTGGGCTGCGTATTGGGAGTCTTGATCTGGATTAGCTGGCCCTGGGTGCTGCAATGGACCGGACAAGGGCTAAGCCCTGCCGTTCATGAAATGAGCCGGGAGTTGTTGTTTGCCTTTGCGCCTGCGGCGGTTCTAACGCTGATGATTGGCCTGAGTGCCGCCCGCTTGCGGGCACATGAGCGGCATATCAATACCTTGCTGGAAAGTGTCCCAGCCTTTGTCATTCTGATCTGGGTGCTGGCAGCGGGCGGGAATGCCGGTATTGGTCCCTTGCTTTGGGGCACCTTACTGGGCATGACCATTCAGGCGGTGTGGCTGATGATTCTGGCCTCACGGGCCGATCAGATCTGGGCTCGCCCCACAATCAGCCTGCGTGCCGAGCAGTGGCCGGATTTGCTCAAGGCCGCCACCATCATGCTGGTGGGGCAGGTTGCCATGAGCTTTGTCGGCCCTATCGACCAATATACGGCGGCCAATTTGGGGGCTAATGCCAACGCGACGTTGGGCTACGCCACTCGTTTGCTGGCTCTGGTGCTGGGGGTGGGTGCTGCCTCCGTAGGCCGTGCTGCCTTGCCTGTACTGGCTGATATTCAAAGTCGGGGTGATAACGCCCGTGCTCGCTCCATGGCCTTGAAGTGGTCGGTCATGATGTTGCTGGCCGGTGGGGTGGCTGCCGCTATTGGCGTTCTGTTGGCTCCTTGGGGGGTGGCACTGCTGTTTGAGCGTGGTGCGTTCACGGCGCAGGATACGGCCACTGTCGCCCAGGTGTTTAGCTGGGGGTTGGTGCAACTGCCCTTTTATTTTGGGGTGCTGATTCTGGTGCAGTTGCTGGCCAGTCAGAACCGTTATAAATCCATGGCAATCATTGCCGTGATCAATTTTTTGGTGAAAGCGGCCCTGAACCCGATTCTGGCGGCGCGCATGGGCCCGTCGGGCATCATGCTGGCGACCAGTCTGATGTATGCGGCTTCTTTCACTTGTTATTTCATCTTGGCCTTGAGGCCAGCCAGTGCCTTCGCGTCTGGTTCGCAGGAATAGGAAAACGTGCACAGTAGTCATTCGGTCGTTCGCCCTCATATCATGCTGCTTATCCACTCTTTGGGTGGAGGCGGGGCAGAACGTGTTGCCGTCGATTTAAGCGCAGCCTGGGTGGCGCGTGGCTATCGAGTGTCTTTGGTGACTCAGGCTGGCCGTGATAAAGATGCGTATACCGTGGCAGAAGGCGTGGAGCGCCATGTGCTCGGGACGGCAGGTAGCAGTCGTGGGCGTCTGGATGCCTTGTGGAAGAACTGGCGCCGAGTACGCCGAGTACGCTCGCTGATACGCAAAACCAAGCCCGATGTGGTGCTGGGTATGATGACAACCTCCTCGGTTCTGGCCATTTCTGCCGCCAAAGGCTTGCCCTGCAAGGTGATTGCGACCGAGCATACACATCCTCCCTCCCAGTCCATGTCTTCTTTCTGGCAAAAGGCCCGTTTGCGTACTTATCCCCAAGCCCATGCGGTGATTGCCCTGACTGCCGGTACGGCAGACTGGCTGCGCGAGCATGTGCCCGGCAGTCAGGTGCAGGTGATCCCCAATGCCGTGCGTTGGCCTATGGACAGCACCGAACCTGTTGTGCCCGTGCCCGAGCTGCCAAAAGGGCGTAAACGCTTATTGGCCGTAGGGCGACTGCACCCGGTCAAGGGGTTTGACACCCTGATTGAATCGTTTGCCATGCTGTCCAACTATTTCCCCGATTGGGATTTGGTGATTCTGGGCGAAGGCGAGCAGCGCGCTCCTTTGGAAGCACGTATTGAAGAGCTGGAGCTGCAAGAGCGGATTGCGCTGCCCGGTCGGGTCGGCAATATGGCGGACTGGTACGAGCAGTCTGATCTGTATGTGCTCAGTTCCCGAATGGAAGGCTTGTCCAACAGTTTGTTGGAAGCGATGGCCAGTGGTTTGACGGCGGTAGCCTTTGATTGCGACACCGGCCCGCGTGAGATCATTCGCGCCAATATCGACGGTGTCTTGGTACGTCCGGTCGAAGATGTGGAAGCGCTGGCCGCCCATTTATCCGATCTGATGTCCAACGAGGACAAACGCCAGAGGTTGGCGCGTCGTGCCATAGATGTGCGCGACCGCTTTTCCTCGGCCCGCGTTCTGGCGCTGTGGCAGCAAGTGTTGGAACAGTGTTGGCGTCGGCCTTAAAATGGCGCTTTTCTTAGTGCCAGCAGGCTCAAACTACCCGGTCGATGAGCCCATGGAGGCCCAGTGAATATTCTGTTTTTCGTCAGCTCCCTGAACGCAGGCGGTGCCGAGCGTGTCGCTTCTACATTGGCCAATGCCTGGGGGCTGCGAGGCGATCAGGTCACCCTGGTGCCGACCTACAGCGGTGGGGGCAGTGCCTTTTACCCTATCGACTCCAAGGTGGAGCTGGTGTGGTTGGCCCACCGCATGCGTGGCAGTTGGCTGCCTAAACCTTTGACCAAGCTGCGCGCCATGCGCAAGTTGGTGCGTGAAAAACAGCCCGATGTCATTGTGTCGTTTCTGACCAATGTGAATATCAATGTTTTGCTGGGACTGGGCGGCATGGGCGTGCCTATTGTGGTGGGCGAGCGTACCAACCCGGCCTTTAGCAGCAGTGCGGGCAAGCTGTTGCAAAGTCTGCGCCGTCGTCTGTATCCCAAGGCTCAGGTGGTCACCGTTCAGACCCGAGCCAGTGTCGCGGCGTTTCAGGCCATGGTGCCGGGCATGAAACAGGTCATGGTCGTGCCCAACCCTTTGCCGCAGGCTTTGGATGCCGTGCAACGCGAGGTAAGGGTAGAAGAGAACCGACACTGCACCTTGATGGCGATGGGGCGTCTGGTGCCTTCCAAGCGCTTTGATGTTTTGATCCGCGTGTTTGCAGGACTGGCTGCCGAGTACCCCGAATGGAAATTGAAAATCTGGGGCGATGGTCCGCAGCGGGCCCAATTGGTGCAGCAGATTGCCATGTCCGGTGCTGCTGACCGTATCGAGCTGGCTGGAAAAACGGCCCAGCCCTGGCAGGAAATGGCGCGCTCCCATGCTTTTGTTATGACTTCGGAAGTGGAAGGTTTCCCGAACGTGCTGCTGGAGGCCATGGCGATGGGCTTGCCCACCGTGACGGTTGATTGCCCCAGCGGCCCGCGCGAGATCAGCTCCGATGGCAAAGACGCCTTGTTGGTTCCGGTGGGGGACGAAGGCGCCTTGACCGCTGCCCTGGCCGAATTGATGGGTGATGGCGTGTTTCGGGGTGTATTGGGCCGACGTGCCGCTGCAGCGGTGCGCCAGCGTTATGAGCTAGAGCAGGTTTTGCGTAACTGGGACCAGGTCTTTCAGGCCGCCCGTGGCGGTATAGAAGAAGGAGCCAAAGCATGAGTGCATTGCAGCCAAGGTCGTTGAATCAGGAAACAAACGCCGTGGATGGCGCGCTGGAGAAAACAACGCCGCCTTTGCGTGTCGTGCACATTATTGCGGGACTGGGGCAGGGCGGGGCAGAGACGGTCTTGTTCCGTCTGGTGACGGCTCCTGGCCAAGATACCGAACATATTGTGATTTCTCTGGGCGAGGAGGATGTTTTTGGACCGCAATTGCGTGCTGCTGACATTCCTTTGTACTGCCTGCATATGCACTCGCCGCTGGGCTTTTTGAAGGGCTTGCGATCCTTGACACGCGTGTTGCGTGAGGTGCAGCCCGATGTGGTGCAGACCTGGATGTATCACTCCGACCTGATTGGTGGCGCCGCCGCCCGACTGGTTGGCATTCCCGCAGTGTCCTGGGGTATTCGCAACTCCGGCGCGAATCTGTATCAAGGCAGCCCGAAGGCCCGTATGGTGGCCTGGTTGTGTGCCCGTTTGTCACGCTTTATCCCTAACCTGATTGTGTCCTGCGCAGAAAACGCTGCCCGACGCCATAAGCAATGGGGTTATCGCGCCGACATCATGAAGGTAATCCCCAATGGCTACGACCTGAGCCGTTGGCACCCCGATCAGCAAGCACGCGAGGAAGTACGTGATGAATTGGGGTTGTCACTGGATACGCCTGTTATCGGTAGTGTGGCCCGCTGGAATCCACTGAAAGACCACCCTAATTTGCTGGCTGCTTTAGCCCGTAGTCTGCATCGTCATCCTGGCTTGCGTTGCTTGCTGATTGGTGACGGTATGGACAGCGATAACGAAACCTTGATGCGCTTGCTGGATCAGCATCAACTTCGCGAGAGCGTCATCCTGATGGGGCGACGCACCGACGTACCCCGCTTGATGAATGCGCTGGACGTGCATGTACTGTCAAGCTCGGCGGAGGGCTTTCCGAACGTGGTATGTGAAGCCATGGCTGCCGGTGTGTCCAATGTCGTTACCGATGTGGGCGATGCTGCCTTGATCGTGGGCAATGAGGGCTGGATTGTGCCTCCCAGTAATGCCGAAGCCTTGGCTGGTGCCATCAATAGTGCGGTTGATGAGCTGGGTGCGCCTTCCTGGCAGGCTCGCCACGAGCATGCCCGTGAACGGGTTGCCCGTCTGTTTTCTCTGGAAGGCATGGTCAAGAACTACACACAGGCCTGGAAGACACTGACAGCGCAGTATCCGCCCAAACGCAAGCGTAGTCGGCAAGCCTTGAATGTGTTGACGGACGATTCCAGCAAGAAAACACGCATGCTGATGTTCGTGGTCAATAACCCCGCTTTTTTCCTGTCACACCGTTTGCCTTTGGCGCAAGCCGCGCAGCGTGAAGGCTATGACGTGCATGTGGCCACCATGGATGGCCCGGCAGTCGCCCAGATCGAGCGTCACGGCTTGCACCATCATGCTTTGCCCATGACGCGTAGCGGAACCAATCCCTTGCAAGAATTGCAAACCATCTGGGCCTTGTGGCGTCTGTTTCGTCGGGAGCGCCCCGAACTGGTACACGCGGTCACCATCAAACCTGTTTTGTACGGCGGTATTGCTGCGCGGCTGGCCGGTGTGCCGGGTTTTCTGGCTGCCGTATCTGGCTTGGGTTATGTATTTACCAAGCGCGACAAATCATTTGATCCCGTGCGCTGGATTGCTCTGCAGCTTTATCGCATTGCTCTGGGACATCCCAATAGCCGAGTGATTTTCCAGAACAGCAATGACCGTGATGTCTTGCTGGAGGATCGTGTGGTCAAACGCGATCAGTGTGTCCTGATTCGTGGTTCCGGCGTAGATCTGAACGAGTTTCAGGCGGTGCCAGAGCCAGAAGGCCCCCCCGTCGCTTTGATGGTGTCGCGCCTATTGGTGGACAAGGGGGTACGAGAGTTCGTTGAAGCAGCACGTATCAGTGCTGCTCAAGGCAGCCCGGTGAAATGGGTATTGGCGGGCAGCCCGGATCCCGGCAACCCCGCCAGTATCAGCGAGCAGGAGTGGCAGAGCTGGCAAAAGCAGGGTGTGGTGCAGTGCCTGGGTGAACGTAGCGATATTGCGCAGTTGTACGCTCAATCGCACATTGCCGTGCTGCCGTCCTATCGTGAAGGTTTGCCTAAATCCTTGGTGGAAGCTGCGGCTTGCGGGCGGGCGGTGGTGACGACTGATGTGCCCGGTTGTCGGGATGCCATTGAGCCTGGAGTAACGGGTATGCTGGTACCAGTGCGTAATGCACAGGCCCTGGCGGCAGCCGTGATGGAACTGGGCGAGGATACGGCCAAGCGACAAGCCATGGGGGCGGAAAGCCGCCGCTTGGCGCAAGAGGCTTTTGATATTGACCGCATCAGTGCGGCTCATCTGAATTTGTATCAGTACTTGAGTCGTTAAGACTTGGACTGCCTTGGTTCTGGGCCAAGGCATAAAAAACGGGCTGAACTGTTTGCTGTGACTTGGGGTTGAATCCACGGTTTCAGAGACAGTTCAGTTCTTTTTTTACCGCCGGGCCGCCTCAAGGCTAGTCGCCCCCGGTAAAAAGTGCCCCCTTGGGGGGCAGCAAGCTTAGAAAGGCAAAGCAGCATCCGGCTTCAAGGCCAGCAGTGCCGCGCGGAATTCACCCTGAATTCGATCCAGCGCCTCTTGGGACTGCGCTTCAAAGCGCAGCACAATGACCGGTGTGGTGTTGGAGGCACGAGCCAGGCCGAAGCCATCCGGGTACTCGGCACGTACACCATCAATCGTATTGAGTTGATTGGAACTGGGGAAACGGCCTTCTTTTTGCAGGCGGGCAATCAAGGCATGCGGCTCGCCCTCGGCCAGAGGCAGCTTCAGCTCCGGTGTAGACAGGTCTTGTGGCAAGGCTTCCAGCTCTGCCGTCGGGTTGTCGCCGCGTGAAAGAATCGCTAGAAGGCGTGCGCCGGTATACAGGCCATCGTCAAAGCCGTACCAGCCTTCCTTGAAGAACACGTGGCCGCTCATCTCGCCAGCTAAAGGAGCGCCTGTCTCGGCCAGTTTGGCCTTGATCAGCGAATGGCCGGTTTGCCACATCAAAGGTTCACCACCGGCCTTGGCAATTTCCAGGGCAACGTGGCGGCTGCATTTCACGTCAAAAATAATGGTGGAGCCGGGTTCACGCTGCAAAATGTCGCGTGCGTACAGAATCAATTGACGGTCGGGCCAGATGATCTGACCGGAGCGTGTCACCACACCCAGGCGGTCGGCATCGCCGTCAAAGGCCAGGCCCACTTCGCAGTTCGTGTTTTGAACATGGGCGATCAGGTCTTGCAGATTGTGCGGCTCGGCCGGGTCAGGGTGGTGGTTGGGGAAGCTGCCATCTACCTCTTCAAACAGCATATCCACGTCGCAGCCCAGAGCTTTGAACAGGCGGGCGGCCACAACGCCACCCACGCCGTTGCCACAGTCCAGGGCAATTTTCATGGGACGGGCCAGTTTGACACGTTCAGCGATCGTGTTGACATATTGGCCCAGCAAGTCCTTTTTCTCGCCCGTGCCTGCCTGAGCCGTTGGTTCAATACCGGCTTGCATGCGCTTCATCAGGCTCTGGATGTCCTGGCCGTGCAAGGTTTTGCCAGCCATCATCATCTTGAAGCCGTTGTAGTTGGACGGATTATGGCTGCCCGTGATGGCCACGCCCGAGCCGGTTTCCAGCACATTGGCCGCAAAATAGACGATGGGAGTAGGAACCATGCCCAGATCTACGGTATTGACCCCACCGGCCTGAATGCCTTTTTGCAGGGCTTGAGACAAGGCCGGGCTGCTGTGACGGCCGTCATAGCCCACGACTAAGGTTTGGACGGCTTGTTCACGGGCAGAGGCGGCCAACGCCAGGCCGAGCTGGTAGGCAAAGTCAGGATTCAGTTGTTCGGGGACCGTGCCTCGAATATCGTAGGCTTTGAATACGGCAGTCGGTAGGGCAGGAAGTTGGGTCACGTCGCGTCCTGAAGGGGATAAACAAAGAAAGCAGTTTAGCGCGAATGTCCCCGGCTTTCGTGAGTTACCATTAAGAGCTGTAGCGCGACAGCAAGAGCGCCTGATTGTTTTTCTTGAGTGGCTTGGGTCATGACTTTTCTGAACGAACTTGAACAGCGTATTGGTCAGCAGCACGTGCTGACGGGACAATCCATGCAGCAGTACCTGGAAGATTGGCGTGGACGCTATATCGGTACTGCTTTGGCGGTGGCCCGGCCTGCAACGACGCAAGAAGTGGCCCAGGTCGTGCGTCTATGCGCCGAGCATCGTGTGCCCATCGTCCCTCAAGGCGGCAATACCGGCTTGTGTGGGGGGGCGACGCCGGACAATAGCGCGACAGCACTAGTGCTGTCTTTGGAGCGCTTGAACAAGATTCGCAGTGTGGATACGGAAAACGACACCATGGTGGTGGAAGCAGGCTGCATTTTGCAAAACGTGCAGCAAGCTGCTCGCGACCATCAGCGCCTGTTTCCCTTAAGTCTGGCCGCAGAAGGCAGTTGCACCATTGGTGGCAATCTGGCCACCAATGCGGGTGGTACACAGGTTCTGCGTTACGGTAATGCTCGTGAC
The DNA here is from genome assembly GCF_003076515.1 of Alcaligenes aquatilis. Taxonomy (NCBI): domain Bacteria; kingdom Pseudomonadati; phylum Pseudomonadota; class Betaproteobacteria; order Burkholderiales; family Alcaligenaceae; genus Alcaligenes; species Alcaligenes aquatilis. The sequence continues at coordinate 2,664,904 of NZ_CP022390.1, read as the reverse complement.
CTGACTTTGGGGCTGGAGGTCGTGACGGCCCAGGGCGAGATCCTGCATGGTCTGCTTGGCTTGCGTAAAGACAATACCGGCTACGACCTGCGCAACCTGTTCATTGGTAGCGAAGGTACCCTGGGCATCATCACCGCCGCCACCATCAAGCTCTATCCCCAGCCAGTAGCGGCATGTACCGCCTTGCTGGCGCTGAACACCATTGAAGATGCCATACAAGTGTTGGCGCTGGCCCGTCAGGGTCTGGCCGCTTCCTTGACCGGCTTTGAGCTGATTGCAGGCAATTGCCTGCAAGCCGTGCTGCATTGCTACCCTGATCAACGCATGCCTTTCCAGGGCCCGGCAGAAAAAGCGGCCTGGTATGCCTTGCTGGAGCTGTCCGACAGCGAGAGCCTGGAGCATGCCCGCGAGCGCTTTGAAAGCGTGATCGGTCAGGCCCTGGAGCAAGACTTGGTGCAAGACGCCGTCATTGCCGAGACCATTGCACAAAGCAAAGCGCTCTGGCACTTGCGTGAAAGCATTCCGCTGGCTGAAAAAACCTATGGCAAAAGCATCAAGCATGATGTTTCCCTTCCCGTGTCTGTGATGTCCCAATTTGTGCATGAGACGGACAAGGCCTTGCAGGAAGCCTTCCCCGGTCTGGAAAACGTAACGTTCGGGCATTTGGGCGACGGCAACTTGCACTACAACGTGGCGCGTGGGACGGCTTTCACGGAACAAGAGCTGTTAAAGCGCCAGGACGAGATTTACGCCCTGGTACATGACAGCGTGCACCGCTTCAATGGTTCGATCAGCGCCGAGCATGGTGTGGGTCAACTCAAGCGCCAACTGCTGCCACGTTATAAAGATCCCGTTTCCCTGGCCTTGATGAAGCAAATCAAGACGGCGCTGGATCCTTTGGGAATCATGAACCCCGGTAAGGTATTGCCCGACTGACCGAAGTTACTTGGTGTGTAGATGTTTTTTCGTCCTTATATCGTTGCCAGTGCCGTCTTGTTTACGGTTTTGGGAATCGTCGCGGCAGTGACGATGGGTTCGGCAACGGATCTGTCACTCAGCGCCTATTTCTATGATTCGCAAGTCCAGGACTTCTCCTGGCGTCTGCAGCCTTTTGTGGATTTGTTCGGGCGCAGACTGGTGTGGTTCGTCCCTTTTGGCGGTGCAGTCATATGGACGATGGTGGCTTGGCGCCAGCCCAAGGGCTCGTGCCGCCAATTGGCTTGGGCGGGGGCGGCTTTCTTCATGGGCAGTGGCCCCTTGTTAGTGGGTGTGCTGAAACATCTGACCGCTATGCCGCGTCCCTTTAATTTGGCCATGTTTGGTGGTACAGAATCCATGCCTGACTATTTTTGGGCGCACTCTTGGGCGCAGGCGGGCAATGCCTTGCCCAGTGCCCATGCCGCATCTGGCTTTGTGCTCTTGTCCCTGTTTTTTGTAGGCCTCATGATAGGGTGCCGCAAGTTGGCCATCGGGGGCTTTGTGCTGGGTATCAGCGCAGGTTTGCTGTTTGGTTTTTTGCGCATTATGCAGGGCTACCATTTCATTAGCCAAGTGCTGGCCTCCGGTGCTGTTTTAGGGTTGTACGGCTGTGGGCTGTTTTATATCCTGTGGTCTTGGGCCAGACGCAAGCAATTGCCTGCTTAGTGGTTTTTAATCTGCAAAAGGGGACGTCAAGTCCCCTTTGTCATTTTAACGAGTCCTGTTTTTGAGAGCTGGTACGTAAAAACACCCCGAAGCCAGATGCGGGCTTCGGGGTGTCGTTCACAAGCAAGCGTCTCTTGCCAATCAGACCTTGGCAGGCATGGACCGCCTGTGCTTAAGGTATGGCAGGCAATACGCGTCCGGCGCACTCACCGAAAGACAGGGTCGGGTAGCCCTCTTGACGGCACTGGCCCTTCAAGATGATCTCGTCCTGATCTTCCAGGAACTTGCGTTGTTCGCCCCAAGGCAGATCAATGGGGTTTTTACCGCCCTGGTTCATCTCCAGTAAAGAGCCTTCCTGACCTTTGGCTGGGCCGGACAAGGTGCCGGTACCCAGCAGGTCGCCGGTTTGCAGATTGCAGCCGTTGACGCTGTGGTGGGCGACCAGTTGGGCCACGGTCCAATAGGCTTCCTTGAAGTTGCTGCGCGAGAGTAAGGCCGGATCTTTCTTTTGCTGACGAGACTGCTCGGTGCTCAGGTACACCTCCAGTTCCACGTCCAGAACGCCACTTTCTTGGTTGGCCTGATCCTGCAAATAGGGCAGAGGCTGAGGATCGGACTCGGGGCGGTTGAATGGGCGACGGAAGGGAGCCAGGGCTTCCAGCGTCACCACCCAAGGGGAGATCGTCGAGGCAAAGTTCTTGGCCAGGAAAGGGCCCAAAGGTTGGTATTCCCAAGCCTGCAGATCGCGGGCCGACCAGTCATTGAACAGGCACAGACCAAAAACGTGCTCGTCTGCCTGAGCGATAGGGATACGGTGACCCGCTTCGTTGCCTTTGCCAATCAGAATGCCCATTTCCAGCTCGAAGTCCAGGCGTTGGCAAGGACCAAAGTTGGGCTGCTCCTGCCCCTCGGGTGGGCGGGTCTGGCCGACAGGACGTGGGAACTGCTGGCCGGATACGCCGATGCTGGAGGCGCGACCGTGGTAGCCAATCGGGACCCACTTGTAGTTGGGCAGCAAGGGCGCATCGGGGCGGAACTGTTTTCCTATCGCCGTTGCGTGGTGCACGGAAATGTAGAAATCGGTGTAGTCGCCAATTTGGGCGGGCAGGGCGTATTCCAGCTTGCTGCGCTCGATCAGCATGGGGCGCAGGCGCGACTCGGCCGAAGCACCCTGGCGCAGGTCATGCGACAAGGCCGCACGTAGCGCGCTCCAGTATTCCTGGCCCAAGGCCATCAGCTCATTGAGTGCAGGTTTGACGCAAGCGGCCAAGGCGTCGGCGGCTTGGCCGTGCCAGGGAGTATCGCTGGCCAACAGCCCCAGGTCCAGCGCGTAAGGGCCAATGGCCACCATGACGCGAAAGTCCTCCTGACTGTCACGGCGACGGGCCACGGCAAAGGGCAGGTTCTGGATGGGGAAACCGTTATCGGCCTCGTTCGCGCCGGGCACCCAGCTTTGCAGCTTGGGGTCGTGAGTGTCATTCAGATAAGGTCGGGTCATGCCTTTTGTTCCGTAGAGAAGTGTTTTTCCAGTCCGTCCCAGACGGCATCGTAATTGGCTTGCAGACTGCCGCTTTGCAAGGCCTGTGGCGAGGGGCGGATAACTTTGCGTGTCTCGAACATAAAGGCCATGGTACCGCGCAGATAGTCCGCCTTGCTCAGGTCCGCAGAGCTGGCCTTGTCAAAGGTGTTGGCGTCGGGGCCATGCGGGCTCATGCAATTGTGCAGGCTGGAGCCGCCCGGTGCAAAGCCGTCGGCCTTGGCATCGTACACACCGTGTATCAGTCCCATGAATTCGCTGGCGAAGTTACGGTGGAACCACGGTGGGCGGAAGGTGTTTTCCATGGCCAGAATGCGTGGCGGGAAAATGGCGAAGTCCAGGTTGGCCGTGCCGGGGGTGTCGGAGGGCGAGGTCAGTACGCTGAAAATGCACGGGTCGGGGTGATCATAGCTGATCGAGCCGATCACGTTAAAGTCGCGTAAATCGTATTTGTAGGGGGCGTGCGTGCCATGCCAGGCCACCACATCCAACGGTGAGTGCGTCAGTTGGGCAACCCAGAAGCCGCCTGTGAATTTGGTGACCAGCTCATGAGGCTCGTTCACGTCCTCATACCAGGCCACGGGTGTCTTGAAGTCACGGGCATTGGCCAGGCCGTTAGAGCCGATCGGGCCCAGTTCAGGTAAACGCAGGGGAGCACCGAAGTTTTCCAGCAGATAACCGCGTGCCACGTCGTCCAGCAACTCGACCTTGAAGCGTACGCCACGCGGCATGACGGCAATCTCGCAAGGCTCGATTTCCATGATGCCCAGTTCGCTGACCAGACGCAGGCGACCCTGCTCAGGCACGAACATCATTTCGGCGTCGGCGTTATAGAACACGCGCCGTCCCATGGACTGGTTGATGGCGTACAGATGGATGGCAATGCCGCTTTGCGAATCACTGCTGCCATTGCCTGCCCAGGTATGGACGCCGGCCAGAAAATCGGTTGGCTTGCCGGGTAGATTCAGCGGGTTCCAGCGCAAACGGTTGGGGTTGGCCGGGCCTTGTCCGAAGTCTTCATTCCAATAAGGAGCGCCTTCAAAGGCCGTAAATGCCCCTTGCTTGGCGCTGGGGCGAATGCGGTACAGCCAGGAGCGGCGGTTGTCGGCACGCGGCGCGGTAAAGGCTGTGCCGGACAACTGCTCGGCATACAAGCCATACGGACACTTTTGGGGCGAATTGCGTCCAATGGGCAGCGCACCGGGCAGCGCCTCGGTGGCAAAAGCGTTACCAAAACCAATCTGATAGTTCAACGAGCTCATTAGGGGTCTCCAGATTCAGGCAGCCTGCTCCAGGCAGGTCTGGCGGGCGGCATCCAAGGCTTGCTTGATCACATCCAGCGAGCCGACATGATTGCACAGCAAAAGTACCAAAGCGGCATTCATGGCATGACTTTGTGCCGTGCTCAGGCCTTGGTGGGCATCGATCAACATTTGGTAGAAATCGTCAGCCCGTTCCAGGGGGGTATCGGTATTCAGTGTAGACATGAAGCACTCTCCAGGAAATGGCCACAGGCTTTGTGTATGGCAGTCTGGACAGCTTGCCCGTCCAGATGACGCCAGCGGGCGCACAGGTGTTGATCAGGGCGGATCAGATAGCAGGAACCGGGCTGAGCGTCGTAACGCTGGCGCAGCATATCCTGGCTGTCGATGATGCCGCCTTGGGCCAGGGCTGCGCTAGTGCCTGCGGGCCAGACGCGCAGGCGGGTCAACAGCCCTTGGGCGACCAGTTCCTCGATTGCTTCAGGTTGTTTGACCTGGCCTTCGCCAAACTCCAGCAGGGTGAAACCGGCTCCTAATTGAGCGAGCCACCAGTCGTCCTGACCGTTCTTTTGAACAGGTGCATCGGGCACGCAGGCGCCTAGCGCGGTGGCACTTGCAGAAAACTCGTGTGTGTCAGCCGTATTCAAGGGGCTGTCCGGATAGGCGCTGGGCAAAGACAGGCGGCCGCTATTGACCAGTACACGGGCAAAGGCGTGGCGACGTGCCAGGATCAGGGCCGCATCACGGAACAGGCGGCTGACTTCGCTTTTAGGAGTAATGAAATCGGTTGAACGGCTGGAGTGGCGGATGTTCTCGTCCGCGGCCAGTTCACGTTCATGGCTATAGCTGTCCAGCAGGCTGTCGGGAGCCTGGGCATTCAGAACCAGATTCAGCTTCCAGGCTAGATTGTCGGCGTCCTGGATACCGCTATTGGCGCCGCGTGCACCAAAAGGCGAGACACGGTGGGCCGAGTCCCCGGCAAACAGAATACGGCCATGGCGGAAGCGTTCCATGCGCTCGCAGGCAAAGGTGTAAATGCTGACCCATTCCAGCTCAAAGGGAGCGTCGGCCCCCAGGAGAGCGCGAATGCGGGGCAGCACGTTTTCGGGTTTGACGGCCTCAACCGGGTCGGCATCCCAGCCCAATTGGAAGTCGATGCGCCAGACATTGTCCGGCTGGCTGTGCAGCAGAACAGATTGATTGGGATGGAAAGGCGGGTCAAACCAGAACCAGCGTTCAGCGGGGAAGTCGGCCTGCATGCGTACATCGGCAATCAGGAAGCGGTCTTTGAACACGCGTCCGCTGCTGCTTTCACCCAAGGCACGGCGAATGGCCGAGCGCGAGCCGTCGCAGGCCAGCAGCCATTCTGCTTCCAGGGTGTAATTGCCTTGCTGGGTTTCTACGTCCAGATGCACGCCTTCTGCCTGGTTCACCACGTTCAGCACTTTATGGCCGGAACGCAGCTCGATCAGGGGCTGGGCGCAGACGGCCTCGTATAGATAGCCTTCGCAGTAGTACTGCTGCAAATTGATAAAGGCAGGGCGCTGGTGGCCTTCTTCGGGCCGCAGATTAAAGCTCCAGACTTCCTGGTTGCGGAAAAAAACCTTGCCCACATTCCAGGACACGCCTTTGTCCATCATGCGTGAGCCCACGCCCAATCGGTCCCAGATATCCAGAGTGCGTTTGGCAAAGCAAATGGCCCGTGATCCCTTGGACAGACTGGTGTCGTCGTCCAGAATCACGACCTGGTGGCCTTTGGCCGCCAGATCCAGAGCCATGGTCAGCCCCACCGGGCCAGCACCCACCACCACCACCGGGTGGCGGGCATGGGTAGCCGGTGGGGGCGCTTGCGTCAGCTCCAGGGTCTGGTAATTAATGTCTCCCATTTTCTTTCTCCCTGGCCTTGCGTCTTACTGACCTTCGAGCTGTTTCCACATTTCCAGATCGCGCTCGGCAGTCCAGATGCGTGGGTCTTCGTGACCGTTGACTTCGTCGTAGGCACGGGACACGTCAAAGGGCATGCAGTGATCAAAAATGACCCAGTCTGCGTAGCGAGGCTTCATGAAATCGTAGGTTTCGCGGTAAATGGTCTTTAGATCTTTACCGGCTGCCGCGCCTTGCTGCACGCTGGCGTACAGGTCTGTCAAAAATGCGCGTGTGCCGGCCAGCGCCTGACGCACCTCGGTGGCATTTTTCAGTGCCGGGCCACGGCCTGGCACCATTTGTTCAGCGTTGAACTCGCCCAGGCGATCCAGTGTGCGGGGCCATTCGCGGAAGTAGCAGTCGCCGGCGTAAGGGGTGGATTGGTATTCAACCAGGTCACCGGCGAACAGGATTTTCTGCTTGGGCAGCCAGGCAATGGTGTCGCCCTTGGTGTGGCCACGGCCCACTTGCATCAGGTGTACTTCCAGATTGCCCAGTTCTACCGTCATGTGACCTTCAAAGGTCATGGTGGGCCAGGTCAGGCCGGGGGGAATGGACTCGGCATTGCGGAACAAGCGGGGGAAGCGGCCAATTTCGCTGGCCTTGTCTTGCTCGCCGCGCTCCACAATCAAGTCGTAGGTGTCGCGGCTGGCCAGGATTTCCTGGGCGTCGTAGGCCGAGGCGCCCAACACACGTACGGCGTGGTAGTGCGACAGCAAGACATACTTGATGGGCTTGTCGCTGACTTCACGGATGCGGCGAATCACGTCTTCAGCCATGACAGGCGTGGCCTGGGTGTCGATCACCATAATGGCCTCGTCACCAATGATGATGCCCGTGTTGGGATCACCTTCAGCCGTATAGGCGTAGGCGTTGTCGGACAGTTTTTCAAAGGCAACGACTTTGTCTTCCAGGTCGTTATGCGAGGCGAAGGACTTGCTCATGAAAATGACTCCACAGTCGATAGGGATAGTGTCAGATTAGTTTATGGTGAATCAGTTAGATATAGGTGAATACCTGAATAGGGCAGGCTTAATGGGAAACAGGCAGACGAGCGCCTGCCTGCCTTATTGGGCATCAGGTGTTTTAGAGAGGGGGGAGAGGAGGCTTAGCGGCGCTGGCAGCGCGAGCAGTAATACGTTGCGCGTTGGCCTTGGACTATCCGTTTGATAGGCTGTTGGCAGCGAGTGCAGGGTTTGCCCACACGCTCATACACATTGGCGTGAATATCGAAGTAGGCACCCGGTTCGCCACTGGCGTTGACGTAATCGCGCAAGGTGCTGCCGCCTGAGTCCAGAGCAGATTGCAAGGTGCTCAAGATGGCCGAATGCAGTTTTTCGCAGCGATGCAAGGAGACCTCACCGGCAGGCAGTTCGGGGTGAATACCGGCCAGGAACAGGGACTCGGACGCATAAATATTGCCTACCCCCACCACAATCTTGCCGCCCAGTAGAGCTTGCTTGATGGCGATGCGTCGTCCTTGCAAGTAGCGGTGCAGGTATTGCGGGGTGAACAAGGGATCAAACGGTTCGATCCCTAAAGTACGTAGTAAAGGGTGGTTTTCCAGAGGGCCGTCCCTATGGGCGTGCCATAATATCGCACCAAACCGTCGTGGGTCGTGCAGCAGGAAGCGGGCCTGATCAAAAATCCATTCCGCATGATCATGTTTGCGGCGTTCTTCGTTCTGATCCACACGACGCAAGGAGCCGGACATGCCTAAATGGATGATCTGGACGCCTTGTTCAAAATGCAACAACAAGTATTTGCCTCGACGCGTGCAATTGTTGACGGCCTGGCCTTCAATCCATTGCGGTAAACAGGCAGGCACGGGCCAGCGCAGACGAGGCTCGTGAACCAGGAATTGTCGGACATTTTTTCCCTGGATAAGCGTCGCAATTCCGCGACGAGTTGTTTCAACTTCTGGCAGTTCAGGCATGGGGGGGTGATACCATCAACAAATCTGATTCCTTTATTGTGCCATCGGGCGTTTTCTCGCGCGTATCAGGGCACGGGTTTTTCTGGATGAATGCTCTGACCTTAGCACTAAAGCTGGGCCTGATGTCGTTGCTTGCAGCGGTTTCGGCGCAAGCACAAACCTCTCTTCCCATCCTCAAGGCGGAGCCGCCAGCAGACACCATCCGTTTGCGTAGTGGGCAATTGCCCTTGGTCGGTTTGACCCCGGATATTCTGTATCGCATTTTGGTTGCTGAGATCGCCGCGACGCGCGGTGAATATGATATTGCCAGCCAGACGTTTCTTGCTTTGGCAAGAGATACCAGCGATCCGCGCCTGGCTCAAAGTGCCTTTCAGTACGCCATGGCCGATCGTGATTTAGGCCGTGCGCTGCGTGCGGCCAAAGAATGGGCTTTGCTGGCCCCCAACGATCCCGAAGCCAAAGCGACGGCCCTGGCGCTGGAAGCCTCCAGCGGTCAGACTGAAGGTTTGGCCGATGCCTTGTGGCTGCGTATCTCCCGTGCCCAGGATAAAGAGCAAGCCGTGGTGCAGGCCATGAGCATGGTCAGCAAAATGGTGGATCGTCGTCTAGCGCTGGAAGTGCTGGACAAGGCCTTGCAGCAGCCCGTACGTTCCTTGCCTATCGCTCGTCTGGCTTTGGCAGACACCGCCTGGAGTGCCGGTGATGTGAACCGTGCGGAACGTGAAGCGCGTGAAGCCCTGAAACTGGACCCACATTCTGAAGCGGCCGCGCAGCGCGTGCTGGAATACGGTATCAAAGTTGATCCTTCGGCTGCTTTGCAAAGTGCCCGCGTTTTTGTGCGAGACAACCCGGACAGCCGCAAGCTGCAACTATTGCTGGCCAACCGTCTGGTTGAGCGCCAGCAGTTTGGCGAAGCCCAGGCTATTGTGGGGGCCTTGCAGCGTGCCAATCCCGAAGATTTTGATCTGTTGTATACCCAGGCTGAAATTCATATTCGTGCCAAAGAGTATGACCAAGCCCGTAAATTGCTGGAGCAATATATTGCGGTTCAGCAGCAGCGACGCCAGTCCTTGAACGATGCCGTTAACACCGCCTTGGCCAGTATTTCCGAAGCGCGTTTGTCGTTGGTGCAAATCGCTGAAGCCCAAGGCGATATGAACGAGGCGATTCGTCAATTGGATTTGATAGAAGAACCGGCGCTGCGTTTTCAGGCCCAGATTCATAAAGCCGTCCTGCAAGCCCGCCAAGGGAATCTGCCGCAAGCACGTCTTACCTTGGAAAACTCTCGTCCACGCGATATGAGTGAACAGGTCGTCGTGGCTTTGACGTATTCCTCTATTTACCAAGAGAGCGGTCGTACCGATCAGGCGCTGGAAGTGCTGGAGCGCGCCGATCGTGAGTTGCCCGATAGCGCTGAGATCAAATACAACCTGGCCATGCTGTACGAGCAGCGTGCCAAGCACGACAAGTTTGAAGCCTTGATGCGTCGTGTCATTGAACTGCGCCCGGACCATGCCAATGCGTATAACGCCTTGGGCTACACCTATGCGGATCAGAATCGTCGCATGGACGAGGCTCAGGACTTGCTGGAACGCGCGATGGAGCTGGAGCCGGACAATCCCTATATTCTGGATAGCGTAGGTTGGTACCTGTTCCGTATGGGTGATCTGCAAGCGGCACTGGAGTATTTGCAGCGCTCCTACGAACGCCTGCCTGAAGCTGACGTTGCCGCCCATCTGGGTGAAGTGCTGTGGGTAAAAGGCCGTCGTGATGATGCCATGCTGGTATTTCGGGCTGCTCTGAGCAAGGACGCCGAAAACCGAACGTTGAAAGAAACCATTAAGCGTCTGGGAGTACCGCTGCCGTGAGTATCTTGAAACAGCGAGTCTGGAACCGGGCAGGGGCCTTGGTCCTGTTTGCCTTGCTAAGCGCATGTGCGACACCGCCCAAACCCGATGTTGGCAATGCAGCAGATGCGTCCCAAGCGGCAAGCGCTTTGTCTCGTTCCGGTCGCTTTGCGCTGAGCGTGACTCACTCCAGTTCCCAGGTGGAGGCTGTGCAGGGGGGCTTTTCCTGGCGCGATGATGGTCGCAAGCTGATGTTGGACCTGAGCAATCCTTTGGGCAATACCTTGGCGCGTGTCTGGGTGTTGCCAGGTCAGGCCCTGCTGGAGCGCACGGATGGCAGTCAGGAAGTTGCCTCCCATCCCGATGCCCTGGTTGAACAGGTTTTGGGCAGTCCCGTTCCTGTGGCAGGCTTGCGTGACTGGCTGCATGGCCGCACGGGCAGTGCCCCTGTTCAACGCGAGCGCAGAGACGATCAACAAAAGCTGAGCAGTTTCGAGCAGTCCGGCTGGCGTGTGACGCTGTCGCGTTACGACGAACAAGGCCCGCGTTTGCTGCAATTGAATCGACACGAAGCCAACCGCTCCATCAGCGTGCGTTTGGTTGTGGATCAGTAAAGCCCGAGCAGGTTTGTGTAATGGCGCTCTACAACGTCCCGGCTCCGGCCAAGATCAATCTGTTTTTGCACGTTACCGGGCGTCGTGAAGACGGCTATCACTTTTTGCAAACCGCCTTTCGTTTCGTCGATCTGAATGATTACCTAAGCTTTGTGCCACGCAGCGACGGGCAGATCCATCGGACACACAGCACCTTGAGTGATGTAGAGCCTGAACAGGATCTGGTGATCAAAGCCGCTCGCGCCCTGCAACAAGCGACAGGCACCCGGCAAGGCGTAGACATCTCTTGTATCAAGAACATTCCTTCAGGAGCAGGGATGGGCGGTGGCTCCAGCGATGCGGCCACGACCTTGATTGCCTTGAACCGTTTATGGAACCTGGGCCTGAGCCGTCAGGCCTTGATGGATATTGGTTTGCCCCTGGGCGCTGATGTGCCGGTTTTTGTCTTTGGACAGGCTGCTTTTGCGCAAGGGGTGGGCGAGCAACTGCAAGCCATTCAGATGCCGCCCCGGGATTACATCATTATCCGTCCACCGCAATTTATATCCACGGGGAAAATATTTAGCTCCGAATGCTTGACACGTGATGAAAAACCCATCACAATGACGTTCTTTACTGATTGGCAAGAAAAATTCTGGCAAGCCAAGGATAATAATCCTTATTTTGGTAGAAATAATCTGGAGTCAGTGGCATTCAGTCTTTACCCTGATTTAAAAAATTTAAAGCAGGGTTTGCAAAGTTTAAAATTGAATGCTAGAATGACGGGCTCAGGTTCTTGTTTGTTTGTTGAATGCAGAGACAAGCAAAGCGCCAAGATCGGTCAGGTTGAAATTGATCGAAATAGCAGTAAAATAGATTTTTCTGGTAGCGCAGAAACAAGTGGTGGTAAATTGCTGGTCGAACAAACTTGGGTTTGTTCAGGATTGCAAGATCATCCGCTACGCTACTGGATTAAGTAAGCATTTGGGGAATCGCCAAGCTGGTTAAGGCACTGGATTTTGATTCCAGCATGCGAAGGTTCGAATCCTTCTTCCCCAGCCACCTTTCAGGCCTAGCCTGCGATAATGTAAAGCTGTTGAGTCGTTTCCTTGTAGGGGTCTCGATCAACAGCTTTGCTTTTCCTGCATCAAAATCTATCTCCCATCATGGCACAAGACCGATTCATGATCTTCACCGGCACGGCTAATCCTCGCCTTGCTGTCGATGTCGTCAACCACCTTGATATGTCGCTGGGGAAAATGACGGTGGGTCGCTTCTCTGACGGGGAAGCCATGGTTG